>NZ_JBYIQX010000062.1:0-36686 GCF_057707805.1 Streptomyces sp. bgisy159 | reverse complement strand
CGGACGAGCCGTCCTCGCATGTGGACTGGTCGTCGGGAGCGGTGCGGTTGCTGACCGAGCAACGGGCGTGGCCGGACGCGGATCGTCCGCGCAGGGCGGGTGTGTCGTCGTTCGGTCTGAGCGGGACCAACGCCCACGTCATCCTCGAACAGGTTCCGGACGACGCAAGGCATCTTGATCCCGTCGCTGGTGAAGAAGGGGTACTGCTGCCTTGGATCCTGAGCGGCCGTAGCGAGGCGGCCCTCCGCGCGCAGGCCGGCCGACTGCTTGCGGCCCTCAAGGAGCGAAGCGACGGTGCGTCCGTCCGGATGGCCCACGCTCTGGCCACAACCCGGGGTCCCTTCGAGCAGCGTGCCGTCGTCCTCGCTTCCACCCACCAGGAGCTTGCCGGGGAACTGCAGAACCTCCAGTTGGGTGAGGCGGGGCTTCGCACCGTCGTTGGTGAGGTACGAGGCGGTGGCCGCACGGCGTTTCTGTTCTCGGGTCAGGGTGCGCAGCGGCCGGGGATGGGGCGTGAGTTGTATGAGGCTTTCCCGGTGTTCGCGGAGGCGTTCGACGCGGTGTGCGGGCATGTCGGGGAGGAGTTGCGGGAGGTCGTCTTCGGCGCGGACGCTGAGCGGCTGCACCGCACCGAGTGGACGCAGCCGGCGCTGTTCGCGCTCGAAGTCGCGCTGTTCCGTCTGGTGGAGTCGTTCGGGGTGCGTCCGGACTTCCTGATCGGGCATTCGATCGGTGAGATCGCTGCTGCGCATGTGGCGGGGGTGATGTCGCTTGAGGACGCGTGTGCTCTGGTGGTGGCGCGTGGCCGGCTGATGCAGCAGCTGCCCGCTGGTGGGGTGATGGTGGCTGTGGAGGCGGCGGAGGCGGAGGTGGTGCCGCTGCTGGAGGGTCGTGGCGGTGAGGTGTCGCTCGCGGCGGTCAACGGTCCGCGGTCCGTGGTGATCGCCGGTGTCGAGGCGGCGGTGGAGGAGGTGGCTTCGACGCTGAGGGAGCAGGGCCGCCGCACCACCCGTCTGCGGGTCTCGCACGCTTTCCACTCGCCGTTGATGGAGCCGATGCTCGACGCCTTCCGCGAGGTGGCCGAGCGTATTGCTTACGTGCCCCCGGTCATTCCGGTCGTGTCCAATCTGAGCGGACAGCTCGCCACCGGCGAGGAGTTGGCGTCGTCCGGCTACTGGGTCCGTCACGTCCGTGACACCGTCCGCTTCGCCGACGGCATCACCGCACTGAACGCCCACGGCGTGACGCGTTTCCTGGAGATCGGCCCCGACGGCACCCTCACCGCCCTCACCCGGAACTGCACCCCGGACGACAGCCCCGCCCTCCTCACACCCACCCTCCGCAAGGACTCCCCGGAACACCCGGCCGTACTCCGTGCGATGGCCCTGCTCCACGTGAACGGAGCAGTGGTCGACTGGGCCACCGCCCTGCCGCCCGCCGCTGCGGACGCCCCGCCGGTGGACCTGCCCACCTACGCCTTCCAGCGCACGCGCTTCTGGCCCACGGTCGCCGCGCGCACGGTGGCACCGGCCGCAGGATCCGCCGCCGAGGGCGACGCGTCGTTCTGGTCGATGCTGGAGCGGCGGGGAGCGGAGGAGGTGGCGGAGACACTCGGGGTGGATGAGGACGCGCTCGGTTCGGTTCTCCCCGCCCTGTCGGACCTGCGCCGCGACCATGTGGACCGCGCCGCAGTGAACGGCTGGCGCTACCGTGTCGAGTGGGAGCCGTTGGAGCTGCCGCTCCAACGTGCCCTCCCGGGCCGCTGGCTGTTGCTTCAAGGGCCCGGTGCCGCTGCCCCTGTGCCGGGGCTCGAGCGGTTCGTCCCGGGGCTGGAGCGGCTCACCTGCGATGTTCTGGGCAGGGAGGCGCTCGCCCGCGCGCTGGAGCAGGCCTTCGACGGGGGCGCGCCGGCCGGTGTGATCTCCTGTCTGAACCTGCCCGCGTCCCACACGGGAGAGGCAGCGTCCGTGGCCGAGCCGCATTCCGGAGTGATCGGCACGATGACACTCGTCCAGGCACTCGGCGACATCGGAGCGTCGGCACCGGTGTGGGTCTTCACCCAGGCCGGTTTCGGACCCGACCGCGTACCCGGCGATCCGGCGCAGGCCGCCGTCTGGGGATTCGGCCGAGTGGCGGCCTTGGAGCACCCGGAACGCTGGGGCGGTCTCGTCGACCTGAGTCCCCAGCCGGGGCACGACGAACTGGCCGCGGTCGTCGCGTTGTTGGCGCACGGTGACGAGGACCAGGTGGCGGTGGCCGGCGCTGCGGTCCATGCCCGTCGGTTGCGTCCCGCATCGCTGCCCGCATCGACGACGGCGCCGCCCCTGGGCGGCGACGACAGCAGTGTTCCTCGGCGTCTCCTGGTCACCGGTGGCACCGGTGCTCTCGGGGTGCGGGTCGCAGAATGGTTCGCCGGGCGGGGGACCAGGGAGGTAGTGCTCGCCAGCCGAGGCGGTGCGGACGTCGATGGGGCGGCCGGCACGGTCGCCCGGGTGGAGGCGGCGGGCGCGGAACGCGTCGAGGTGGTCTCGTGCGACGTTGCCGACCGCGCCCAGGTCGCCGCATTGCTCGACGCCCACCAGGTCGACGGCATCGCCCACGTGGCGGGTGTGCTGGACGTCGAGCCGATCGACACGACGACGCCCGCTCAGGTCGAGTGGGCCATGGCCGCGAAGGCCCAAGGCACCCTTCACCTGGAGGAGCTGACGCGGAACCGGGACCTCAGCGTCTTCGTCGTTTTCTCGTCGATCGCCGGTGTATGGGGGAGCGGCGGGCAAGCCGCGTACGCGGCCGCGAACGCGGTGGCCGACGCGGTCGTGGAGGCGCGCCGTGCTCGCGGGGCGGTGGGCGTTTCGGTGGCCTGGGGGCCCTGGGCGGGCGGCGGGATGGTCTCGGACGTGGGCGCGGAGGAACTGGAGCGCCGTGGTCTGCGCACAATGGAACCCAGGCGTGCCCTCCTGGGGCTGGAATCGGCGCTGGCCGGGAGCGACGGCACGGTGGTCATGGCCGATGTGGAGTGGGATCGCTTCGTACCGGCGTTCACCAGTCGCCGTCCCGCTCCCTTCCTGACCGGTCTTCCGGGGGCTGCGCGGGTGTCGGACGGGACCGACACCGTGGGGGCGGAACCCGGTTCCGCGGCGGGGCGGCCCGCTCTGGTCGAGCAGGTGGCCACGCTGTCGCCGCAGGGGCGTGCGGAAGCCCTTCTCGGCCATGTCCGGAGGGCCGCCGCCAGGGCCCTCGGACATGCCGACATCGGTGGCGTAGGCGCCGACCGGGCCTTCCGCGACATGGGGTTCGACTCGCTCACCGCAGTGGAACTGCGCAACACTCTGATCAAGGACACCGGTCTGCCGCTGCCGACGACCCTGGTCTTCGACCACCCCAGTCCGGCTGCCCTGGCGCAGCACCTGGACGCCGAACTCTCCG
The DNA here is from genome assembly GCF_057707805.1 of Streptomyces sp. bgisy159. Lineage (NCBI taxonomy): Bacteria > Bacillati > Actinomycetota > Actinomycetes > Kitasatosporales > Streptomycetaceae > Streptomyces > Streptomyces sp. bgisy159. The sequence continues at coordinate 33,260 of NZ_JBYIQX010000062.1, read as the reverse complement.
GCGGGGGCGGGACCGTGACGACCATGCTGGCCGACCTGGAGAGCAGCGTCGTCCGCATCATGCGGGCCGGCCTCGACCAGGACGTCCGCACGCTGCTCGGCGCCAGGCTCAAGGCGCTCCTGGGTGAGATCGAGGAGGACGGCGGCGACGGCGACGAGGACGGCACTGGAGCGGCGGACGGCGGCCCGTCGCTCGGCGACCGGCTGGAAGGGGCCAGTGACGAGGAGCTGTTCGACCTCATCAGCCGCGAACTGGAGCAGTAGCGGCGCCGACCGGCCCGCGCGCGGCCGCCACTCGGCCGGCGGAGACCGGTCTTGTACCGGGGCGGATGCCCCGTACATGGCCGGGCGGCCGTACCGACAGGTTCGGTACGGCCGCCGGGCCCTCGCGGGGCGGTTGCGGCGTCGGCCGCGAGGAGCCGTGCTGCCCCGTCCGGGTGGGTAGCCCGCCGGGGTTGGGACGCTGCTACTTGATGAAATCCGGCAGCACCCGTGGTGGCCACTGGCCGACCGACAGCATGCCCATGGAGTGGGCACGCGCCACAAGAGCCGCCCGGTTCGGGGCCTTGAGCTTTCGCAGCATGAGACCGACGTGGTACTCGACGCCCTGTCGGCTCAGGTAGAGCCGACTGGCGAGCTGCACCGTGGAGGCACCGCTGGCTACACCTTCCAGGACCTGCGCGTCGAGCTTGCTCAGCAGCCGGTCCTTGGGGTTGACGACGCCCTCGTCGGCGTCCGCTCCGGTCACCGCGTCGTCCGGCCGCACCTGCACCACGATGCCGGACACAAGCCCGGTGGTGTTCTGGACGGCGATGCCCGTCAGCTCTCCCGAGAAGGCCCGGCCCTCGTCCCCCAGGCCGACCATGCGTGAGGCGAAGCGAGTGCAGCGCCCCTGCGAAAGCCGGTTGAAGTGTCGTTTGAGTACCGAGGGGGAGCTGGGGTGGAGAAGCTCATAGAGATTCCGTCCGCAGACGTCGGCGGAGGTGCGGCCGAACGGCACGGAGAAATCGGGCTCCGCCGCGACAATGTGCATGTCGGTGTCGATGTGCGCCGTGTACAGGCGGCGATTGGCCTCGATGTGTGGCCGGCCATCATGCTGTGTCCGTTGAGGGGCCGAGGAAGTGTGCGGAGCCGCCCCCCTGTCTCTGTTGTGCCAGGGGCCTGCTATTCGCGTGGTCACTGCGACGCACCGTCTTTCTGGATTCAACTGTGGGGGATTGCCACCCGTGGGCGGTTCTCTTGGCCGGCTGGTCGGGCCTGCCTGTCCGGGGTCGTGGTCGATGCCCCCTCATGAGCGCCTTGGGTACCTGCGGGTGAGCCTAGGAATGCGTCCGCAGACGGGTCAAGCAAACTTTTGCGTGGCTCCAAAACACTGTGGTTCGGTGGTTCGGTGGTTCGGCGGGGGAGAACGGAGAGGGATCTCTCGGACGGTCGGTGTCCCGTCCGAGAGAGCCCACTCGCTCCGGCTGCAGCCGGTTCCGGCCGGGTATCGGTTTTCGATGCCCGGCAGGCGCCCGGTTCAGGCCAACTGTCCTCCGTCGAGCCTCTTCAACGCTGTGCCCAGTTCGGGGCGTCCGGAAATGCCGAGTTTCCGGTACGCGTTGGTGAGGTGCTTCTCCACCATGCGGGAGGACGTGCCCAGTTGGCCGGATATTTCCGAGTTGCTGAGTCCGGTCGCGGCGAGCCGGGCGACTTTGCGCTCCGACGGCGTGAGCCGCTTGCCGGACGTTCCCGTTTTCCCCGTTTCTTTCCCTGATATCCCGCGTACCTTTTCGGCCAGCTCGGGCATGTCGTGTTCCTCGAGCAGCTGCCGGGCCCGTTCGAGGGCGGAGGTTCTCCTGCCCGGTCTGACTTCCCGACGCACGGCCAGAGCGTACAGGGCTCGGCACAGATCGTAGTTGTTGCTGCCCTTCTCCAGCAGCGTGACAGCTTCCTCGAGCACCTCGGTACCCCGCTGCCCGGGGGTGACCCTGCCCAACACGATCAGGGAGCGGCCCAGTCTGGTGTCGGAGCCCCAGGCGCGGTACCTGCCGACCTCCAGCTCCGCGGCGGCCACGGCCTCCTGGTGTTCGCCGAGACGGTGGTGCATCAGGGCTACGCACGAGGACCACGGCAGGACGACCGGGTTGAGCCAGCCGATCCCCTCCGTGTGCCGGCCCGCCGTCCGGTAGTGATCGAGGGCGGCCCGCGGCTCGTCGCGCCGGGCCGCGAGCGAGCCGCGCGCGACGTGCAGCAGCGCCGCCAGGTGCTGGTTCTCGGCGTGCAGCCGGTGCTGGACGAGTATCTGTTCCGCCAGCTCCGGTCGGCCGGTGTTCATGGCGACGATCGCGAGGACGGCCGCACACACGGTCGGCAGTCCGCTGGTCTCCGGGCCCGCGAGGGCGTCGGCCTGGATGACCTTTGCCTGGGCGTAGGCCCGGTGCCCGTCGGCGAGCGCCACCAAGGCCTGCTCACAGCGGATGACGGCCTGCTCCACGTCACCGCCCCGGCGCTGGGCGAGCCTGTTGGCCTCGCGGAGCCAGTTCGCCGCACCCTCCACCTGCCCGGCACCGGAGAGGATGTTCACGGCCAGTGGCACAGTGGTGTGGACGTGTTCGGGAGTGGGAGGCTCCTGCTCCAGGAGCCGGGTGCACAGCCCCGTCAGCTGGTCCGCCGGGACGGCGTTGGCGACGAAGGCGATGTGCATCAGGGAAGTGACCAGTTCCCGTTCTCCCGTGGTGGCCAGCCGGGGGGAGGGTCCCAGATCGCGGAAGCGGCGCAGCGCACGCCGGATGTGCTCGGGGTCCTGCGCCGACAGGATGTGCTCGCGGGCCTCCAGCCTCAGCGCCAGCTCCCGTTCCACCCAGTCCCCGCTGCCCGACCGGCCCAGCTCCTCGGCGACGGCGGCCCGGATGGTGTCGATGCGGAAGGCGGGCGGGTCCATCTGCAGAGGCCCCAGCCGCGCGACCACGTCCGCCCGCTCCCGCACGGAGTCGAAGAGCGGAACGGCTTCGACGACGTGCCGCAGTGAGGCGGCGGTGGCGAAGCTGCGCTCGGCGGTGGCGAGGTCGATCAGCAGCACGGCCCGGTCGCGTCCGGACAGGGAGGAGTCCAGCAGCGCCCGCCGCAGGTAGCGTGCCGCGTCCCGGGGGGAACCGCGGCGCAGGGCGCTGTCCGCGGCGGTCCGCAGGATGCCCACCGCCTCCGGTCCGTGCAGACTGATCGCGCCCATCAACTGCTCCGCGGCGAGTTCCGCCGGGTGCCCGGTACGGTGGAGCAGCTCGGCCGCGACCCCGCGCATGGCGGTACGCTCCTCGGCGGGCATGTGCTCTTCGAGCAGGTCACACAGCACCGTCCCCGACGTGAGCCGGCAGTCCCTCGGGCCGACGAGACCGGCACGGCGCAGCACCTCGATCGCCTCCGTCAGCCCCACGGCGTCGAGTTCGGCGAGGTGCGCCACGAACGGGGCTTCCGCGGCCGTGCCGAGTACGGTCAGGGCGTAGGCGGCGCGGCGCACATGGTCCGGCTGCGACCGGAAGAACGCGTCGAGACGCTGCCGCGCACGCTCGGGCCGCAGCGTCGCGGCGACGGCCGCGTGCGCCGCCGTGGGGCGCAGCCGCAGGTAGTGTGCCTCGTCCAGCACCGTCCGCAGCAGCAGGGGATTGCCGCCGGAACGCGCCGACACGGTCTCCACGAACACCGCCTCCGACGGCTCCCGTAAAGCCTGCTCCACCAATAGGCGGACGCTGTCGATGCCCAGCGCGGACAGCTCCAGCGTCCGGTGGTGAGGGTGATCGGCGCACGCGCACGGACCCGGGTCGGTGAACGGTCCCGCCGTGCAGGTGGACGGCGCGAGAAGATCCCGTACGTGCTGCCGGTTGCCGTGCACGTCACCGGGGAGCACGGAGAACACGAAGAGGATCGGCCGCCGTGCGCACTGCGCGAGAGGCAGCGCGAGCGCCTGCAGTGACTCGGTGTCGGCCCACTGGAGGTCGTCCACCATGAGGACCACCGGCCGGTCCTCGGTGATGGAGCCGAGGAGCGCCGCCAGCCAGCGGGGCGCCTGCTCCCAGGTGAGCGCGGACCACGGGGGGCGCCCGGCGTCCGGGTCGTCCGGCGGGAGCGCGGTCGACGTGCCGTCGGGAAGCAGTGCGGTGGCCTTGTGCAGCCAGCGCGCGAAGTCCTCACGCGGAGCGATCGCCCGCAGCGAGTCAACCAACTGCCGTACGACTCCCAGCCGGAAGCACTCCTCGGCCGCCGACGCCTGGGCCTTGAGCAGCAGCAGTCCCCGCTCGCGTGTCAGGTCGGACACGGAGCCGAGGAAAGCGGAGCGGCCCACGCCCATCGGGCCCTGGACGACCAGCGACGAACCCTGTCCTTCCTCGGCGCGGCGCAGCGCGGCGGCGGCCTGCGCCAGTGCCGACTCGCGTTCCAATAACACGATGGTGGTTCTCCCCCCTGGAGTCACTCATGCCTGATGAACTCCCGTAGGCACAAACAAAGTTCCTTGAAAGCCTGAGTGCTCAGCAGGCCACAGCCAAGGGCGGAAAAGCAAGGGAAGAGGAAAACGGGCAGAGAAACCACATCGAGGGTGTGCACCGGGAATTCGCGGGTCACGGGTCTGGTGTGAGTGACGGCTCAGTCACTCACACCGGCCGGTGGCCCCGGTGTAGATCATCGGGCGGGTCGGGTTCCCAAGGGATGCCGGTTCCGCCGCGCTCTCGGCCCGGCCTCGCCTGCGAGATCGCCGGTATCGTGCCGATGGCACTGCGCTGTGACCAGCGGCCCGGCAGGCGGCAACGGGACGCATCGCACCACCGCCGCCCTGCTGGACGGCTCCCTAGATACGCACCCGGCGCCTACGGGGCACGGCGAACCGGAAGAACTCCTCCGGCAGCCGCACGTGCCACCGCCTGCTCCTGGTCTCCTTCGCCGACGACGAGGGACGGCTGATCTGGGTCTGCGCCACACGTCCCGGACGCACCTCGGAGGTCACCGCCTCCGGTCACGGCACGCTCACCAGCCTCTCCTGAGCAAGGTGCGCACCGCCCCGAAAGGGGTGACCATGCTGGTCAGAGCCCTGCTGGTCCTGACGAACCGCGAAGCCGCCCGCCGGCCGACGACCGTGACCGAAGTCATCCGCCCGTGACCAGCGCGAGCCTCCTGAGTCTCACGCACACCAAACCATGGCCTGCAACCCCACGTTCCACAGTGCTCGTTGTGTGCCGCCGCTCCGGTGGCACGGCTCTGTGCAGTGGCACGGCGTGCCAGATGAGGCGGAGTCCCGGAGGAAGTGTGCTTCATTCCTGTGAAGGGCTTGTCACGGGAATGGGTCGTGAGCCGCCCGGGACCGGTCCTCCATTGTTCACTGAATTGTGAGAACGGTTTCATTCCGCGCCTCATTGGCGCGGACGTTTTTTGACTTGAGGTCAGTTTTCCGGCGGTCGTCATTGCCGGGGAATGGACGGATCTCCGACACCCAACAACGGCATGCGCGGGGAACGGCGTCCCGGACGGTCACGTCCCCTGTGCCGCCGTGCCGGTGTCCGACGCCGCCAGGGCGTCCCGCAGCTCCCGCCGCCCCGACAGCCCCAGCTTGCGGTACACCGAGGTCAGGTGGACCTCCACCGTCCGCTGAGTGACGAAGAGCCGCTCGGCGATCCACGCGTTGGTCCTGCCGTCCGCTGCCAGGCGGGCCACCTGGGTCTCGCTGTGCGTAAGGGCCGGCAAGCCGCGGGAGACCGGACGGCGCGGGCGTGCGCCCGTGGCGAGCAGGGCCCGGTGGGCCGCCTTGTGCAGCGACCGGGAGCCGACGGCGTACGCCTCCTCCCAGCCCTGACGCAGAACCTCACGGGCCGCCTTGTTGTATCCGAGCCGGTGCAGCAACTTCCCCCGAGCGACCCGCACCCGTGCCCGTATCAGCGCCGCCTCTGTGCCTGCCAGCACCTGCTCGGCCTCCTCCAGCAGCGGCGGCCGCTCGTCGTCACCGACCGCCTCCGCCCACAGCTCAAGACCCGTCCCCAGGGCGCACGGCAGGTGTGCGGCACGGGCGCGGCCGACGGCCTCCTCCGCCAGCGCGAGGGCCGCACGTCGGTCGCCGAGCGCGAGACGGGTGAGCCCGGCCCAGTACCACCACGGCGAGACGGCCGGACTGATGCGCCGCCACTGCGCCTCCCTGCGTCCGCACTCCTCGAGGTGGGCCAGGGCGCGTTCGGGGTCGTTCTTCGCCAGGTGCAGTCGGCCACGCGCGCAGAGCACCTCGTTCCACTGCCACGCGTCGTCCTGAGCGTCGGGTATCTCCGCCTCCAGACGTGAGGCTTCCGCCAGGTCACCCCGGTCGAGCAGGGTGTGCAGCCGCACCGCGAGCGGCTGTGCCTGGTGCGCGGCGGCCCGTGAGACGGCGACGTTCCGCAGAGCGGCGGCGGTGGCCCGCAGTGCCACGTCGAGGGCTCCGAGTCTGTGGTGCGCCTCCGCGCTGAGCGCGAGCAGACTCGGACGGCTCTCGTCGGTCAGCGGGTCGGAGTCCTCCAGTAACTGCCGGTAGACGCGTTCCGCTTCGTGCGGCAGGTCGGCGTACAGGAACGTCAGTCCGGCGGCGCACGGGAAGGGAACGGCATCGGTGGTCGACGAGCCGCGGGCGGTGGCGGTGCGGGCGGCGGCGACGGCCTCGGCGACACGGTCCAGGCGGGTTACGCAGCTCACGGCGCGGGCCGCGAGCAGGGCGCGCTCCCCGACGCTCTCGCCGGACAGCGAGAGGTCGAACGTCACCGTCTCGAGCAGTTCGGCGTAAGCGGCCCGGTTCGCCGAGGCCGCGATCAGCATCTGCGCCTCCATCAGCTGCGCACTCCCCACGCCGGCCGCTGTCGCGTCCGAGCGGTACCGGGACAGCAGCGCCATCGCGCGGGCCACCTGCCCCTGACGGGTGAGCGCCTCGGTGAGGGCACCGAGCGCCGCCGACCGAAGTGCGGGCAGCGAGGCCCGCTCCAGCGCCGACGTCAGGTGGCGGATGCTGGCCCTGGGGTCGACCCGCGTCTCCGCCACGCCCAGCTCGACGAGAAGGGCCGGGTCGCACGCGTCTTCGCTGCCCTCGGGCACACACGGGCGCAGCAGTTCCACCGCCCGGTCCGGCGCGGCACGCAACATCGCCTCGCGGGCCGCCTCCCGCAGCACCGCCCGTGCCCAGGGCTCCGGCACGGTGGCGGCGCGGCACAGGTGCTCCGCCACGTCCGCGGCGCTCGACCCGCTGTCGTGCAGCAGCCGGGCCGCCCGGCCGTGAGCGGAGGTCAGTTCCTCCTCGGACATGTCACCGAGCACGGCGTTGCGCAGCAGAGCGTGGACGAAGGACCACGTCCCGTCGTCGTTCGAGGTCACGAACCCGAGGGAGGTCAGGACCAGCACCGAGCCGACGAAGGCGGTGCTGTCCAGATGGGCCAGCCGCGCGCATGTCTCCGGTGCCGCGCCGTCGCCGAGCACGGCCAGCGAGCGGGCCGCCTGCACGGTGGCCTCCGGCTGCCGGTGCAGCAGGCGCAGCGCACGCGGACGGAAAGCGGGCACGTCGTCCTCGTCCAGGGACGCGAAGTGGGCTGCGGTGAGGGGGAGTTCCTCCTCGCGCAGCCCCGTGAGCAGCCGGGTCACCATCATCGGGTTGCCGTTGGTGGCGGCCAGACAGGACTCCTGGAAGGCGGAGTCCGTCTCCGTCCCGACGAGCCGCCGGGTCAGCAGGCCGATGCCGGATCCGGTGAGCGGCCGGGGCCGCAGTACCTGGCACTGGGGAAGGGCCGCCACCTCGTTCAGGGCCGCGACATGGGCGCCGCTGCACCGCGCGAGCGCGAGGAGCACGGGCAGACCCGTCATCCGGCGTGCGGTGTGGGCGAGGAACCGCAGGGACGCGGCGTCGGCCTCCTCCACGTCGTCGACGGCGATCACCAGCGGGCCGGCCATCGCGGCGGAGCGGACGACCTCGTGCAGTTCGACCAGCACGGCGAAGGAGACACTCAGCGGCAGCCCGGCCGAACCGTCCGCGCTCAGACCGGCCAGCAGGGCGTGTGCGGTGCTCAGCGGGAGGCGGTGTCCCATCTGCCCGGCCCGTGTGTGGACCACGCGCAGGCGCAGGTCATGGGCCTGGTCCAGCAGGGCGTTCAGCAGGGACGTCTTGCCGATGCCGACAGGACCTTCGAACACCACCAGGGCGGGATCGCCCGCCGCAGTGCTCCGGACCAGCCGGGAGATGACGGCGAGTTCGCGTTCGCGCTCCACCAGCTCCGGGTCCGGTCCGCCGGGCAGCCGCTCCCGGGGACTGCTCCCGTGCGCACCGGTCATCGCCCTGTCCTCCCTCCCGGAGCACCGGTGGTGGTCCCGGGACGTGTGTTGCGCGGCCCCAGTGGAGGTTCCGTGATGACCGGTGACCCGTCCCTGCACCTCTTCTGCACGCGTCATCCTGGCTCACCCGAAGCCGACTGGGAAGTCCGCGATCACTGTTGTCCCATAGCGGCGACTTCGTCCCGGGCGTTCCCGACCGGGCCGGTTGCGCGGCGGCGGACGCACGGCGCCCACCCCACCGCTTCCGGTCACGGCCCGATGGGTGATCCGCTGTACACGTGCAGCCGCTCCCGCCACGGTCGAGTGCCGGCCAGGGCGGCGTCGGACTCGGGCAGACACAGGTAGACGTCCCGGCCCCCGTCCCCGTCCGGCGTGGGCGCGATGTGCACCGTCGGCACCGGAAGGTCGGGAAACTCGTACCAGAACGGCCGCCCGGCCCCCAGGTCGATCCGGTACAGCGGGAACTGCGACCAGTTGTTGACCGACACGGACGTCGTCGACACGTCGGGCGCCCGCACGGACATCACATGACGGGAGACCCCCTTGCGCCGGTAGGAGTCGAGGAAGGCGATCTCGTCGCGGATCTTGTCCTCGGTGTTGCTCTCCAGGCAGCGCCGCACATCCCCCGCGACGGAGCCGAGCGGCGACTCGCGCAGCCGGCCCGCCGTGAGCGAGGTCCAGCTGTTGCTCACACAGTTGCCCCAGTACGACGCCGGCAACGCGTCGCCCAGCCGCTGCCGCACGCCGACGATCAGCCCCAGCCACTCGGTCTCCCCGGCCGGGCGCGCTCTCAGCTCACCGAGCACCTGCCACAGATGAGCGGTCAGCGCGTCGTTGGTCGACACCCACGCACCGGGCTCCGCCGGAGTCCGCTGCGCCTCGGCCTTCATCGCGGCGAGCTCCGCCGCGTCGAAGCGCGTCGTGACCGTGGCGAGCTTGTTGATCCCCGCCTTCAGCGTGGTCGCGAGATGCCGGATCCGGCCCGTCCCGACGAACGCCCGGGCTTCCCGCGTCACAGGATCTGCGGACGGCCGGCCCAGGCGGTCCAGTACGTCGCGGTCGTGGTCGGGGCCGTCCCACGGCAGCCCGAGGTGCTCGCGGGACCAGCTCTCCAGGAAGGCGACGGTGCTGCCGCCATCCGCGAGCGTGTGGTTGATGAGCACACCGAGGACCGACCCGCCGCCGGACATCCGCGTCAGCCGGATCTTCAGCAGCGGGGTGTCACGGCCCACCACGCCGAAGGCGCTCACCTCGCGCAGCAGGTTCCCGACGACCGGCTGGGCGCGCAGCCCGTGGCCGTACTCACGCATCCGGTCGGGACAGGACGCCTCGGTGAACCGGACGCCCGCGTCGGCGCACACCACGCTCAGCCCGCCGTCCGCGTCCCGTTCCAGCCGCCCGGACAGCAGCGGGTAGCGGCGCAGCGTGCGCGCCAGGGAGTCGCGCAGCGCCGCGCCGTCGAGCGTGCCGCGGTAGAAGAACGTCAGCGGCGTGTACCACGGGCCGGTGAGCAGGTCGTAGCCGGTGAGCCGCACACGGCGGCCGTCGGCCCGCCCGGCGCGAACGGTGTGCACCCGCTCCACACGGCTGTCGACGACCGTGCGGAAGGCGGGCAGGCCCTTCCTCCCCGCCCGTGCGGCGGTGTTCCTCCGTGCCATGGCGGCCTCAGTCCCAGGCCACGAGCAGTCGGTCGACGCCGTAGTGCACGGCCCGGTCGCGCAGCGGGACCTCCTCGGCCGGTGTCGCCAGCCGCAGCGCCGGGAACCGGTCGAACAGGCGGCGCAGGCCGATCCGCATGCTCGCCCGCGCCAGGTGCTGACCCAGGCACTGGTGCGCCCCGAAGCCCAGCGCGAGATGCTTGCGCGGCACGCGGGTCACATCCAGCCGGTCGGGTTCGTCGAAGACCTCGGGGTCGCGGTTGGCGGCGGGCAGCGACAGGACGACCGTCTGGCCCGCCCTGACGGTGGTGCCGCCCACCTCGACGTCCTCCAGCGCACACCGGCTCGAACCCATCTGCGAGATCGTCAGATACCGCAGCAGTTCGTCCACCGCGCCGGCCTCGTACAGCTCCGGGCGGGCGCGCAGCAGGGCCAGCTGGTCCCGGTGCTCCAGCAGTGCGAAGGTGCTCAGGGCCAGCATGTTCGGGGTGGTGTCGAGGGAACCGCCGAGGGTGAGGACCGCCAGGTTGACCAGCTCGTCCTCGGTCAGTTCGCCGGTCGACGCGAGCCGTCCGAAGAAGTCCGCGCCGCGCTGCGCCATCCGCTCCCGCACCATCGGCCGGATGAGCGCGTCCATCGACTCCACGTGGTGGATGAACTCCTCCAGCGTGTACGTGAGGGTCATCAGCGCGCCGAAGTGCTCCTGGATGCCGTCCATCAGCTCGGGGGAGACGTCCATCAGCGAACACACCGAGCGCAGGCTGACCTTCTCCGCGAAGTCCGTCACCAGGTCGGCGGGGGAGCCCTGGGCGGCCATCTCCTCCAGCGCCCCGTCGACGATCCGCGTCAGCTGCGGCTCGTAGGCCTGGATGCGGCGCAGCGTGAAGTGCCCCGCCAGCAGCCGCCGGTACTTGGTGTGCTCGGGGGCGTCCATCTTCGCGAACGACCCGGGCGGGGATGGCTGCGGCGCGTACTCGGTCATCGGGAACGGCGGGGCGACCACGTGCGCCAGCAGCTCGTTGCGGTGGCTGAAACGCTCGTCGGCGAGAACCTGCCGGACCAGGTCGTGGCGCGTCACCAGCCAGCCCGAGGTGTCCTTGGGCGCCACCTGGAAGGTCACGGGACTGACCGGCTCCTCGGCGCGCAGCCGCGCGTACTCCGCGGGCGGGTCGAACGGGCACCTGCCGCGTTCCGAGGGGATCACGGGCGGACCGGGCCTGGGCTTCATGAAGTCACTCCGTCGGCGAAGGGGAGGGGCGATGTGTGTGCGGAGCACCCGGCTTCAGGCGCGGCGCACCCGCAGCGGCAGGTGACGTGCGCCGAAGACGTTGGTGCCGTGCCAGCTCAGCGGCACCGTGTGGTCGACGCCGATGCGGTCGTACCGGTCGAGCAGAGCCTCCAGCGCGATCCGGCCCTCCAGCCGGGCCAGCGGGGCCCCGATGCAGTAGTGGATGCCGTGCCCGAACGCGGCCTGACGGGAGTTGGGGCGGTCCGGCCGGAACGCGTCGGCGTCCTCGAAGACCCGCTCGTCGCGATTGGCCGACAGCAGCCACAGGTGGACCAGCGTGTCGGGGCCGACCGCCGTTCCCGCCACGGTCGTGTCGGCGGTGGTGACGCGCTCGATCCGGGTGAAGGGCGGACGCAACCGCAGCGTCTCCTCGATCACCGCCGGGATCAGCGAGCGGTCCGAGCGGACCTTCGCCGACAGCTCCGGGTCACGGTCCAGGCAGAGCAGCGCGTTGCCCACGAGCACCGACGTGGTGATGTGCCCGGCGAGCAGCAGCAGGGTCGCGAAGCTCGCGATGTCCTCGTCCTCCAGCCGCTCCCCGTCGACCTCGGCGCCGACCAGCGTGCTCAGCAGGTCGCCGCGCGGTTCCGCGCGCCGGGCCTCGATGAAACCCTGGAGATAGGCGGAGATGGTGACCGCCGTCTCCTCCATCCGGCGCACGCTCTCCGGGTCCTCCGGGTCGGTGGACAGCAACTGGTCCGCCCACCCCTGGAAGCGGTCGCGGTCCTCGGCCGGGACGCCCAGCATGCGGGCGATGACCGTCACCGGCAGCGGATTGGCCAGCGTGTCCACCAGGTCGAAGGCGTCGCCGGGAGCGGCGTCCAGCAGCTGCCCCGTCAGTTCGGTGATCCACGGCTCCAGGCCGGCGATCAGACCCGGCGTGAACGCCTTGCTCACCAGACGGCGCATCTTGCCGTGCAGCGGCGGGTCCAGGAGCAGCAGCGTGCCGCGCGGAGCCTGCTTCTCGCCGCCCGACAGGCGGCCCACCGTGTCCGAGGAGAACGTCGCGGGATCGGCGAGGATCCGCTGCACGTCCGCATGACGGAAGACGTGCACATGGCCGGTGCCGTCGCGCCACACCGGCTGGTCGTCGCGCATCCGGGCCGCCCACGCCAGCAGCGTGGCCCCGCCGTCCGGCTCCACGCCCGGCGGGCGTCGTGGCGAGGAGTCGGACCCGGGCGCCGGGTCGAGCGTGTCCGGGCTGCTGTGCTGCGCCACCCAGGTTCCCCTTTCGCAGATGTCGAACGTTTCGGCTTGGGCACGCGGCGTTCCCGCCGGCCCGGTCACTCCAGCACGGGGGCGCCGGGCCGGGCCAGCGAGGGCCGCGCAGTCTAGGGATTCACCGCGTACTGGCCGTGCCGGCCCCGCCCGGGGCCCCACGCCCCGGCACGGCGTGCGAAGTTCTGGAGGAAACCCCAGTCAGCGGTCGCCGCACGGCCCGACCCCGTCCCGCGCACCGCAAGATGGCCTCGCTCCACCCGCCCCACCCGACCGTCCCACCCGAGCGACGAGCGCACAGGAAACCGCATGGACATCGCGATCGACCACGACAGGTGCATCGGCGCCGGCCAGTGCGCCCTCATCGCCCCCGAGGTCTTCGACCAGGACGACGACGGAATGGCCGTGCTGCTGGTCGACCGGCCCGGCGTCGCGCAGTCCCCCGCCGTGCGGGAGGCCGCCGAGTCCTGCCCGCTGAGCGCCATTTCCGTGGCGGAGGACCGCCCCGGGGCGGCCTGAGCGCCGCCCAGCCCCCACGGACCCGACCAGGAGAGGAACCCATGCGCGTCCTGTTCGCCGGCCTGCCGGAGAAGTCGCACGTCTACACGATGGTGCCGCTGGCCTGGGCCCTGACGGCCGCCGGGCACGAGGTGCTGATGGCCAACGCGCCGTCCCTGAACGGCGCCGTCACCGGCGCGGGACTCGTCGCCGCCCCGGTCGGCACCGACCACGACCTGCACCGCGACATGGCCGTGGCCAGGGACTCCCAGGACGCCGACGTCGCCAACTGGAGCCGCCTCGGGTACGGCGACGTCGACCACGCGAGCCTTGTCGAGCGGTACTCGATCAGCGTCCCGTACGGGTTCGCCCGCTACAACGACCCGATGCTCGACGACCTCGTCGCCCTCGCCCGGGACTGGCGTCCCGACCTCGTCGTCCGCGACCCCATCGCCTACGCGGGCGGCATCGCCGCCCGCGCCTGCGGCGCCGCCCACGCGCGCCTGCTGTGGTGCGCCGACGTCTACGGGCAGGCCCGCCGCACCTTCGTCGAACTCGCCCGGGACATGCCCGAGGACGAGCGGGCCGACCCGCTCGCCGACTGGATCGACGACCGCGGCAGCGCCTACGGAGTGCGCTGCGACGAAGAACTGCTCAACGGCATGTTCACCCTCGACACCCTGCCCGAGAGCCTGCGCCCGGCGAGCGACCTGCGGCAGCTCTCCATGCGGTACGTGCCCTACAACGGCACCGCCCTGCAGGAGGACTGGCTGCGCGAACAGCCCAAGCGGCCCCGGATCTGCGTCACCTTGGGCCGCACCAACACCGAGGCCTACGGCGGCGACTACGTGGACGTCGCCGGCCTGCTGCACGCCCTGTCCCGGCTCGACGCCGACGTCGTCGCCGCGCTCATGCCCGAACAGGCCGGGCAGCTCCACGCCCTGCCCGCCAACGTCCGGGCCGTCAGCGGAGTGGCACTGAGCACCCTGCTGCCCACCTGCTCCGCCGTGGTCCACCACGGCGGCTGGGGCACCTTCTCCACCGCCCTGGTCAACGCCGTGCCACAACTCGCCCTGTCCACCCTCGTCGCCGACCAGGAACTGCGTGGCCGGAGCCTGGAGGACAGCGGCGCGGGGCTCTTCCTGCACCACACCGACGCCGACCCGGACCGAGTGACGCACCTCACTCGGCGTCTTCTGGAGGACCCGTCCTTCACCACCGCCGCACGCCGGCTGCGCGACGAGTCGGCGGCCATGCCCACCCCGCACGCCGTCGTCCCGGAACTCGAACGTCTCACCGCGGCCCGCTGAACCGGCGCACCGCAACCGCACGCCCTGAGGAAGGAGGACGGCGCCGCTCGGTACGCCCGGTGACGCGCCGCACCCCGATGAGTAAGACGCGCATCCTGGTGACCGGCGGGGCCGGCTTCATCGGCTCCCACTACGTCCGCACCCTGCTCGGACCCCTCGGCCCCGACGACGTCACCGTCACGGTCCTCGACGCCTTCACCTACGCGGCCAATGCGGCCAACCTCGATCCGGTCGCCGGATCCGGCCGTTTCCGCCTCGTCGTCGGCGACATCTGCGACCGCGATCACGTCGACCGGCTGATGGCCGAACACGACCAGGTCGTCCACTTCGCCGCCGAGTCGCACGTCGACCGCTCCCTCACCGCCGCCGCCGAGTTCGTCCGCTCCAACGTCCTGGGGACCCAGACCCTCCTGGACGCGGCGCTGCACCACGGCATCGACCGGTTCGTACACATCTCCACCGACGAGGTCTACGGCTCCATCCCCGAGGGCTCCTGCTCCGAGGAGCAGCCCCTGAGTCCCAACTCGCCGTACGCCGCCTCCAAGGCGGCCAGCGACCTCGTCGCCCTGGCCTATCACCGCTCCCACGGCCTGGACGTACGCGTCACCCGCTGCTCGAACAACTACGGGCACCACCAGTTCCCCGAGAAGATCATCCCGCTGTTCGTCACCCGGCTCCTCGCGGGCCGCAAGGTCCCCCTCTACGGTGACGGGCTGAACGTGCGCGACTGGCTCCACGTCGACGACCACATCCGCGCCGTCGAGCTGGTCCGCACCGGCGGCCGGGCCGGCGAGGTCTACAACATCGGCGGCGGCACCGAACTCGACAACCGCGGCCTGACCGGGCTGCTCGTCGAGGCGTGCGGCGCCGACTGGGACAGCGTGGAGTACGTCGCCGACCGCAAGGGGCACGACCGCCGCTACTCCGTGGACTGGCGCAAGGCCCACGTCGAACTCGGCTACAAGCCGCAGAAGGACTTCACCGAGGGACTCGCCGAGACGGTCGCCTGGTACCGGGACAACCCCCACGTCTGGGGCCAGGCGCTCGACCCGGACCGGACGCCCGGGGCCGCGCCGTGCTGACCTGGCGCACCCTCGGCCCGCTACGGGTGTCGGACGGCGGCCGCGACGTCACCCCCACGGCGCCGAAGGTGCGACAGGTGCTGGCCGTCCTCCTCGCCCGCCGCAACCACGTCGTCCCACTGAGCGCGCTGACCACCGAACTCTGGTCCGGGCATCCGCCGCGCAGCGCCACCCCCACCGTCCAGACCTACGCGTACCAGCTGCGCAAGGCACTGCACGGCGGCGAGGACCCCGGGCCCGGCGAGAGCGGCCCACTCGTCACCCGCGCGCACGGATATCTGCTGCGGGTGGCGCCGGGGGAGTGCGACGCGGAGGAGTTCGCCCTGCTCACCGGCCGGGCCCGGTCGGCACTCGCCGACGACGATCCGGCCGGTGCCCTCGCGCTCCTCGACCGGGCCCTGCCGCTCTGGCACGGGCCGCCCTTCACGGACGTCGCGCACGGCCCCGCGCTGCGCGGACACGCCCAGCGGCTGGAGGAACTGCACCTGCGGGCCGAGGAACTGCGCATCACCGCCGGCTTCCGTCTCGGCCGGCATCGCGAACTCGTGGGCGAACTGAAGGAACTCACCTGCACACACCCGCTGCACGAGTGGTTCCAGGGCACCCTCATCATCGCCCTGGAACGGTGCGGCAGGCGCAGCGAGGCACTGGAGGTCTACCAGCGGCTGAGCGCACGGCTGCGGGAGGAGCTGGGCCTGGATCCCTCGCCCGGGCTCCAGCGGCTGCGCCAGCACGTGCTGACCGACCGGGTCAGCACGGCCGACCTCGACCTCCTGCCCGGCTGACCCCTCCGGTCCGCCGCCGCGCCTCACCCACCGGCGGCCGGCCCTTCGTGCCCGGCCGCGGCCCGCCACAGGTCCTCCACCATGTCGCGGGGGGTGCGTCGCGGCTCCCAGCCGAGGACCGTGCGCGCGGCCGAAACGTCCACGGCCATCCAGTCGGCGTCCGGCAGCGAACGCGCGGCCGCCCCCGGCCGCTCCACGAGCCGGGCGGGGCGGCCGCTGATCGAGATGAGCAGGTCCACCATGTCCCGGACCGGCTGCGAGGAGCCGCTCGCGACGTTCACCACCCGCCCGCGGGCCTCCGCGACGCCCACCGCCGCCAGGACGGCGCCCGCCACGTCCTGTGCGTCCACGAAGTCCCGGCTGCTGCGCAGCGGCGACACCCGCACCTCCGCGGCCCGTCCCCGCACCGGACGGTCGAGGAGCTGCGCGGCCACCTGGCCCAGCAGGCTCCCCCGCGGGGTGCCGGCGCCGATCACGTTCGACAGCCGCAGCACCACCGCGTCCGCGGCACCCGTCTCCGCGGCCCGCAGCACCGCCCGGGTGCCGTGGAGCTTGGTGCGCCCGTAGTCCGTGGCCGGTTCCTCCGGAGAGGACTCCGTCAGCCACACCCCGCGGGGCTGCGGCGCGTACTCGTGCACGGACCCCAGCTGCACCAGCCGCGGCCGGTGGCCGGCCGCGGCGAGTGCCGAGAGCAGGCGGTCCACCAGCAGCCGGTTGTTGCGGTGCATCCCTTCGGCGGTACGGGACCACACCTCGCCCGCCGCGTTCACGACGGCCACGGGGCGTTCCGCGTCGATGAGTCCGGCCAGCGCCCCGGGCCCGGCGTCGGCCAGGTCCATCGGGTGGAAGCGCCAGGACGCCGGCGTCTTGCGCGGATGACGGGCCACGGCGTGGATCTCGTGACCGGCCCGCTCCAGGGCGGCGCCCACGTGGCGGCCGACGAACCCGGTCGCCCCGAGAACCACCACGCGGCCGGACCCCCGGTCCGCGGTGTCGGGCAGTCCCAGCGCACCGACCTCCACCATTGCGACTCTCCTCCCGGGCCCGCGCGCGTGCGCCCGTACACCGTGTGCTGCCCCGCGGACACGCGAGTGTGACCCCTCCACTGAAGCAGCCGCCGATCGAGGACCGATCAAGGCACCGTCGAGTGGAGCCGGTCACCGGCCGTCCTCGATCGGTCCTCGATCCCGACGACCTACGGTGGGGCCACCATGAAGGTTCGAGAGATGGCTGTGCCGGACGCCTACCACATCACCCCGCACCAACTCCGTGACGAGCGCGGCAGCTTCTACGAGTCGTTCCGGCACGGCAGGCTGGCCGAGGAGCTCGGCCGTCCCGTGCCCGTGGCGCAGGTGAACTACTCGGTGTCGCGCCGCAGCACCCTGCGCGGCCTGCACGGCACACTGCTGCCGCCGGGACAGGCGAAGGTGGTGTGCGTGGTGCGCGGCGCGGTCCTCGACATCGTCGTGGACCTGAGGGTCGGCTCACCGACCTGGGGCGTGCACGAGGCGAACTGGCTGTCCGCCGAGTCCGGGGACACGCTGTTCGTCGCCGAGGGCCTGGTGCACGGCTTCCTCGCCCTCACCGACGACACCTGCGTGTCGTATCTGTGCTCCACCGAGTTCGTGCCCGGCACCCAGGTGGACATCGACCCCTTCGACCCGGAACTCGACCTGCCCTGGCGCCTGTCGGAGGCACCCCGGATGTCGCGGAAGGACGCGTCGGCGATGTCCGTCGCCGAGGCCCGGGACACCGGCGTGCTGGCCCGCTACGAGGACTGCCTGGCGCACTACGAGGCACTGCGCCGCACCACCCGCTGACCCCTCGGCCGCCCGGCACACCGGGCCGGCCGAACACCCATCGGAGAGCCATGCCGCCCGGCACCCCCACCCCCGCCCGCCACTACGCCCTGCTGCTCTTCGCGGACTTCGGCCACATCGCCCCCACTCTGGCAGTGACCCGCGAACTCATCGCCCGCGGCCACCGCGTCACCTACGTCGTCGACGAGCGGTTCGCTCCACTCGTCGAGGACTGCGGGGCCCGCGCCGTCACCTACACCTCCGCGCGCGGCGAGTTCTACCGCAGCGCCGACCCGAGCCCCGACCGGCTCGCCCGCGACGGCTACGACCTCCTGGTCGACACCGTCCGCACCGTCTTCCCCACGGCACGCGACGCCCTCGCCGCCGACCCGCCCGACGTGCTGCTCTACGACTTCGAGACCGTCGCCGCCGGCAGGGTCGCCGCGCGCGTCCTGGACGCCGTGCCGGTGCAGGTCTGCCCGAGCCACGCGGCCAACGAGAAGTTCTCCCTGCGCGCCCAGCTGTGGGACCCCGGGCACCCGCTGATGGCGGAGGGCGCCAGAGTGCTCGTGGACTTCATGGGCGGACACGGCATCGGCCCGCAGGAGATGGGCCGCTACGGCACCGAGTGGGACGAGCGCAACCTGGTCTTCCTGCCCCGCGCCTTCCAGATCGAGGGGGACGGCTTCGACGAGCGGTTCGCCTTCGTGGGCCCCGCCTTCACCGAGCCCGGCCCCGGTCTGTGGTCGCCGCCCAGCGACGGGCGGCGGATCGCCCTCGTCTCGCTGGGCACGGAGTCGGGGGACCGCGGCGGGCTCTTCCGGCTGTGCGCCGAGGCGTTCCCCGCCGACGCGTGGCACGTCGTGATGACCCTCGGCCGGGACACCGATCCCGCGCTCCTGGGGCCGCTGCCGGCCCATGTCGAGGCCCACTCCTGGCTGCCGCACCCCGCCGTACTGCCGCATGCCGACGTGTTCGTGTGCCACGCCGGCATGGGCAGCCTGATGGAGTCCCTGGCTTACGGAACGCCCGTGGTCGCCCTGCCTCACGCACACGAACTGGTACTGAGCGCACAGCGGTTGGAGGAGTGCGGGGTGGGCCGCTCGCTGCCCCGGGCCGGTCTGACCGCCCGGAGCCTGACGGACACGGTGGCCGGGCTCCTCGGCGACCCGGCGGCGCCGGCCGCCCTGGCCCGCATGCGGGAGGCGGTACGGCAGGCGGGTGGCGCGCCCCGCGCCGCGGACCTGCTGGAGGCCTGGGCCGCGCGGTCCCCCGCGGCGGGCTGAGCGGCGGGCACCCGCCCACGGCGACGGGGCGGGCCCGGTACCGGAAGGTGCCGGGCCCATCCGCGGGCGTTCACGGCGTCAGTGCGGCAGCGTCACGTACTCCATCACGGTGTTGATGCTGTGGTCGATCATCTCGTCGGTCAGGCCCGGGTACACGCCGATCCAGAACGTCCGCTCGGTGGTGATGTCGCTGTTGGTGAGCGGCCCGCTGACCCGGAACTCCCGCCCCTCGTACGCCGGGTGGCGGGTCAGATTGCCCGCGAAGAAGCGACGCGTGGCGACCTTGCTGGACTCCAGGTGGTCGATGAGGGCGCCCGGCGCGAACGGGGCGTGCGGTTCCACGGTGATGGCGAAGCCGAACCAGCTCGGGTCGCTGCCCGGCGTCGCCTCCGGGAGCAGCAGGTGCGGCAGCCCGTCCAGGCCCTTCCGCAGCCGCTCCCAGTTGTGACGGCGGGCCCTGCCGAACTCGTCGATCCGGGTCAGCTGCGAGAGCCCGAGCGCCGCCGACACGTCGGTCGACTTCAGGTTGTAACCCACGTGGGAGAAGATGTACTTGTGGTCGTAGCCCTCGGGCAGCGACCCCATCTGCTGCTCGAACCGCTTGAAACAGCGGTTGTCCTCGCCCGGTTCGCACCAGCAGTCGCGGCCCCAGTCCCGCATCGACTCCACGATCCGCGCCAGGACCATGTTGTCCGTGAGAACACAGCCGCCCTCACCCGTCGTGATGTGATGGGCGGGATAGAAGCTCTCCGTCGCGAGGTCACCGAAGGTGCCGGTCAGCTGCCCCTCATAGGTGCTGCCCAGCGCGTCGCAGTTGTCCTCGATGAGGAACAGGTCGCGGTCCCGGGCCAGTTGGGCGATCTCCTTCACCTGGAAGGGGTTGCCCAGGGCGTGCGCCATCATGATGGCGCGGGTGCGGGGGCCGATCGCCTGCTCCACGCGCTCCAGCGAGGCGTTGTAGGTGCCCAGTTCGATGTCGGTGAAGACCGGCGTCAGACCGTTCTGCAGGATCGGGTTGACCGTGGTGGGGAAGCCGGCGGCGACCGTGATCACCTCGTCACCCGGCTTCAGCCGGTCCTCGCCCAGCTGCGGTGAGGTGAGACTGGCCAGCGCCAGCAGGTTGGCCGACGAACCGGAATTGGTCAGATGCGCCTTGCGCAGCCCGAAGTACCTCGCCAGCGCACGCTCCAGCCGACGCGAGCTGACACCGGCGGCGATGCGCATGTCGAGCGCCGCCTCCACCAGGGCCACCCGGTCGTCCTCGCTGAGCACCGCACCCGAGGCCTGCACCGGGGTGACACCCGGAACGAATCCCGACGAGACGGTGGAACGGTGGTAATCGCGGACCAGGTCGAGGATCTCGGTCTTGTCGTTCCCCACGGCTGATGGCCTCCTGTGTGTGCCGGTGGGGACGAGACGTACGGCCGGCTCGCAGTCGAAGCGGGTCCCCACGCCCGTATCGTTCGATCGGGGGAACCCCAGACCAGCACGCGGCCGTGCCCCCGGGCCAGGAACACCGGCCGAATCTAGGGATCCACCAAACATTGACCACCGCCGGGACCCGTCGTGAGGGCGGCCGTGTGCACCGCCGCAAGTTCTAGGGGATTCACGGGTCCCGTCCCGGCAGGCTGAGGTGCCGGGCCCGGCGCGGGCCCCCCGCCCGTCCCTGGAGACTCCCATGAAGATCGGCCGCCCGCCGGTGGGCAACCCCGGGCGCACCGTCGTCCTGCGCGCAGGAGCGCCGTACGGCGTGCGTGTCCGGCTCGGCGTGCACGACCTGATGAACGGCACGTTCGCCACGCCGCGCACCTTCTTCTACCGGCGGACGCTGGACGACGACGCCGTCGAGGACTCCCTGCGCCGCACGCTCGCCCACTATCCGCTGCTCACCGGACGCCTCGTACGCGATCCGGACGGCGGACTCGCCGTGGCGTGCGACGACGCCGGCGCCGTCCTCTCCGTCGCCCACTCGGACCGGGCCATGCCCGACTACGGGCCGGACCGGCCGGCGCGGCAGGACCTGCGCCGCTACATCCACCCCGTCAACGCCTTCCGCGTCGTCGGCCACGACACGCCCCTGCTCTCCGTCAAGGTCACGCATATGCGCGGCGGCGGGTCCGTGCTCGGCGTCTCCATCAACCACGCCGTGGTCGACGGCACCGGCTACCTGGACTTCCTGCAACACTGGTCCCGCACGCACGCCGACGAGGAGACCCGGGCCGCGCCGTACGACCGTGCCCTGCTCGGCCGACTCGCCGACGGCGTACGTCCGGCACCGGACGACCCCCAGTACACCGTGGTCACCGCACGGCAGAAGGCCGGGTTCCTCTGGAAGGTCAACGCCGGAGCGCGGAAGATGCGCACGCTCACCGTCCGGTTCACCGCCGGCGAGGTCCTCGCCCTGCGCGAGACGGCGCGGGCGGGCCAGGACGCCGACCGGCCGCCGGCGTCCAGCGGCGACGCACTCGGGGCGCACCTGTGGCGCGTCCTCGGTGCGCTGCGCGACCGGGAACCCGGCGCGGAGGAACGCCTGGGGATCGTGGTCGGGCTGCGCACCGCGCTCAAGGGCAGCCTCCCGGACGGCTACTGGGGCAACGCGGTCTCCAACACCACGGCCGTGCTCCCGGCCCGGGAGTTGCGGGAGGAACCCCTGGCGCACACGGTCGCGGCCGCACGGGCCGCCCTGGACCGCGTCACCCCCGACCGGATCCGCCAGGAGGCCGCCTTCCTGGAGGCCCAGCGCTCGGCCGGCCGCTCCGGCCGCGTGTTCAGCCGCATGGCCCTGGACGCGTTCGAGGGCACGGTCGCCCTGAACAACTCCAGCCGGATCCCTGTCTACGCCGTCGAGTTCGGCGCCGGGCGGCCGTTCTGGTTCGAGTTCCCGGCGAATCCCATCCCGTGGACGGTCCTCATCACCCCGACCCCGGACGACGACCACAGCCGCGACGTCCACCTGAGCATCCCCCGTGACGCGGCCGACGCGCTGCAAACCCCCGCGTGGGCCGGACGCCTGCGCCACACCTCAGTGCGTTGACCGTCCCTGACCGCATGCCGCGCCGCGCGTCGAGGACGGTGTCGCTGATCTGGTCAGCGCTCTTGTAGAGGTCCCCCCGGTCGTGGACTCCGAAGGGAACATACGACGGGACACGATGCCCCTGACGACGGCCCGGAAGGCGGCGCACGGCGGACTGGAGCGATCACGATGTGACCAGTCGTGAAGGATCACTCACATCTCTGGTGTGAGCCCCCTCACGGGTGGCATAGTCGAAGACTCATGTCTGCTCACACCGCCGCCGTGTTCTTCTCTTTGGACTGCGTCCTGGTCCGGGGAGGCAGCCTCTCCCGCCTGCTCGAGGAGCGCCTCGGCCTGAGCGGCCCGTCGAGCCTGCATGAAACCGGGGAGACCGACGCGGCGCGCTGGGCGGGGATCGCCGAGGGGGCCCTGCACACGCAGCTCACGGGCCTGCCCCTGCTCCCGGGCGTCCCCGAGACGACCCGTTGGTGCTGGGGCAACGGTCTGGTGCCGGTCATCTCCAGCCTCACCTGGGCCCCGGTCGGCGCACACCTCGCCGACCGGTTCGGTGCCCACTCCTATTTCGGATGCCCCCTGGAGGCGTCGCAGGGCCGCTTCACGGGCAAGACCGGCGACATGACCGTCCTCACGGACGAGAGCGAGTTCGCCCGTCGGCGGGCGGGCGAACTCGGCGTCACCCCTGAGGACTGCGCGGCGGTGGGCGCCTGCGCCGCCGACGGCCCCCTCTTCGACTCCGTCGGCCTCGGCATCGCCTTCAACGCCCCGTCCGCCACCGGCGCCCGTGCGACCACGTCGGTCCAGGGCGACGACCTGCGCGCGGTGATCCCCGCGCTGAAGACCCTGACCCGCATCGGGGGATGACGCCGCCGCCCGCCGGGTTCACGGCCTGCCTCCGCCGCCTCGCCGGGCGGCAACGATCGTTTTGAACGCCCGCACCCCGCCCGGGACAGCGGCGCGAACGTCACCCCGAATCTGCGGACCGGTGTCAGACGGGGCCATGCGGCCATCGTGCCGACTGACGTGGGAAGCGTCAGGGGAGTGTCCGGTTGTCGCCCATCCGCGGTAAATGCCTGGACCGGTGCCGTCCTCCCGCGGGAGACTTCCGGATTCCGACCCCCAGGAGTGTGATGGCGACCCCAGACGTACACAGGCCGACGCCGGGCAGGAGCGCGGTCGTTCTCGCGCTGCGCCGCTACGGCCAGGAGCTGTTCCGACTACGGCGGCTCGCCCTGCCCGCGCTGTTTCTGCCGGCCGTGGGCAACATCGGCATCCGCTACGTGGCCCCTCTGCTGATCGCCAGACTGGCGGGGCAGGCCGCCGACGACGGTGGCCTCACCCTGACCTCCGCACTGCCGTACGTGCTGGGCTTCGGCGCGGCGCTGCTGCTCGCCGAAGCCGTGTGGCGGATCGGGCAGCACTGCCTGAACCGGGTGGACGCCCTCGGCATGGAGCACCTGTACGTGAGCGGCATGGACGAACTCCTCGCCAAGGACGCCGCGTTCTTCCACGACAACTTCGCCGGCTCGCTGACCAAACGGGTGCTGAGCTTCGGCAAGCGCTTCGAGGACTTCGTCGACACGCTGACGTACCGGATCGTGGGCAGCCTCGTGCCCCTGGTGTTCGGCGCCGTGGTCCTGTGGAGCTACGCACCGATGCTCGTCGTCGGCCTCCTGCTGATGATCGCCGTGACCGCGGTGGCCGCGGCGCCTCTCGTCCTGCGCCGTCAGGCGCTCGTCAACGAACGCGAGGCGGCGATCGCACGGGTCTCCGGCCATGTCGCCGACAGCCTCACGAACATGGAGACCATCCGGGCGTTCGCCGCCGAGCGGCGGGAGGCCGAGGAGCACCGTAGCCGCGTCGCGGACTCCCGGCGCCTGACGCTGAAGTCGTGGGACTACGGCAATCTGCGCGTCGACACCCTCATCGCCCCCATGTCCGTACTGACCAACGTGCTGGGCCTGCTCGTCGCCATCGCCTTCGGAGGGCAGGGCCGGGGGGTGGAGGAGATCGTGGTGGCGTTCACCTACTACTCCAACGCCACCCAGATCATGTTCGAGTTCAACCAGATCTACCGGCGGCTGGAGAGCTCGATGACGGAGGCCGCCCAGTTCACCGAACTGCTGCTTGACCCGCCGACCGTGCTCGATCCACCGGATCCCGAAGCGCTGTCCCCACGGGACACCGGCATCCGCTTCGAGGCCGTGACGTTCGCCCACGCCGGTGCGGAGCCGATCTTCGAAGGCCTCGACCTGGACGTGCCCGCAGGAGCGCGGATCGGCCTGGTCGGCAGGTCCGGCGGAGGCAAGACCACCCTCACCCGGCTCCTGCTGCGGATGTCGGACATCGACGCCGGACGCGTCCTGATCGGCGGTCAGGACATCAGCCGGCTGCGCCAGGCCGACCTGCGCTCACTGATCGCCTACGTCCCGCAGGAACCCGCCATGTTCCACCGCAGTCTGCGGGACAACATCGCCTTCGCCCGGCCCGGCGCCACCGACGCGGAGATCCGTGCGGCGGCCGCGGCCGCCCACGTCACGGAGTTCGCCGGCCGGTTCCCCGACGGCTTCGCCACCCTGGTGGGGGAGCGGGGAGTGAAGCTTTCCGGCGGCCAGCGCCAGCGTGTCGCTCTCGCCAGGGCCATCCTGCGCGACGCCCCGATCCTGCTGCTCGACGAGGCGACCAGCGCGCTGGACTCGGAGAGCGAGCTCCTCGTGCAGGACGCCCTGTGGCGGCTGATGGACTCACGCACGGCCCTGGTGGTCGCCCACCGCCTGAGTACCGTCGCCGGCATGGACCGCCTCGTCGTCCTCGACCGGGGACGCGTCGTCGAACAGGGCACGCACGGGGAACTGCTCGCCGCGGACGGTGCCTACGCCAAGTTGTGGCAGCACCAGTCGGGCGGCTTCCTCGGTGAGAGCGCCGAACCGGCCGCCGGCGACACCCCGCCGCCGACCGGTCCCACCGGCCTGCCGGAACCGGCCGGGAACCGCGAGGCTTCGACCGGCGTGAGCACCTGACCCGGCACCGCGCTCGGCAACACGGTCGCCACGGCAGGAGGGGAGGAGCGTTCACGACGTCATCCGGTCCCGTATCGCCGTCCGCCACGCCGGAGCCGGTGCGCTGGGCTGCTCCTTGGGGCGGTGGCCGCCGCGGGCGAAGAAGTCGGCGAGGGGCAGGATGGCCGCGCCGACGGTGACCGCCTCGGGGCCGAGCCTGCCCAGGTCGATGCGGGTGCGCGCGGCGGGGTGGCGCAGCGCGTACGCCATGGCGTGGGTCTTGACCGCGTCGAGGAAGCGGCTGCCGAGCTGGAGTCCGGCCCAGCCGCCGACGAGGATGCGCTCGGGTCGGAAGAGGTTGATGAGGTCGGCGAGGCCGGCGCCCAGGTATTCGGCGGTCTCCTCCAGTACGGCGAGGGCGGTCCGGTCGGGCTCCGCCCGCGTGCTGTCCGGGTAGGCGGCGGCGAGCATCGCGGTGAGCGCCGTCTCCTCGTGGGTGCCCTCGGGCGGGGTGCCGCCGGCCTCCCGCCACCGGTCGAGCAGCGCCTCCGCGCCCGCGTACGCCTCCAGGCAGCCGAGGGTGCCGCAGCGGCAGCGGCGGCCCCGGACCCGTACGGTCAGATGGCCCCATTCGACGGCCCGGCCGGGTCCCATGTCCTCGGAGAACAGGCTGGCGCCGACGCCGGAGCCGAAGAGGACGAAGACCGCGTTGCGCGCGCCGCGCCCGGCGCCGAACCACATCTCGGCCTGACCGAGGGTCTTGGCGCCGTTGTCGATGCGATACGGCACGTTCGACGGCAGGCTGCCGCTCTCGCGCAGCAGGCGCTCCAGCGGGACGCCGTCCCAGCCGATGGTCTGGCCGTGCACCACGGCGCCGTCCTGCGGGGTGCGTTCGACGATGCCGGGTACGCCGATGCCGACGCCGAGCAGCCGCTCGGCCGGGACACCGGCCCGGCGCAGCACTTCGGCGACGCCGTCCTGGACGTGCCGGACGACGACGGCGACGTCGTAGCGGGCGTGCCGGTCGGTCCCGGTGGTGGACAGGGCCCGCTCGGTGCGGGCGAGTTCGGTGAGCGTCAGGTCGAACAGCTCGATCCTGACGCGGGTCTCGCCGATGTCGACGCCGATCATGCAGCCGCCCGCAGGGCTGACCCGCAGCAGGGTGCGCGGCCGGCCCCCGGCGGAGTCGACGCTGCCGGCCTCCTCGACCAGTTTGTCGGCGACGAGTTCGGCGACCACGTTGCTGACCGAGCCGGAGCTGAGCCCGATGGCGGGGCCGAGGGCGAGGCGGCTGAGCGGCCCGTCGAAATACAACCGTTGCAGAACCGCGGCTCGGTTCTCGCGCCGCAGGTCACGCACCGTGCGGCCACTCCTCGCTGGCACTTCGCCCCCTGTCCTCCGGCTCCCCGCCCTCAACATACCCGTGGCGGGGGCCTTGACCCACCCTTCTCATAGCTATTAACTCACGACCTAAATTAAGCCGTACGGAGAGCCTGTCGGGTGCTCGCCGTGCCGGTTCCCACGCCCTCCCCTGAAAGGGTCCGGAGCAGCCATGCGCAGAATCAGAGCCGCAGTCACCGGCGCCGTCACCTTGTCCCTCGCACTCACCGCGGCCGCCTGCGGAGGCGGTTCCTCGACGGGCGGGGGGTCGAACGACTCGCCCAAGACCCTGACCTACTGGGCCTCCAACCAGGGCGCGAGCATCGAGGTCGACAAGAAGGTCCTCCAGCCCGAGCTCGACAAGTTCGAGCAGGCCACCGGCATCGAGGTGAAGCTGGAGGTCGTGCCCTGGTCGGACCTGCTGAACCGGATCCTGACCGCCACCACCTCCGGGCAGGGCCCGGACGTCCTCAACATCGGCAACACCTGGTCCGCCTCGCTCCAGGCGACCGGCGCGCTGCTCCCCTGGGACGAGAAGAACCTCGACAAGATCGGCGGCAAGGACCGCTTCGTGGAGTCCGCGCTCGGCTCGACCGGCGTCCAGGGCCAGGACCCGGCCGCCGTGCCGCTGTACTCGATGGCGTACGCCCTCTACTACAACAAGAAGCTCTTCGCGCAGGCCGGCATCGAGAAGCCGCCCGCCACCTGGGACGAGGTGATCGCCGCCGGCAAGAAGCTCACCGCCGAGGGCAAGAACGGCATCGGCGTCGAGGGCTCCAACCTCTCCAACAACATCCACCAGGTCTTCGTGCTCGGCAAACAGCACGGCGCGGACTTCTTCACCCCCGACGGCAAGCCGGACTTCACCTCCGACGGCGCGGTCGCCGCGGTCAAGCAGTACGTCGACCTCATGGCCAAGCACAAGATCGTCGCCCCGGGCAACGCCGAGTACGCCCAGAACCAGTCCCTGAGCGACTTCTCCAACGACAAGACCGGCATGGTGCTCTGGCAGACCGCCTCCGCCACCTTCAAGGCCCAGGGCATGAAGGACGAGGACTGGGGCGTGGCGCCCGCGCCCGTCCAGTCCGGCCGGCCCGGCACCGGTGAGGCCACCAACTCCATGGTCGCCGGCATCAACTTGTCGGTGTTCAAGAACACCGACAACCTCGACGGCGCACTGGAGTTCGTGAAGTTCATGACCAGCGATGAGGAGCAGAAGATCCTCAACAAGGCCTACGGCTCCATCCCGCCGGTCAAGAGCGCCCAGCAGGACGCCGCCTTCGCCGCCCCCGCCGTCGCCGTGCTGCGTGACACCCTCGCCACCAGCGCCGCCGCCCTGCCGCAGGTCCCCGAGGAGTCCCAGTTCGAGACCGTCGTCGGCACCGCCGTCAAGGACCTCTTCGCCGACGCCGCCGCCGGCCGCCCCGTCACCACGGAGTCGGTGCGCGCGAAGCTCGAGAAGGCCCAGCAGCAGATGCCGAAGAAGTAGGCGCGATCCTCCCATGACCACGACCGTCGCATCCCGCCACGACCGGACCGGACCGGGCACGACGGGCAAGCACGACCGTCCAGGAGCGCAACGGAACCCCCGCCGCTCCGGGCGGCGGCTGCGCCACGTCTCACTGCCCTACCTGCTGCTCCTGCCCGCCCTGGTCCTCGAACTCCTCGTCCACCTCGTGCCGATGCTCATGGGCATCGTCATGAGCTTCAAGGAACTGACCCAGTTCTACATCTCCAACTGGTCCGACGCCCCCTGGGCCGGCCTCGACAACTTCCGGATGGCGGTCGACTTCGACGCCCCGGTGGGCGAGGCACTGCTGAAGTCGTTCCTGACCACCTGCCTGTTCACCGTCTGCTCGGTGGGCCTGTGCTGGCTGATCGGCACCACCGCCGCGGTCTTCCTCCAGGAGAAGTTCCGCGGCCGGGGCCTGCTGCGCACCCTCTTCCTCGTCCCGTACGCGCTGCCCGTCTACGCCGCCGTCATCACCTGGGTGTTCATGTTCCAGCGCGACAACGGCCTGGTGAACCACGTGCTGCACGACCAGCTCGGCATCGGCGACGACCCGGCCTTCTGGCTCGTCGGCGACAACGCGTTCTGGGCGCTGCTGACCGTGTCGGTGTGGAAGGGCTGGCCGTTCGCCTTCCTGACCCTGATGGCCGGCCTGCAGAACATCCCCAAGGACATGTACGAGGCGGCCGCCCTGGACGGGGCGGGTGTCTGGAAGCAGATCCGGCACATCACCCTGCCGTCGCTGCGCCCCGTCAACCAGGTGCTGGTGCTGGTGCTGTTCCTGTGGACGTTCAACGACTTCAACACACCGTTCGTGCTGTTCGGCAAGGCGGCCCCGGAGTCCGCCGACCTGATCTCCCTGCACATCTACCAGTCCTCGTTCCAGACCTGGAACTTCGGCACCGGCTCGGCCATGTCCGTCCTGCTGCTGCTGTTCCTGCTCGTCGTGACCGGTGTCTACCTGCTGGTCACCAGCCGGGGAGGCAAGGCCCGTGCCTGACACCTCGAAGCGGCGCGCCCCGCGCTCGCCGATGTCCGCCCCGCCGTCCTTCCTGTGGACCCGGCGGATCTTCCTCACGGGCCTGACCGTGTTCGTGCTGCTGCCGGTGTACGTGATGCTCTCCAGCTCGCTGAAGCCGCTGGAGGACGTGTCGGAGAAGTTCCAGTGGATCCCCTCCGGGCTCACCGTCCGGCCGTACGTCGACATCTGGGAGACCGTCCCGCTCGCGGACTACTTCGTCAACTCCCTGATCGTCTCGGGCGCCGCCACCGTCTGCTCGGTGGCCATCGCGGTCTTCGCCGCCTACGCGGTCAGCCGCTACGACTTCCGCGGCAAGCGGGTCTTCACGGTCACCGTGCTGTCGACGCAGATGTTCCCCGGCATCCTGTTCCTGCTGCCGCTGTTCCTCATCTACGTCAACATCGGCAACGCCACCGGCATCGCCCTGTTCGGTTCCCGCGGCGGACTGATCCTCACCTACCTCACCTTCTCCCTGCCGTTCTCCATCTGGATGCTGATCGGGTACTTCGACTCGATCCCGCGTGACCTGGACGAGGCGGCCGAGGTCGACGGGTGCGGTCCGGTTGGTGCGCTGTTCCGGGTGATCGTCCCGGCCGCCGTGCCGGGCATCATCGCGGTCGCCGTGTACGCCTTCATGACCGCCTGGGGCGAGGTGCTCTTCGCCTCCGTCATGACGAACGACACCACCCGGACCCTCGCGGTCGGTCTCCAGGGCTACTCCACGCTCAACGACGTGTACTGGAACCAGATCATGGCGGCGTCCCTCGTGGTGAGCGTGCCGGTCGTCGCCGGCTTCCTGCTGCTCCAGCGCTACCTGATCACCGGTCTGACCGCCGGTGCCGTGAAGTAGCGCCCGCGCGAGGCTCCTGCCCTTCTCCCGCTTCCCCGTGCATCCCTGGAAGGTCTTCCGTGTCCGAATCCGCAGCCCCGCACGCCCTCGACCTGGCCGCCTTCCCGGCCGACTTCACCTGGGGCACCGCGACCTCCGCCTACCAGATCGAGGGTGCGGTGGCCGAGGACGGCCGTACCCCGTCCATCTGGGACACCTTCTCCCACACCCCCGGCAAGGTCGACAACGACGACCACGGCGACATCGCGTGCGACCACTACCACCGCTGGCCCGAGGACATCGCCCTGATGCGGGAACTCGGCACCGACGGCTACCGCATGTCCATCGCCTGGCCGCGCGTTCTGCCCGGCGGCGACGGACCCGTCAACCCGGCCGGTCTCGACTTCTACGACCGCCTCGTCGACGCCCTGCTCGCCGCCGGCATCACCCCTTTCGTCACCCTGTACCACTGGGACCTGCCGCAGGCCCTCCAGGACCGCGGCGGCTGGACGGAGCGGGACACCGCGCAACACCTCGCCTCCTACGCCTCGGTCGTCGCCGCCCGGCTCGGCGACCGCGTCACCCGGTGGGCCACCCTCAACGAGCCGCTGTGCTCAGGCTGGATAGGGCACCTGGAGGGCCGGATGGCCCCCGGCCTGACCGACCTCACCGCGGCCGTACGCGCCTCCTACCACCTCCTTCTCGCACACGGCCTGGCGGTGCAGGCGGTCCGGGCCGCCGTGCCCGGGGCGCAGATCGGCCTGGTCACCAACCACTCCACGGTCGACCCCGCCTCCGCCCGCCCCGAGGACACCGCGGCCGCCGTCCGCATGGACGGCCACAGCAACCGCTGGTGGCTCGACCCGGTGTACGGGCGCGGCTTTCCCGCCGACATGCGTGAGCTGTACGGAGTGGAGCTGCCCGAGCGGCCGGGCGACCTGGAGGTGATGGCGACGCCGACCGACTGGCACGGCCTCAACTACTACTTCCCGGTGGTCGTCACCGACGACCCCGAGGGCCCGGTGCCGTACGCCCGCGAGGTCAGGGTGCCCGGCGTGCCCCGATCCGGCATGGACTGGCCGGTCGACGCGGCGGGCCTGGAGGGCATGCTGATGCGCCTGACCGAGGACTACGGGGTGCGCCGCCTCTACATCACCGAGAACGGCTCCGCCTACCCGGACACGGTCGCCGCCGACGGCAGCGTGCACGACCCCGAACGCACCCGGTACCTGGAGGAGCACCTCGCCGCCTGTGCCCGCGCGGTGCGCAAGGGCGCCCCGCTGGCGGGGTACTACGCCTGGTCGCTGCTGGACAACTTCGAGTGGGCGTACGGATACGACAAGCGGTTCGGTCTGGCCCACGTGGACTACGCGACCCAGCGGCGCACGCTGAAGAGCAGCGGGCGCCGCTACGCGGAGATCATCCGTGCGCACCGGAGCAGCGTGTCCTGAGCCCGGGTGGCCGACCCTCGGTGCGCTCCCGGACGGACCGGCACCGAGGGTCAGGCCGACTCGCGGATCACCAGCTCCGGTTCGAAGACCACCGACGAGGGCTGCTGGGCGGTGCCGGCCAGCTGCTCCACGAGCAGCCGGGCCGCCGTCGCGGCCATCTCCTCCACCGGCTGGCGACCACCACGGCGCTGGCGTCCGTACCGAACCCGTCCGTGGTGGGCGAGCCGGCGACCTTCACCGCCACTGTCGTGCCCGTCGCCCCCGGTGCGGGCACCCCCACCGGCACCGTCACGCTCGACTTCGGTGACGGCACCGCGCCCGTGACCCTGCCCCTCACCGACGCGGTCGCGACCACCGACCACACCTATACGAGCGCCGCGGGCAGTCCGTACATGGTCACCATCGCCTACGACGGCGACGCGGACTTCACCGGCTCCACCCGCCCGTACACCCACAGGGTGCGCCGGGCTCTGACCACCACGACCGTGACGTCGGCGCCGGATCCGTCGGTGGTCGGCGAAGCGGTGACCTTTACCGCCGACGTCGCACCCCTCGTCCCCGGTGCGGGCACCCCTACCGGCACCGTCACGCTCGACTTCGGCGACGGTGCCACCCCTGCCACCGTCTCCCTGACCGACGGCACGGCCACCGTGAGCCACTCCTACACCAGCCGCTCCGGCGGCCCCGACGCGGTCATCGTCACCTACAGCGGCGACCTGGACTTCGTCTCCTCCGGAGGCGCCGCACTGCACACCGTGAACCGCGCGGCGACCACTACGACCGTGGCCGACGCTCCGGACCCGTCGGTGGTCGGCCAGCAAGTGACATTCACCGCCACCGTCGCACCCGTCACCCCCGGAGCAGGCACGCCCACCGGCACCGTCGTCTTCAACTTCGGCGACGGCAGCAGCCTCGTCACCGCCACCCTCGCCTCCGGCAGCGCCACTGTCACCCGCCCCTACACCAGCAGGAGAGACGCCCCCGACACGGTCACCGCCACCTACACCGGCAGCACCAGCTTCGCCGGCTCCAGCGGCACCGACCCGCACACCGTCAACCGGGCACTGACGACCACCACGCTGGTCTCCTCCCCAGACCCATCGCGGCCAGGACAG
The DNA here is from genome assembly GCF_057707805.1 of Streptomyces sp. bgisy159. NCBI lineage: Bacteria > Bacillati > Actinomycetota > Actinomycetes > Kitasatosporales > Streptomycetaceae > Streptomyces > Streptomyces sp. bgisy159. The sequence continues at coordinate 703 of NZ_JBYIQX010000062.1, read as the reverse complement.
CCCTTCACCCTCACAGCGACCGTCACACCTGTCGCGCCCGGAGCCGGGACCGCCACCGGAAGCGTCACCTTCACCATCGCCAACCGCTCCTCCGTCAGCTCCCCTCTCGTCAACGGCAGCGCCACCACCGCCGTCAACGTGCCACTGAACGTCGGCACCCACCCCATCACCGCCGCGTACCCCGGCAGCGCCGACTTCGCCGGCTCCACCGGCACGGACACGCACACCGTCACGCCCTGACCCGCTCCTTGGTGATCGGCAACCTCGCTGAAGCTCGAACGGAGCGCTTCGGAAGGCTGCGGCGGCGTGGGCACTGCCAGCCCGCTGAGGCCATCTGCGGCAGAGCGTCTCATTGCAGGAGCTTCAGCACCGCGCTCGGCAGCTGGTCGGCTTGGGCAAGGACGGAGGCAGCGCCTGCTCCAGGGTGGAGCTTCCGGAGCCCATGTTCTGGGCGGCTGAGACCGAAGGCTGTTGAGCTTGCGCGGCAGAGGCGCTGCCGAGGGTGGCTGCGCCGCATCCTTCCGGCAGTCCTGCCATCGTGAGCCTGGCAGCTTCGTCCATCGTTTCGGTCGTGCGGTTGGGATTCGGTGGGTCCCGTGGCAGGTGGTTCTGTGGTGGTTGCGTGTCATCGGGGAGATGTTGGGGGTATCGTTTTCCGGCCCCGAGATTATACGCGGGCGGAATTGTAGGGAGTGGTGAGTGG
>NZ_JBYIQX010000061.1:0-37007 GCF_057707805.1 Streptomyces sp. bgisy159 | reverse complement strand
CTCGAAGAAGCCCCCGACCCCCCCCTCCCGCTCCAGCTCGTCGGGATCGCCCGGCCCGGGGGCGAGGGGCTCGGCCGCGGGCCGGGGCACCGTCGGCAGCACGGCCGGGGAGTTCTGTCTGCGTCTCACGGGTGGTTCGCTCCCGTCTCGGGGCGCCGCCTGACCCTCAGGCGGGACGGCAGGCCGGTGGCGTCGGTGCCGCGCGGGACACCGAGGCGGTCCAGGACCGCGGTGGCGGCGACCGCGACGAGCAGATTGAGCAGCAGGGCGGCGAGACCGGCGTAGATCTCCAGCGGCCGGTCGGCGGGACCGAACGGCACGACCGAGGAGAACCCCTCCCGCACCACCATGACCGTCCCCGCCGCCATGCCCACGGCCCATCCGGCGAGCAGCGCCCGCGGGTGCAGACGGCGGGTGAACAGGCCCACCGCCACCGCGGGGAAGATCTGCAGGATCCACACGCCGCCGAGGAACTGCAGGTTGACGGCGTCCTGGTCGCGCAGCCCGAACACGAACGCCACCGCGCCCACCTTCGCCGTCAGCGACACGGCCTTGGCGATCCGCACCTGGCGCTTCGGGGTGGCCGTCGGGTGGATGTACTCGACGTACACGTTCCGCACGAAGCAGGTCGCGGCCGCGATCGACATCACGGCGGCCGGCACCAGCGCCCCCACGACGATCGCACCGAACACCAGCCCGGCCAGCGGCCCCGGCATCAGCCGGTCGACCAGCATCGGCACGGCCGCCTCGGCGCCGCCCTCGGGTGCCCGGACACCGGCCGCGAGCGCCGCCACGCCGAGGAAGCCGAAGAGCGCGAGCAGCCCGGTCCAGGCGGGCAGCGCCACGGCGGCCTTGCGCACGGTGCGCTCGCTGTCGGCCGCGAAGGAGGCGGTCAGCACGTGCGGGTACATCAGCAGCGCCAGCGCCGAGCCCAGGGCGAGCGTGGCGTACGCGGGCTGCTGCTCGGGCGTGAGCAGCAGCGCCGAGTCGGACACGCCGGTGCCGCCGAGCCGCCGGGCGGCCCCCTCGAAGACCGCCCCGGGGCCGCCGAGGCGCCGGAGCACCAGCCAGCACACGGCGGTGAGCGAGACGAACACGGCCACCGCCTTCAGCGCGGAGATGACGGTGGGTGCCCGCAGCCCGTGCCGGTAGGTGGCGACGGCGAGCCCCGCGAACAGCGCCACCATCACCAGGTCACCGGCCGCGCCCCGCGGATAGACACCCCCCGCGGTCAGCACGGCGCGGATGCCCAGCAGTTGCAGCGCCAGGTACGGCATCGTCGCCAGGATGCCGGTCAGCGCCACCACCAGGGCCAGCGGCGCCGAGCCGTAGCGTCCGCGCACGAAGTCGGCCACGGTGACGTACCCGTGCCGGCGGGCCACCGACCACAGCCGGCTCAGCAGGACGAAGGCGAGCGGGCAGACGACCACCGTGTACGGCACCGCGAAGAACGCGGGCGCGCCGTTGCCGTACGCCAGTCCCGGCACGGCGGTGAAGGTGTACGCGGTGAAGACGGTGCCGCCCAGCAGCAGCCACGTCCACACCGGGCCGAGGCTCCGGTCGGCCAGCGCCCAGCCCTCCAGCGAGGGCAGCCGGTCGGTCGGGCGCAGACGGCGGGCGGTGACGGCGAGCAGCGACGCCCCGCCGATCACGGCGAGGAAAGTCGTGGTCATGGCGGCATCGGCCATGGGTCACCGTCCTTGGTGTGTGCTGCCCTCGCGCGAGAGTTGCGCGGACGGCCGGTTCGGTTGACACGGAACCGGCCGGAAATCTTCTGGAAATTCGCTGTCAACCGTCTCCGACGGGTGCGCAACTCTTGCACAGACCGGCGGGGACGGGGACCCCGCTACGGCCGCACGTCCCCTTCCGCTTCCCCCGCTGCGCACATCCGCCCAGGTCAGGAGCCGCCATGCCCGTGTCAGCCATGCCCGAATCCGGCCGCGAGGCGCCGGAAGCATCCCGAATGTCCCTGAAGTCTGTCGTGGTCTGGAGCGCCGTCGCCCTCGCCGGTGCCCTCGGCTGGGCTGTGCTCGCGCTGTCCCGGGGCGAGGAGATCTCGGCCGTCTGGCTGGTCGTGGCCGCCCTCGGGTCCTATGCGATCGCCTACCGCTTCTACGCGCGGTTCATCGCCCGCCGGGTCCTGCGGGTCGACGACACCCGGGCCACTCCGGCCGAGCGGCTGGAGGACGGCGTCGACTACCACCCGACCGACAAGCGGGTGTTGTTCGGCCATCACTTCGCGGCGATCGCCGGCGCGGGTCCGCTGGTCGGGCCGGTGCTCGCCGCGCAGATGGGCTATCTCCCCGGCACCATCTGGATCGTCGCCGGGGTGATCTTCGCCGGCGCGGTGCAGGACATGATCGTCCTGTTCCTCTCCATGCGCCGGGACGGCAAGAGCCTCGGTCAGATGGCCCGGGACGAGATCGGCCCAGTGGGCGGTGCCGCTGCGCTGATCGGCGTCTTCGCCATCATGATCATCCTGCTCGCGGTGCTGGCGATGGTCGTCGTCAACGCCCTCGCCGAGTCCGCGTGGGGCACCTTCTCGGTCGCCATGACCATCCCCATCGCCCTCTTCATGGGCGTCTACCTGCGTCGGCTGCGGCCGGGCCGGGTCGTGGAGACCAGCGTCATCGGCGTGGCGCTGCTCCTGGCCGCCATCCTCGGCGGCGGCTGGATCCAGGACTCCTCCCTCGCGGAGTACTTCGTCTGGAGCCCCGAGACCCTGGTCTTCTGCCTGATCGGCTACGGCTTCGTCGCCTCCGTGCTCCCGGTGTGGATGCTGCTGGCCCCGCGGGACTATCTGTCGACCTTCATGAAGGTCGGCACCATCGCCCTGATGGCCGTCGGTGTGCTGGTCGCCGCGCCGAACCTCAAGGCCGAGCCGGTGACCGCGTTCGCCTCGACCGGCGACGGCCCGGTGTTCGCCGGGTCGCTGTTCCCCTTCCTGTTCATCACCATCGCCTGCGGCGCCCTGTCCGGATTCCACGCGCTGGTCTCCTCCGGCACGACGCCGAAGCTCATCCAGAAGGAGTCCCAGGTCCGGCTGATCGGCTACGGCTCCATGCTCACGGAGTCCTTCGTCGCCGTCATGGCCCTGATCGCCGCCTGCGTCCTCGAACCCGGCCTGTTCTACGCGATGAACTCCCCGGCCGCGCTGCTCGGCCCGACCGCGCAGAGCGCCTCCGAGGCGGTCCGCGGCATCGGCTTCGCCATCACCCCCGACCAGCTCACCGCCGCGGCGGCGGCCGTCGAGGAGAAGACCCTGGTCGGCCGCTCCGGTGGCGCTCCCACCCTGGCCGTCGGCATGTCGGAGATCTTCGCCGGGGTGCTCGGCGGTTCCGGGATGAAGGCGTTCTGGTACCACTTCGCCATCATGTTCGAGGCGCTGTTCATCCTCACCACGGTGGACGCCGGCACCCGCGTCGGCCGCTTCATGCTCCAGGACATGCTGGGCAACGTCTGGAAGCCGATCGGCCGGGTCACCTGGAAGCCGGGCATCTGGATCACCAGCGCCCTGGTCGTCGGCGCCTGGGGCTACTTCCTGTACGCCGGCGTCACCGACCCGCTCGGCGGCATCAGGCAGCTGTTCCCGCTGTTCGGCATCGCCAACCAGCTGCTCGCCGCGGTCGCCCTGGCCGTCACCACCACCCTGCTGGTCAAGCACGGCAGGCTGCGCTGGGCCTGGGTCACCGGCGTCCCGCTGGCCTGGGACGTGGCGGTCACCTTCACGGCCGGCTGGCAGAAGATCTTCTCCGGCGATCCGAAGATCGGCTTCTTCGCCCTGCGCGACAAGTACGCCCGGGCCGCCGACGCCGGCGAGCTCCTGCCCGGCGCCAAGAACATGGACGACATGCACAGGATCGTGGTCAACAACACGGTCGACGGCGTACTCATGGCCGTCTTCCTCCTGCTGGTCCTCGTCGTCCTGGTGAACTGCGCCGTGGTCTGCGTCCGCGCCGTCCGGACCGGCGGGCCCGTGCCGACGACCGAGGCGCCGCACGTCGAGTCCCGCATCGGCGTACCCGAGCGCCGCGACGACGACACCCTGGTGGGGGCGGGATCATGAGGGCGGCGGCCAGGAAGGTGCTGGCGGGGTTGGCCTGGTACGCGCGGGAGCTGACCGGAGAGGCGGAGTACGACCGCTACTGCGCACGGCACCGCAGCCACCACCCGCTCGCCCCGGTGCCGACCCGCCGCGCGTACGAGCGCATGCGCCACGCGCGACGCGAGGCGGACGCCCCGGCCCGCTGCTGCTGACCGACCGCGCCGCGGACGTGCCCGTCCCGACCGGACACCGGCACGTCCGCCCCGCCCCTGCTGTTCCTGGGGTGGGGCGGACGTGCCGGGCGGGGGACCGGCCCCCGCCCGCGGGGCGGGCCCTCACACCGGAGCGGGTGCCGTCTCCTCGGCCGCCTCCGAGGCCTGCTGCGCACGCTCGCGGGCCTCACGGCGGGCGAGGATCACCCAGCCGACGGGGACGCCGACGGCGAACAGCCACCACTGGACGGCGTACGCGTAGTTCAGCGCGGCGTTCTCGTTGCCGGGCTTGCCGATCAGCTCCGGCGTGCCGTCGGCGGGCCGGGGCGCGGTCTGCACGACGTAGCCGCCGAGCACCTCGACGCCGAGACGGCGGGCCTCCCGCTCGCTGTCGATCAGCATGACCTGCCGGTCCGGCAGGCCCCGGAGGTCCTTGATGCCGCTCGCCTCGGTCGTCTCGTCGGGCATCAGCCGCCCGGTGAGGGTGAGCTCGCCGCTCGGCGGGGCGGGGACCTTCGGGTAGTCCGTCTGGCTCCGGGCGGCGGGGATCCAGCCGCGGTTGACGAGCACCACCTTGCCGTCCGTCAGGACGAACGGGGTCAGCACGTGGAAGCCGACCGTCTCGTCGGCGTTGACGCGCCGCCGGACGACGACCTCGTGGCCGGTGTCGAAGTGCCCCCGTGCCGTCACCCTGCGGTACCGCTCGCCGGTGGTGACGGTGTGCCCCGGGGACGTCAGCGACTCCACGGGCACCGGATCGGTGGCGAGGGCGTCGGCGACGAGCTGGTTGCGGGCGGTGCGCTGCTCGTAGCGGTGCATCTGCCAGAAGCCCAGCCTGATCATCGTGGGGATGAGGAGGAGGGCGATCAGCGTGAGGATCACCCACTGCCGGGACAACAGGAAGCGGTACACCCCACGACGGTACCTCCCCGTCGTGGGGTGCCGAGGGGCGGGTGGGAGGTCAGGCCCGGTCGACGATCCCCGCCTTCCCCTCCGCCCGCGCGCAGTGGGCGCCGCAGTAGAAGTGACCCTCGACCTCGACGCCCTGCCCGATGATCTGTACCCGGCAGTGCTCGCAGATGGGGGCCATGCGGTGGATCGCGCAGGAGAAGCAGTCGAAGACGTGCACCGCGCCCTGCGCGTGCACCTCGAAGGTCATGCCGTAGTCATTGCCGCAAACTTCGCATCTCGCCATGCGCCACAGGGTGGGCCGTCGGCGCGGGACGGGCGAGCGGGCGCCGGGCGAGTCGCGCGTCAATCACCCGGAGGGACGGGTCACTCGTCCGCGGGTTCGACATCCCGCAGCAACTGCCCGAACGCGGCCTCGTCGACGACCGGAGTCCCGTACTGCCGGGCCTTGACCACCTTCGAGGTGCCCGAGTCGGGGTCGTTGGTGACCAGCAGGCTGGTCAGCCGGGAGAGGCTGGTCGCGACATGCAGCCCGGCCTCGGTGGCGCGGTCCTCCAGCAGTTCCCGCTCGACGGAGGTGTCACCCGAGAAGGCGACCCGCATGCCCTGTTTGAGCCTTTTGCCGTCTTCGTAGCGTCCTGGGTTGGGGTAGGGGCATGCGGGCCTCTTGCGGGACGGGCGCCAACCGCCCGTCCGGTGACCGCCGTAGCCGCCTTGCCCGCCGGGCTGACGGCCGATGACCGGCGCGGGGTGGTCCTGCCACTCCGTCAGCGGCCGGCACTCGTGCAGCGGCAGCCGCACCCCGCCCGCCGCGGCCGCCCTGAGGCTCGGCCGGAAGGCCTCCGCCAGCACGCGCGCGTCGTCGAGCGCGTGGTGCGCGCGCCGCTGGACGACGCCGAAGTGGGCGGCCAGGGTCTCCAGTTTGTGGTTGGCCAGCGGCAGGCCCAGTTCCTTGGCGAGCGCGATCGTGCACAGCCGCTGCCGTACCGGCGCCGCGGACCGAGCACGCGCGTACTCCCGTGCGATCATCTGCCAGTCGAAGACGGCGTTGTGCGCGACCAGCACCCGGTCCGCCAGCCGCCGTGCGAACTCCCCGGCGACGTCCTGGAACAGCGGCGCCCCCTCCAGCGTCTCGCGCGTCAGCCCGTGGATCCACACCGGCCCCGGGTCCCGCTCCGGGTTGACCAGCGTGTACCAGTGGTCCTCGACCTCACCGCGCGCGTCCAGCCGGTACACGGCCGCGGAGATTATCCGGTCGTGCCGGGCCAGCCCGGTGGTCTCCACGTCGACGACCGCGTACCCCTGCGGATACGCGGCCGGCCACGGAGCGGGGGAGAACGCTTCGGTCGTACGGTCTTCGAGCATGGTCACTGAGGATACGGTCCCGGACTGACAGCGATGTGCGGTGTCCCGGCGGACCGCCCCGAGCGGCTTGACGGGCACTCAGTCCGGGCCGCCGCGTTCCGAACGTCACGGGTTGATAGACCTAGTGCCGGAGCTGCACAAGGCGCTCCGGCGGGAAGCGGTCGGTGCCGCGCAGCTCCGTCCCCGGGGTGAACCGGACGACCAGGTCCGGCAGCTCGGCCAGGGGCGTCAGGTCGACCGGACCGGAGCAGTTCGTCAGGTTGAGCATGCGCAGCTCCGGCAGGTCGCCCAAGGGGGCCGTGCCTCGGGCGAACCCGGAGTCATAGAGAGTGAGCGTCGTGAGGTCCTGGTGGCGCACCAGGGTGTCGGCGGGGATCTCGTGTGCTGACACGATCTGCAGTTCGGCGATGCCGAGAACCTCCCCCTGGCGGGCCAACTGTTCCACGTGATCCGGTCCCGCGACGCTGAGCCAGTTCAGACGACGCCACCGCGACAAACCGTCCAGCCGGACGTGCCGCGCCCTGAGGAAGAGCCCCAGGCGCGTGAGCCCGGGGCCTGCCGGGAGATCCGCCACGCTGCGCAGTCCCTCGGGGGCGTAGTCGAGAGTGAGCAGTTCCAGGTCGGTCAGCCCGGCGACCGGAGTGAGGGACAGCCGGGGCGAGGCGTCGTAGATGTGGAGCCGGGTGATCGGCAGCTGACGTACGGGGGTGAGGTCGACGACGTTCGGGCAGCCGTCGATCCCGAACAGTTGCAGGCTGGTCAGTCCGGCGAGCGGCGACAGGTCGTCGAGGAAAGGGTCGCGGTTCAGGAACAGCATCCTGGTCCCCGTGCGCCCGGCGATCGCCTCGGGGACACCGAGTGGTCCGTCGAGGTGGAACTGCTCGATCTGGGGCAGCCGTTCGAGCGCGGTCGCCTGTTCCTGCGTGGCGACGTGCAGGAAGGCTTCCCCGAGTGTCGCGGCGGACAGTACGGCGTCCGCGTACTCCTCGGTGTCGAAGCGACGCCACGCGTGACTGAGCTGACGGCAGACCTCGAACCGCGTGTCCTGACGGAACCGTGCGATGTGTACGAGCGCCACCGGTCCGCCCACCAAGGCGGCCGTCCGGACCACGGCCGCCGCCGTGGCCTCGTCCAGGCACTCAGGGCCGGGCAGCAGTTCCACCACCACTTCGCCCACCTTCGCGAGTTCATCCGCCTGTGCTGCCGACCGCGGTGGCACAAGTTCCGCAGCCCGGCGCTGCACCTCCTCCCGCACCTCCGGCTCCAGTTCAGCCGCGTGCTCCAGGCTCGCCGCCGCCAGCAGCACCAGCCGCTCCCGGTGTCGTCGGACCTTGTCGGCGCGTCGCATCAGCCGCCGCAGCAACCGCCCGCGTTCCGCCATGCGCGAGTGCCCGACGGCCATCCTCACCACGTCGTCCCACTGGTCGTCGTGGGCGTGCCGCACCAGCATCCCGAAGTCCCGGTCCTCGACCGCCGCCTTCGCGCCGAGGTAGTCCTGGAAGGTGCGGTGCACGAAGTCGACGTAACCAGGCACCGGTTCGCGCAGCAGCCCGCTGCGGATCAGCAGGTGGGAGAAGATCCGCTCGGCGCTCCCTTGGTCGCGTACCTGCGGCATCGCCGCCAGCCACTCGTCGAGCATGGCCACGACCTCGTCCTGGGCCGCCTCGACCTGTCCGTTGCGGATCATCCAGTAGGCGAGCCTCTGCAGCAGTGCCGTCTGCTCCTCCCGGGACAGCACCACGCCCTCCACCGGGGCGATGTCCCGCTCGCTGTCCCGCCGGACCAGCAGCATGTCGAGCGCGGCGTCGTACAACTCCTTGCGGGCACGCGGCAGGTGCATGCGCCGGTCGCTGTTGAGCGCGCACAGCAGTGCGCTCATCAGTGGGTTCGTCGCCAGCCGGCCCAGGTCGCGGCGCGTGGTCAGCGCTTCGCTCAGGCTCGCCTCGTACCGGTCCAGCGGCTCCCGCTCGGTGTCTGCCCCGTACTCCTGCCGCGCCGCGTCGTGCCAGTGCCGCACGAAGGTTCTGATGCCCTCGCGGTCCATCGGCAGCAAGGTGTGCGCGCTGAACTCCAGGGCCGCCAGCCAGTCCTCCGGGACGGCGGAAGGGCGGGTCGTGACCACGTACCGTGCATCGGGGAAGGCCGTGACGAGCGCCTTCAGCCATGTCTCGGTACGGTCCCGCATGCGTGACGGGACCTCGTCGACCCCGTCCACCAGCACCAACGCCCGGCCGGCGAGCAAGAGTTTCTGTACCCAACCGTCCGGTGCCCGGAGCGGCACGCCGGCGGCGGACAGGAAGTCCTCCGGCAGCGGAAGGCCGCCCGGACCGTGAAAGGAACGCAGCCGCAGCACGAACGGTACGCATCGGTTCCAATCCGCCAACTCCGAGCCGAAGCTGCGCCGCGCTGCGTTCAGCGCGAGCCACTGCAGCAGCGTCGACTTCCCCGATCCGGCGGGCCCCCGCAGCAGCAGCCGGTGGCAGTCCGCCAGGGCCTGCTCCACCCTCACGGAAGTCTGCCCTTCGGGCATTCGTTCAGGGCGCGGGGCGTGACGCTCGTCTCCGCTCACCGAGAGGCTCAGATACGCCGTGTCCAGCGGCCACTCGGCCCGGCGCCGCCCGCCGAGTGTCACCCCGAAGAGCTCCAGCCGGTGGTGCGTTCCGGCGATGAAGCCCGCGTACCGGGCCTCGAAGGCTGACACGGGGGGCGCTTGCGCCCCCACCTCCTCGGGTTGCCGCAGCAGGCGCCCGGTGCGCCGCGTCTGCTCCACGGCCGCCCGCGCCGCGAATGACGGGTGCGCGGTCAGCTGGTCGACCAGGTGTTCGCAGCACAGCTCCAGGAGTTCGGCGTAGAGATCCTGGGCGCGTGGTGCCAAGTCGGTCACCGGCCGCCGAAGTTCGGCCGACAGGCGTACGGGGTCGAGGTCCGCGGAGAACAGCCGGTCCGCGTCGAGGGCACCGGACGAAGTGAAGGAGTCCTCGACCGCGGCCACGGCTGCCAGCCGCTCGTGTTCCGGCAGCGCCGCGTACCGGCCTGCGATCCGCCCGCCCAGCACCTGGGCCAGCTTCTCCGGCCCCGCCGGCTTCGGCGAGGGCCGTACCGGATCCGTCACCAGACCCGCGCCGCGCCCTGGTGTGACTTTCGCGAGCACCGACCTCACGACGGACGACGCCACTGTCGACGCCACCCGCGCCAGCACCAGTTCGAGTCCCTGCATCCCCGCTGCCTCCCCGTACCTCGCCCCGCGCATCGTAGGCCCGGCGGCCCGGTCCATTGGCGGAGATCACCAACAAGCAAGCGCGTACCCCCGGTAATACTTGTCGGTAACAACGTCTAGGCGTGGCCGACCGCCGGTTCTACGGTGCCTTCATGCCGAACCTGCCCGATGTCGTGCTGTGGTCGATACCCGCCTTCGTGCTGCTGGCCGTGATCGAGATGATCAGCGTGCGGATCCATCCCGACGAGGAGGCGGCCGGGTACGAGGCCAGGGACGCCGCGACGAGCGTCACCATGGGGCTCGGCAGTCTCGTCTTCGACCTGCTCTGGAAGATCCCCATCCTCGCGATCTACACGGCGGTCTACGAACTCACCCCGCTGCGCGTCCCCGTCCTGTGGTGGACGGTCCCGTTGATGCTGCTCGCCCAGGACTTCTTCTACTACTGGTCCCACCGCGGCCACCACGTCATCCGCATCCTGTGGGCCTGCCACGTCGTCCACCACTCCAGCGAGAAGTTCAACCTCACCACCGCGCTGCGCCAGCCCTGGACGTCCCTGACGGTGTGGCCGTTCTACGTCCCGCTCGTCGCGGCCGGTGTGCACCCGGCCGCGCTGGCCTTCTGCTCCTCGGCCAACCTCGTCTACCAGTTCTGGATCCACACCGAGCGGATCGACAAGATGCCCCGCTGGTTCGAGTTCGTGTTCAACACCCCCTCCCACCACCGGGTGCACCACGCCTCGCAGGGCGGCTACCTGGACCGCAACTTCGGCGGCATCCTCATCGTCTGGGACCGGCTGTTCCGGTCGTTCGTGCCCGAGGTGGACCGGCCCGTCTACGGGTTGACCAAGAACATCAACACGTTCAACCCGATCAAGGTGGCCACCCACGAGTACGTGGCGATCGCCAGGGACATCAAGGCGGCGCGCGGCTGGCGCGAGCGCGCCGGGCGGGTGTTCCGCGGTCCGGGCTGGCAGCCGGCCGCGCCCGCCGTGGAACCGGCCGCCGAGGAGACCGTGGCCGCGTGAGATCCCCACGGTTCCCGCTGCCCGCCTTCGGCCTCGTCGCCGTCGCCGACCTCGGCTCCCTCGCGGCCGGCCTCGGCCCCGGCCATCTGATCGCCAAGCCGCTGCTGATGCCGCTGCTCGCCGCCTGGGCGGCGCGCCGGGGCGCGCCCCGGCTCCTCGTCGCCGCCCTGCTGTGCGGGTGGGGCGGCGACGTCCTGCTCCTGTCCGACGCCGACGCCGCCTTCCTCGCCGGGATGAGCTGCTTCGCCGCCGGCCATGTCTGCTACCTGGTGCTCTTCACCCGAGCCGGCCCGCACCGCGCGCGTGCCGGGCTCCTGCTCGCCTGCTACGCCGCCGTCCTGACCGCCACCCTCGTCCTGCTCGTCCCGGACCTGCCGGCGGACCTCCGCCTCCCCGTCGTCTGCTACAGCGCCCTCCTGACCGCCATGGCCTGGACGGCGGCAGCACGGCTGGGCCCGGTCGCCGGTGCCGGCGGCGCGCTCTTCGTGCTCTCCGACACGCTCATCGCCACGGGCGTCGCCGACTGGCCGCAGCCACCGCGCCCCGACCTGTGGATCATGCTCACCTACGTCGCCGCGCAGGCCCTGCTCGCCCGGGGCGTCCTCGCGGCCCCGCCCGCCCGTACGGCGTCGTACCAGCCGGAACGAACGGCCACGCCCTGAGCCGGCGGACGTCCGCACCCGGGCGGGTGTCCGGTCCAGCGGGGCCCCGGGCGAGTTCAGGACCAGCGCGCCAGGTCGTCACCCCACGGCCCCGGCGGCCGCGCCCAGTCGACCGGCCCTCCCTCGAACGCCTCGGGCGGCAGCGCGTACCGCAGCCGCCCGAGGCGGCTGTCCACCTCGGCGAGCCAGGGCTCGGGCCCGCCGTAGGGGCCGCCGTGACGCACACGGACCCGCGTGCCGTCGGACGCCCCGCCGCCCGGGCCCGCCGCGCCGGACGAGGGGCGCTCCGCCGAGCGGTGTGCGCCCTGGGGCGCCTCGCGGTTCGAGGTGCCGCAGGCCCCGCCGCGTGTGCCGTTGCGCGGACCGGGACCCGCGTTCCCGCCGGCGGCCCCCGGCCAGGTGAGCCTCGCACCGTCGGGTGCGTCACGGAGCCCCCGGCGCGCCGTGGCGACGCAGGCCGCGTCTCCCGCGCCCGCGGCACCCGGCGGTACGGGCCCCGCCCCGCCGCCCTCGCCGAGCGTCGCGCCCGCGTCTCCCGCGCTCGCGGCACCCGGCGGTACGCGTCCCGCCCCGCCGCCCTCGCCGAGCGTCGCGCCCGCGTCTCCCGCGCTCGCGGCACCCGGCGGTACGCGTCCCGCCCCGCCGCCCGTGGCGGCCCCCGCCTCGCCGGGCCGCCCGTCGGCCGCGTCCGCCGCCCCCGCCGGTCCCGTGCCCGTCAGCCATGCGGCGGTCCGCGCCAGGGCCAGCCGCAGTATCCGTGACCCGCCCTCGTGCGCCTGCTCGGTCAGGGCACGCAGGACGCCGGCCGCGAGGAGGTGGCCGGTGCCGTGGTCGAGGGCCTGGGCCGGGAGGACGCCGGGGCGCTCCGGCGACCCCTCGATCGCGGCGATGCCCGTGGCGGCCTGCACCAGGCTGTCGAACCCGCGCCGCCCGCCCCACGGCCCGCACGCGCCCCACGCCGACACCTGCGCCACGACCAGCCCGGGTCTGCGCTCGGCCAGCGCCTCGGGGGACAGACCCAGACGGTCCAGCGCGCCGGGCCGGTATCCCGTGACGACGACGTCCGCCGAGGCGAGCAGTTCCTCGAAGGCGGCCCGGTCGGTCCGCAGGTCCAGGAGGGCCGATCGCTTGCCGAAGCCGGTGTCTGCGTGCTGGTCGGCCGGTTCGCGCAGGGCCGGCGGATCGACGCGCAGGACGTCCGCCCCCAGCAGCGCCAGCGTCCGCGTGGCGACGGGCCCGGAGATGACCCGGGTCAGGTCCAGCACCCGCAGCCCCGCCGCCGGCAGCAGCGGCGTGCCGTCGAGGGGCGGGAGCACGCGCGCGGGGGCGGAGTCCAGTCGGGCCCGCTCGACGAGCGGCCGGCCGGACAGCGCCGCCGCCTGCTCGTGGCCGGCCCACTGGTCGGGCGTACGCAGCGCCACCGCCAGGCCACCCGCGGCGTAGACGGTCTCCTCCACCTCCAGGGCGGAGCGCTCGCGCAGGGCGGCCTCGACCACGAGCGGGTCGTCCGTCGCCGCCGGGAGTCCGAGGGCCCGCAGCAGCCGCACCCGGTGGTGCGGATAGTTGGCGTGGGTGCGCGCCCAGCCGTCGGCGGTCCGCCAGAAGCGCGACAGCGGCGCGAAGACCTGCGGCGCGCGCCCGTCGACGAGCAGATGGCGCTCGCTGACGAACGCGGTGGCCACGGCCCCGTCGTCCACCCGCACCTCGGGTACCTGCGGCAGACCCGCCCGCAGGGCTCCCAGCTCGGCGGCGGCCAGGGCGCACGCGCCGACGCAGTCCCGCGCCAGCTCCCGCACCGGCAGTCGTGCCGGCAGGGCGCGGTCACGGACGACGGTCGCCACGCGCGCGAGGAGGGCGGGATCACCGCCCAGTTCCGACCAAGCGAACTCGAGTGCAGTCATGACTGTACTATGCATTATTGATTCAATCAATATATTGCCCCGGGTCGCACGAACGTGCGCACAGTCGCAGGTGCGTGCGTACATGCGAAGGAGGGCGGACGGGGATGTCCCGTCCGCCCTCCCGGCCCTCACGTCACCTCAGCCCGCCATGGGCGCCATGGTGACTACCTGACCGCCCGCAGCGCGTTCACGATGCCCCAGCCGTAGAAGCCGTTGAGCGGCTTGGGGCCCACGCAGGTAGCGTCCACGACACCGTCGCCGTTGCCGTCGTACGGCTCCGTCGGGCAGCCGGGGTTGTCCGCCTGCACCTTGAGCAGCATCTGCAGCTGCGCCGGAGTCGCCCACGGGTGCTTGGACTTCAGCAGCGCCGCCACGCCGGCCACGTGCGGGGACGCCATCGAGGTGCCCTGCAGATAGCCGTACGCGTTGTTCGGCAGCGTGGACAGGATGCGGCCGTTGCCGGACGGCGTGTCCGGGATCTGGAAGCGGTCGCCGCCCGGAGCGGCGACGTCGACGACGCGGAAGCCGTAGCTGGAGTAGTACGACTTGGCGCCCTTCACGCCCGTCGCGCTCACCGTGACGACACCCGGCAGCTGGGTCGGGATGTCGAAGCACTCGTGCGGGTCGACCGTACGGGTCGCCGGCGTGGAGTCGTCGGGGCTGGAGTCGTCGACCAGCGCGTCCGCGTCCAGGTCGTCGTTGGAGTTGCCCGCGGAGGCCACGTTGAGCGTGCCCTTGCGCTGGGCGTACAGCTGGGCCCTGTTGACCGCGTCGACGATGGCCTTCTGGTCCGGGTCGTCCATGCAGTTGTACAGCCACGGGTCGACGTAGTAGCTGTTGTTCGTGATCTCCACGCCGTGGTCGGCGGCGAACACGAAGGCGCAGACCACGCTCTCGGGGTAGAACAGCTGCGTCTCGTCCGGCTGGGCCACGGTGATGCTCGCGACCTTCACCCCGGGGGCGACCCCCGCGACACCGATGCCGTTGCGGGCCGCGGCGATCTCACCGGCCACGTGGGTGCCGTGGTAGTGGTCGGCGTCCACCGGCCGCCAGGCACCGTAGGTGGTGTCCGCCTTGCCGCTCACGCAGTTCGCCGACTGGGAGGGCGAGAAGTTGGGCGCGATGTCCGGGTGGGTGTCGTCGACGCCGGTGTCGATCACCGCGACGGTCACCTTGTCGCTGCCGGGGTTGATCTCGGCGGCCTTGTCGGCGCCGATCGCCCGCAGATCCCACTGGTCGGCCTCGAGGGGCTCGCTCTCACCCGCCGACGTGGACGCGGCGGAGACCTTCCCCGCCTCCTCCTCGGACAGGTACTGCACCGCGCCCTCGTCCGTGGTCCCCGCGAGGCTCAGCGGAGCCGTGCGCGTCGCGCCCGCGGACTGCACACCGCGCACCTTGCGTATCTGGGCGCCGAAATCGGGGTTCGCCGAGTTCACCACGATCACGCCGATCTTGTCGTACGCCACGACGACCGTGCCGCCGTTCGCGCCGATCGCCTTCTTCACCGACCTGATGGTGCGGTGGTCCACCTTCGTGTTGACGACGTACGTCAGGGTGCCGGCCTCGGCGGCCTGTGCGGTGGAGGCCTGGACCGGGGCCGCCGACGCGGCCGACGGCAGGAAGCCGAGGGACGCGGTCAGCGAGAGCACTACGGGCACCGCGAGAGCGAGACGGCGTCTGGAAGGCAGATGAGCCATGGGGTCTCCACATCATCCGGAAACGGAACCAGCCCGAGACACAGGTGGTGCTCGGGCAGGTACATGACGAACAGTGCAGGCCCGAAGCTATCTCCCGCCTCCCCTGGCCAGCAATGACTTACGAGAACGACTTTCGAAAGAACCCGGACGAGTTGAACCGCGTCATGCGGGGCGCCGTGACGTTGAACAGGGAGCCCGAGCACGATCGATCCCCCTGCATCCCGCCACCCGCATCACGAGGAGACTCCGTGGCCACCGAGACACCGCCCCCCTCGAAGACCCCAGCCCAACTCCCGCCCACCGAGGAGTTCGTCGCGGTGCAGGAGAGCGCGGAGTTCGGTGAACTGCGCCGCTCCTACCGCTCCTTCGCGTTCCCGCTGACCGCCGGCTTCATCGCCTGGTACCTGCTCTACGTCCTGCTGTCCATCTACGCCGGCGGCTTCATGGACACCAAGGTCGTCGGCAACGTCAACGTTGCCCTCGTCCTCGGCATCGCCCAGTTCCTCACCACGTTCCTCATCGCCTGGTGGTACGCCCGCCACGCCGCCGCGAAACTCGACCCGCAGGCCGAGGCGATCAAGTCCCGCATGGAGGGCGCCGCATGACCATCGCGCAGCAGACCGTCCTGGCCGCCAACGAGGCCAGCGAACACAGAGGTCTGATCATCAGCCTGTTCGCCCTGTTCGTCGTGGCGACCCTCGTCATCACCGTCTGGGCCGGCCGCCAGACCAAGGACGCCGCCGACTTCTACGCCGGCGGGCGGCAGTTCACCGGCTTCCAGAACGGCCTCGCCGTCTCCGGCGACTACATGTCCGCCGCGTCCTTCCTCGGCATCGCCGGCGCCATCGCCCTCGCCGGCTACGACGGCTTCCTGTACTCCATCGGGTTCCTCGTCGCCTGGCTGGTCGCCCTCCTCCTGGTCGCCGAACCGCTGCGCAACTCCGGTCGCTACACCATGGGCGACGTCCTGGCCTACCGCATGCGGCAGCGCCCGGTCCGCACCGCCGCCGGCGCCTCCACGATCGTCGTCTCGATCTTCTACCTGCTGGCCCAGATGGCCGGTGCCGGCGTCCTGGTGTCCCTCCTGCTCGGCATCACCAGCGACGGCGGCAAGATCGGCATCGTCGCCCTGGTCGGCGTCCTGATGATCGTCTACGTCACCATCGGCGGCATGAAGGGCACCACGTGGGTGCAGATGGTCAAGGCCGTACTGCTGATGACCGGTGCCCTGCTGCTGACCTTTCTGGTGCTGCTGAAGTTCGACTTCAACGTCTCCGACCTGCTCGGCGCCGCCGCCGACAACAGCGGCAAGGGCTCCGCCTTCCTGGAGCCCGGCCTGAAGTACGGCGTCGACGGCATGACCAAGCTCGACTTCATCTCCCTGAGCATCGCCCTGGTCCTCGGCACCGCGGGCCTGCCGCACATCCTGATCCGCTTCTACACCGTGCCCACCGCCAAGGCCGCCCGGAAGTCGGTCATCTGGGCCATCGGCCTGATCGGCTCCTTCTACCTGATGACCCTGGCCCTCGGCTTCGGCGCCGCCGCGCTCATCACCCCGAAGGAGATCACCGACTCCAACCCGGCCGGGAACACCGCCGCCCCGCTGCTCGCGCTGCACCTGGGCGGCGTCGACTCCACCTGGGGCGCCATCCTGCTCGCCACCATCTCCGCGGTCGCCTTCGCCACCATCCTCGCGGTGGTCGCCGGCCTCACCCTCGCCTCGTCCTCGTCGTTCGCGCACGACATCTACGCCAACGTCATCAAGCGCGGCCAGGCCAGCGAGAAGCAGGAGGTGAGCGCCGCGCGCTGGGCCACGGTCGGCATCGGCGCGGTCTCCATCGTCCTGGGCGCCCTGGCCCGCGACATCAACGTGGCCGGCCTCGTGGCCCTCGCCTTCGCGGTCGCCGCCTCCGCCAACCTCCCCACGATCATCTACAGCCTCTTCTGGAAGCGGTTCACCACCCAGGGCGCCCTGTGGTCGATCTACGGCGGTCTGATCACAGCGGTCGGCCTCGTGCTGTTCTCGCCGGTGGTCTCCGGCAAGGCGTCGTCGATGTTCCCGGACGTCGACTTCCACTGGTTCCCCATGAACAACCCCGGCATCATCTCCATCCCGGTCGGCTTCCTGCTCGGCATCGTGGGCACCCTGGTGTCGAAGGAGGAACCCGACAGCGACAAGTACGCGGAGCTGGAGGTCCGGTCCCTGACCGGCACCGGCGCCCACTGACGGCACACCCCGCGCGGCCGCGTCGTAGGTCCCTACGAGGCGGCCGCGTTCCGCGTCGTGGGATCCGGCCGGTGTCGTTGTCAGTGCGGTCACGTAGGCTCGTGACCGAGGCGGGACGACCGATCCGGGACGACGACCGATCCACGACGAGGGAGGGGGCCACGTGCTCATCGACACCTTCGGCCGAGTGGCCACCGACCTGCGGGTCTCGCTGACCGACCGCTGCAATCTGCGCTGCACCTACTGCATGCCCGAAGAGGGCCTGCAGTGGCTGGCCAAGCCCGACCTGCTCACGGACGACGAGATCGTCCGGCTGATCGACATAGCGGTGCGGACCCTGGGCATCGACGAGGTCCGCTTCACCGGCGGCGAGCCGCTGCTGCGCCCCGGCCTGGTCGGCATCGTCGAGCGCGTCGCCGCCCTGGCCCCGCGCCCCAAGATGTCCCTGACGACCAACGGCATCGGCCTGAAGCGCACGGCCCCGGCCCTCCGAGCGGCCGGCCTGGACCGGGTGAACGTCTCCCTGGACACCCTGCGACCCGAAGTCTTCAAGACCCTCACCCGCCGCGACCGCCACAAGGACGTCCTGGAGGGTCTGCACGCCGCCCGCGAGGCCGGCCTGACCCCCGTCAAGGTCAACTCCGTCCTGATGCCGGGCCTCAACGGGGACGAGGCGCCCGACCTCCTCGCCTGGGCCGTGGACAACGACTACGAACTGCGCTTCATCGAGCAGATGCCCCTCGACGCCCAGCACGGCTGGAAGCGCGACGGCATGGTCACCGCCGACGACATCCTCGCCTCGCTGCGCACCCGCTTCACCCTCACCCCCGAGAGCCAGGAGAAGCGCGGCTCCGCGCCCGCCGAGCGCTGGCTGGTCGACGGCGGGCCGCATGTCGTCGGCGTCATCGCCTCGGTGACCCGCCCCTTCTGCTCGGCCTGCGACCGGACCCGCCTCACCGCCGACGGCCAGGTCCGCACCTGCCTCTTCGCCCGCGAGGAGACCGACCTGCGCGCCGCCCTGCGCTCCGGCGCTCCCGACGAGGAGATCGCCCGCATCTGGCGCCTCGCCATGTGGGGCAAGAAGGCCGGCGCCGGCCTCGATGACCCCTCCTTCGTCCAGCCGGAACGCCCGATGTCCGCGATCGGCGGCTGAGCCGGGCGCCTCAGCCCGCCTTCCGCTCCTCCCGCTCCACCCACTCCCTCAGCGCCACGACGTCCTTCAGGAAGCCGCGCACCCCGAGGAACTGCGACAGATGCTCACGGTGCTCCTCGCACGCGAGCCAGGTCTTGCGCCGCTCCGGCGTATGGAGCTTCGGGTTGTTCCAGGCCAGCACCCACACCGCGGCGGTGCGGCAGCCCTTGGCGGAACAGATCGGCGTCTCGTCACTCACTACTGCATCCCCTGACTTCCGTACACAAAAAGGCGACGCCGAGCAGCCACGGGGGGAGCTGCCCGGCGTCGGTCCGTCGCTCCGACGGGGGATGCGGAGCGCGTACGCAGTATGTCACGGCCCACCCCTCCCAGGGACCTGAACGGCAGCACAGATCTTGAGCTTTTCTTGAGCTTGGCGCGCGGTGCCCTCACGGCCGGCGCTCGGCGCTCTCGCGCTCCTCGTCCTCCGGGGCCGATTCCGCGTACCGTTCCTCCGCCTGCGACGCCGAGATCATCGGCCGGGTCGGTGCCATCACGAACGTCGACGGCAGCGACGGCGCGTTCTCCCGGCCGGCGTTGGCGATCACCACGGCGATGTACGGCAGCACCGCACCGAGCACCAGCGCCACCACGGCGACATGCCGCTCCACGTTCCACAGCACGGCCGCGAGGATCACCGACACCGTGCGGACCGACATCGAGATGATGTACCGGCGCTGCCGTCCGCGCACGTCCTCCTGCAGCCCCTGCCGTGCTCCGGTGATCCGGAACACCTGCGCGCTGCCTTCCGCACCCTGCTTCCGCATCCCGTTCCACCGTCCGCCCACAAGCCGCATTTCCCCGGACTTCCCACGTTACGCCCCGGCTCCGCCGTCTTCGAGACCGGGTCGGGCGACGTCCGGGCGATCCCGGTGCGCGATACCGCGTACGGCCGCACCCAGCATGCGACGTAGCGCACCCGCCGTGACACTGGGGGAACTGTTCACGCGAACCGGTGCGAGGAGGCGGCCATGGGCTGGCTGTGGGCGATCATCGTGGGCTTCGTGCTCGGCCTCGTCGCCAAGGCGATCCTCCCGGGCAAGCAGTACAGCCCGCTGTGGCTCACGACGATCTTCGGCATCCTGGGCGCGCTCGCGGGCAACGCGATCGCCCGCGCGGCGGGCGTGGAGGAGACGTCCGGCATCGACTGGAGCCGCCACGCCTTCCAGCTGATCGCCGCCGTGATCATCGTCGGCGTGGGCGAGATGCTGTACACGGCGACGCTGGGCAAGAGGAAACCGCGGACCTGAGCCCGGCCGGGCCGACGGGTGGGGCGGGGGCTCGGCCGGCCCCCGCCCCGCTGCCGCGCCTACGCGCCCGCCACCTCGACGGCGGCAAGGTTCTTCTTCCCGCGGCGCAGCACCAGCCACCGCCCGTGGATCAGCTCGTCGGGAGAGGGAACCGCGTCCTCGGCGGCGACCTTCACGTTGTTCACGTAGGCCCCGCCCTCCTTCACGGTCCGCCGCGCGGCGGACTTGCTGGCGACGAGCCCGACCTCGGCCAGCAGGTCGACGACCGGAGCCAGCTCGGTGACCCGGACGTGCGGCACCTCGGACAGCGCCGCCGCCAGAGTCCCCTCGTCCAGCCCGGTCAGCTCGCCCTGCCCGAAGAGCGCCTTGGACGCCGCGACCACCGCGGCCGTCTGCTCGGCGCCGTGCACCAGCGTCGTCAGCTCCTCGGCCAGCGCCCGCTGCGCGGCCCGGGCCTGCGGCCGCTCCGCGGTCTGCCGCTCCAGCTCCTCGATCTCCTCGCGGGACCGGAAGCTGAAGATGCGCAGGTAGGTCGGGACGTCCCGGTCGTCGGCGTTGAGCCAGAACTGGTAGAAGGCGTACGGCGAGGTCAGTTCGGAGTCGAGCCAGACCGTCCCCGACTCCGTCTTGCCGAACTTGGTGCCGTCCGCCTTGGTGATCAGCGGCGTGGCCAGCGCGTGGACCGCGACGTGCGGTTCGACCTTGTGGATCAGATCGGCGCCCGCCGTCAGATTGCCCCACTGGTCGCTGCCACCGGTCTGCAGGGTGCAGCCGTACCGCCGGTACAGCTCCAGGAAGTCCATGCCCTGAAGGATCTGGTAGCTGAACTCGGTGTAGCTGATGCCCGCGTCGGAGTTGAGCCGCCGGGCGACGGCCTCCTTGGCGATCATCTTGTTGACCCGGAAGTGCTTGCCGATGTCCCGCAGGAAGTCGATGGCCGACATCCCCTGGGTCCAGTCGAGGTTGTTGACCATGGTCGCGGCGTTCGGTCCCTCGAAGTCCAGGAACCTCTCGATCTGACCGCGCAGCCGCGCCACCCAGCCGGCCACCACCTCCGGATCGTTCAGCGTGCGCTCCGCGGTCGGCTTGGGGTCGCCGATCAGGCCCGTGGCACCCCCGACCAGACCCAGCGGGCGGTTGCCGGCCTGCTGGATCCGGCGCATGGTGAGGATCTGCACGAGGTTGCCGAGGTGCAGGCTGGGCGCGGTGGGGTCGAAACCGCAATAGAACGTGACGGGACCGTCCGCGAACGCCTTGCGCAGTGCGTCCTCGTCAGTGGACACGGCGATCAGCCCGCGCCACTTCAGCTCGTCGACGATGTCCGTCACGGTTCTCGTGTCTCCTCGGGTGGGTTCGTAATCAGGTACGAGGTTATACGCCCTGACTGACAGAGCTCATATTGAAGTCGGGCACCCGCAGCGCGGGCATCGCGGCCCGGGTGAACCAGTCGCTCCACTCCCGTGGCAGCGTCTTCTCGGTCCGCCCCGCCTCGGCGGCCCGACCCAGCAGACCCACCGGCGACTCGTTGAACCGGAAGTTGTTCACCGCGCCGGTGACCTCGCCGTTCTCCACCAGGTAGACGCCGTCCCGGGTCAGTCCGGTCAGCAGCAGCGTGGCCGGGTCGACCTCGCGGATGTACCAGAGGCACGTCAGCAGCAGCCCGCGCTCGGTGGCGGCCACCATCTCCTGCAGCGACCGGTCCGTGCCGCCGTCCAGCACCAGGTTGCCGAGCGACGGCGCGACCGGCAGCCCGGTCAGCCCGGCGCTGAACCGGCTGGTGACCAAGTTCTTCAACGCGCCGTCGGAGAGCCACTCGACCGCTCCCACGGGCAGCCCGTTGTCGAACACCGACTGGTCGCCCCCGGAGGAGTGCGCGATCACGAACGGCGCCGACTCCAGCCCCGGCTCGTTCGGGTCGCTGCGCAGGCTCAGCGGCAGTCCGGTCAGCTTCTCGCCCAGCCGCGTGCCGCCGCCCGGCTTGGAGAACACCGTCCGGCCCTCGGCCGCGTCCCGGCCCGACGCCGACCACATCTGGTAGATCAGCAGGTCCGCCACGGCCGTCGGCGGCAGCAGCGTCTCGTACCGGCCGGCGGGCAGCTCGACCCGCCGCTCGGCCCAGCCCAGCCGTACGGCCAGCTCGGCGTCCAGCGCCGCAGGGTCGACGTCCTTGAAGTCGCGCGTCGACCGGCCCGCCCACGCCGAGCGCGTACGGTCCGGCGACTTGGCGTTCACCTCCAGCGTCCCGTTCGGCTGGTCGTGCCGCAGCCGCAGCCCCGTGGACGTGCCCAGGTACGTCGTCACCAGCTCGTGGTTGGCGAACCCGTACAGCTCCCGGCCGCCCGCACGCGCGCGTGCGAACGCCTCGCCCAGGGCGGGCGCGAAGTCGGCGAACACGGCGGAGGAGGTCTCGGCGGGCGGCTCGGTGAACTCGGGGGACTGCGCCACCCCGGTCACCAGGGGCTGCGCGTCCTCGGCCGGCCCCGCGCCGCGCGCGGCGGCCTCGGCTGCCCGCACCAGCGGCTCCAGCTCGTCGGCGGTCACCGCGGACCGCGAGACCACACCGGAGGCGGTGCCCTCCTTGCCGTCGACCGTCGCGACGACGGTGAGGGTACGCCCGCGGGTGACGCCGTTGGTGGTCAGCGCGTTGCCCGCCCAGCGCAGGTTGGCGGTCGACTCCTCGTCGGCGATGACGACGCAGCCGTCGGCCCGGGACAGTTCCAGGGCGCGCTCGACGATCTCGTGCGGCTTGCTGGTAAGGGCGCTCATCGACCGGCCTCCTGCGTGGTGTTCAGAATGTTGACGCCCTTGAAGAGGGCGGACGGGCAGCCGTGCGACACGGCCGCCACCTGGCCCGGCTGCGCCTTGCCGCAGTTGAAGGCACCCCCGAGGACGTACGTCTGCGGACCGCCCACGGCCGCCATCGAACCCCAGAAGTCGGTGGTCGTCGCCTGGTAGGCCACGTCCCGCAGCTGTCCGGTGATCCGTCCGTTCTCGATCCGGAAGAAGCGCTGCCCGGTGAACTGGAAGTTGTAGCGCTGCATGTCGATCGACCACGACCGGTCGCCGACCACGTAGATCCCGCGGTCCACGCCGCCGATCAGGTCCTCGGTCGACATCCCCGCCGGGTCCGGCCGCAGCGACACGTTCGCCATGCGCTGCACCGGCACATGGCCGGGCGAGTCCGCGTACGCGCAGCCGTTGGACCGGCCGAGGCCGGTCAGCCGGGCGATCCGCCGGTCCAGCTGGTAGCCCACCAGCGTCCCGTCCTTCACCAGGTCCCAGGACTGCGCCTCGACGCCTTCGTCGTCGTAGCCGACGGTCGCCAGGCCGTGCTCGGCGGTGCGGTCCCCGGTGACGTTCATCAGCTCGGAGCCGTACTTCAGCTTGCCGAGCTGGTCGAAGGTGGCGAACGAGGTCCCGGCGTACGCCGCCTCGTAGCCGAGCGCCCGGTCCAGCTCGGTGGCGTGCCCGATAGACTCGTGGATCGTCAGCCACAGGTTGGACGGGTCGACCACCAGGTCGTACAGCCCCGGCTCCACGCTCGGCGCGCGCATCTTCCCGGCGAGCAGCTCCGGGATCTCGGCGAGTTCTCTGTCCCAGTCCCAGCCGGTGCCGGTCAGGTACTCCCAGCCGCGCCCGACGGGCGGGGCGATGGTCCGCATGGAGTCGAACTCGCCGCTGGACTCGTCCACCGACACGGCGGTGAGCTGCGGGTGCAGGCGGACCCGCTGCTGCGTGGTGACCGTCCCCGCTGTATCGGCGTAGAACTTGTTCTCGTGGACGGTGAGCAGGGACGCGTCGACGTGGTTCACCCCGTCGGCGTCCAGCAGCCGCCGGCTCCACTCCGCCAGCAGCCCGGTCTTCTCCTCGTCCGGCACGCCGAACGGATCGATCTCGTACGACGAGACCCACGTCTTCTCGGCGTGCACCGGCTCGTCGGCCAGCTCCACGCGCTCGTCGGACCCGGCGGCCCGGATGACCTGCGCGGACAGCTTCGCCATCGCCACGGCCTGCGAGGCCACCTTCGCGGCGGCGTCCATCGTCAGGTCCACGCCCGAGGCGAACCCCCAGGTGCCGCCGTGCACCACCCGCACGGCGTACCCCAGGTCGGTCGTGTCGGACGATCCGGCCGGCCGGGCGTCCCGCAGCCGCCAGGAGGCACTGCGCACCCGCTCGAACCGGAAGTCCGCGTGCTCCGCCCCGAGCGCACGCGCGCGTGCCAGCGCGGCGTCGGCGAGTGCGCGCAGCGGAAGTGCCGTGAAGGCTTCGTCGATGCTATGAGGCACCTGCGTCTCTTTCTGTCGACCTGACGGTTGTCGCCGTTCTCGCGGGCCTCGGACCTCGGGCCGCCGACCTCAGATCATGTCGTGCCGCCCGCTCCCCGGGCCACACCTTTCCGCCCCGCTCGCGCAAACTTTCTGTAGGGACCCCACAGCGACACCCATGAGCCACTGTCGAAGCCCCAATGTCCCCGGCGTGGACCGGACCGATAGGTTTCAGGTGAAGCCGCCTGTCATCGAGGTGTTCGGGCGGATGTGCCAGACCGCTATCGAAAGGGTGATCCGTTGAGCCGCTCGGTTCTCGTCACTGGAGGCAACCGGGGCATCGGCCTCGCCATCGCCCGCGCGTTCGCCGACGCCGGCGACAAGGTCGCGATCACGTACCGCTCGGGTGAGCCGCCGGCCGGCTTCCTTGCCGTCAAGTGCGACATCACCGACCCCGAGCAGGTGGAGCAGGCCTACAAGGAGATCGAGGTTCAGCACGGCCCCGTCGAGGTTCTGATCGCCAACGCCGGCGTCACCAAGGACCAGCTCCTGATGCGCATGTCCGAGGAGGACTTCACCTCGGTCGTCGACACCAACCTCACCGGCACCTTCCGCGTCGTCAAGCGGGCCAACCGCGGCATGCTGCGCGCCAAGAAGGGCCGCGTCGTGCTCATCTCGTCGGTCGTCGGACTGCTCGGCTCCGCGGGACAGGCCAACTACGCCGCCTCCAAGGCCGCCCTGGTCGGCTTCGCGCGCTCCCTCGCCCGTGAGCTGGGCTCGCGCAACATCACCTTCAACGTCGTCGCGCCCGGCTTCGTCGACACCGACATGACCAAGGCGCTCACCGACGAGCAGCGCGGCAACATCGTGTCGCAGGTGCCGCTCGGCCGGTACGCGCAGCCGGAGGAGATCGCCGCGACGGTGCGGTTCCTCGCCTCGGACGACGCCTCGTACATCACTGGAGCCGTCATCCCCGTTGACGGCGGACTGGGAATGGGTCACTGATCACCATGAGCGGAATTCTCGAGGGCAAGCGCGTCCTGATCACCGGGGTGCTGACGGAGGCGTCCATCGCCTTCCACGCCGCGAAGCTGGCCCAGGAGCAGGGTGCCGAGGTCATCCTCACCGCATTCCCGCGGCCCACGCTGACCGAGCGCATCGCCAAGAAGCTGCCCAAGCCCGCCAAGGTGATCGAGCTGGACGTCACCAACGACGCGCACCTCAACCGCCTGGCCGACGTCGTCGGTGAGGAACTCGGCGGCCTGGACGGGGTCGTCCACTCCATCGGCTTCGCGCCGCAGGACGCCCTCGGCGGCAACTTCCTCAACACGCCGTTCGAGTCGGTCGCCACGGCCATGCACGTCTCGGCGTACTCCCTGAAGGCGCTCACCATGGCCTGCCTGCCGCTGATGCAGAACGGCGGCTCGGTCGTCGGCCTCACCTTCGACGCGCAGTTCGCCTGGCCGCAGTACGACTGGATGGGCCCGGCCAAGGCCGCCCTGGAGGCCACCAGCCGCTACATCGCGCGCGACCTGGGCAAGCAGAACATCCGCTGCAACCTCATCTCGGCGGGCCCGCTCGGCTCCATGGCCGCCAAGTCCATCCCGGGCTTCAGCGACCTGGCCGCCGTCTGGGACACCCGCTCCCCGCTGGAGTGGGACCTGAAGGACCCCGAGCCGGCCGGCCGCGGCGTCGTCGCCCTGCTGAGCGACTGGTTCCCGAAGACCACCGGCGAGATCGTCCACGTCGACGGCGGACTGCACGCCATCGGCGCCTGATCTCCCTCCTACGGCCGTGACGCCCCGTACCCCGCAGCGCGCGGGGGCGCGGGGCGTCACCCGTTCGGCGCACCCGACCGGGCGGTGACCAGGGCCGACGCGCACGCTGGAGGGACCGCACCACCCCGCAGCCGTACGGCCGAGGAGGTCCCGTTGTGCGCCTGTCCCGCAGCCTGGCCCCAGTGACCCTCGCCGTAGCCGTCGTCCTGCTGCTGCCGTACGACGCGGCGCCCCACGCGCGCGTGCAGGCGGCCGAGCCGTTCGGCTCCGAGTGCCGCACCAGTGTGCGCGGCTCCCAGGTGACCGCCTACTGCCACAACCCCTACGCCGACACCGACCGGGTCCGCCTGCACATCGAGTGCGAGCGCTGGTGGGACCTCGACACCGACGGCAGCCCCGTCGACGCGGGGCCCGCCGTGACCGTACGGCTGACCGGGCGCTGCTGGAAGGAGGTCGGCTCGGTCTGGATCAGCCACCAGAAGGTGTGAACCGCTCCGGCCGGCACAGGAACGGGTAGCTCGCCGCCTCCGCGGCGGCGGCGTCCGCGTCGCCCGCGCGGATCGCGTCGACCAGCCGCGTGTGGTCCATGTGGGTCTCCGGTGTCAGCTCCCGGCCCACGTCCTCGCGCAGCCAGTCCCGCAGCACCTCGCCCAGATCCGCGTACACCGCGATCATCGCTTCGTTGTGCGAGGCCGACACCACCGCCAGGTGGAAGGTGGCGTCCGCGGCCACGAAAGCCTCCGCGTCGCCCGAGCCCCACGCCTCCTCACGCCGCCGCAGCAGCGCGTCGAGCTGCCTGAGGTCCTTCTCGGTGCGCCGCCCGGCGGCCAGCCGCGCAGCGCTCGACTCCAGCGCGGCGCGCAGCTCGGCGATGTGCCGGGGGTCGGCGTCGGCGAACCGGCGGTGCATCACGCCCGCCAGCTCGCTCGTCGCCACTACGTACGTGCCGGAGCCCTGCCGGATGTCCAGCAGACCGTTGTGCGCGAGCGCGCGGACGGCCTCGCGGACGGTGTTGCGGGCGACGCCCAGCTGCTCGACCAGCTCGGGCTCGGTCGGGATGCGCGAGCCGACCGGCCACACACCCGAGGTGATCTGTTTGCGCACCTCGGCGATGACCTGCTCGGACAGCGCCGAACGGCGGGGATGAGTCAGAGCCATGCCACACCTTCGCACGCGCGGACCGGACGAGCACCACCCGGCCATGGAGGACCAATCATCCCATGATTCTATGATGGGCTGCATGGCGATCGAGGAGACATCCGCGCAGACGCACGAGGAGTCCGGTACGGGTACCCCGTCCACCGGCGGGGGCACCGGGTCTACCACGCGCGCGTGGCAGACCCGGCTGCTGGTCCTCGGCATCGTCCTGGCCGCCCTCAACCTCCGGCCCGCCATCACCAGCCTCGGTGCCCTCCTGGAAGAGGTCCGCGACGGGCTCGGCATGAGCGGCAGCGTCGCCGGGCTGCTGACCTCCGTGCCCCCGCTGTGCTTCGCGGTCTTCGGCGTCACCGCGCCCCGCCTCGCCCGCCGCTTCGGCCCGGGCGCGGTGGTGTGCGCCGGGATGGCCGCCATCACCGCCGGCCTGCTGCTCCGGCCCTACGTGGGTGGCACGGCGGGCTTCCTCGCGGCCAGCGCGCTCGCCCTCATGGGCATCGCGGTCGGCAACGTACTGATGCCGGTCATCGTCAAGCGGCACTTCCCCGACCGGGTCGGCCCCATGACCGGCCTGTACTCCATGGCCCTCGCGCTGGGCACCTCCCTCGCCGCCGCCGTGACGGTGCCTCTCGTCGACGCGCTGGGCGGCTGCTGGCAGCCCGGGCTCGCGGTGTGGGCGGTCCTCGCCGCGGCGGCCGTACCGCCGTGGCTCACCCAGCTGCGGGTCCGGGGCGCCGGGCCTCGGGGCACCCGCACCGATGACCGGGGCACCGGGGACCACGGGGTCGACGACCGGGCCGCCGGGGAGCACGGCACCGACAACCGGAGCGCCGGGCCGGACGGCCGCCGGACGGCCCGCCCCGGCGCGGCGGAGCCCGCCCGCCGCCTGCGCGTCACCAGGAGCCGGACCGCCTGGGCCCTCGCCCTCTTCTTCGGCCTCCAGGCCACCGCCGCCTACATCACCATGGGCTGGATGGCACAGATCTACCGCGACGCGGGCGTCGCCGCCGGCACCGCCGGACTGCTGCTCGCCGTCACCATGGTGATGGGCGTGCCGCTGGCCTTCGTCATACCGCGACTCGCCGCCCGGCTGCCCCGGCAGGGCCCCATCGTGCTCGCGCTCGGCACCTGCGGACTCGCCGGATACGCCGGCCTGTACCTGGCGCCGGCCGGCGGCGCCTGGGTGTGGGCGGTGCTCCTCGGCGTCTCCAACTGCGCCTTCCCGCTGGCCCTCACCATGGTGGGGATGCGCGCGCGCACCGGCGCGGGCGTGGCACAGCTGTCGGCCTTCGCGCAGAGCACCGGTTACCTGATCTCCATACCCGGCCCCCTGCTGGTGGGCGTGCTCTACCAGCACACCGGCGGCTGGGGCGTGCCCATCGCGCTCATGGCCGCCCTGATGGTGCCGCAGATGGCCGCCGGCGTTCTCGCGGGCCGGGACCGCACGGTGGAGGACGAGGCCGGCGAGGACGCGACCCGCTGACCCGGCCGCCCCCACGCGGCCGGCGGGGGAGCGGGATGGGAGACTTGCCGTATGCCAGTGCTCGACCCGAACCCGCAGAACAGCCAGAAGAAGATGCTCATCGTCTTCGGCGCGTTCCTCGCCATCTTCGTGATCATCGCCGTCATCGCCTCCCTCGCCTCACCCTGACCCGGCGCCCCCGCCGTCCCCGGCCCGGTGCCGGGAGGTGGGGTTAGCCCCCCGTCCCCTAGGGGGCCAGGGTCAGGGTCAAGTGGGTGGATCACCGGATGGGGCCGCGGCCCCGCGATCCGTACCTTCGAGATGTGGCCGCGCGGCGCGGACCACCGAATCCCTCGGAGACCAGCGGAGGCACCCATGTCGGCCCCTACGCACACCCGGCCCCGTCCGGCGGCGACCGCGGGCGGCGTCGGGACCCGGTTGCCCTGGTGGGCGCTCGCCCTGCCGGCCGCCGGCTTCGTCACTCTCCTGGCGCTGATACTCAATCCCGCCGACGCCCACGCGGCCACCGCCGGCGAACCGCTGATCGCCGACCTCTTCGCACGGGTGCGCGAACTGTTCGCACGGTGAGCGCTCAGCCCGCGGGCGCGCCCGCACAGCCCCCGGACCGCCGGGAAATCGCATGTCAACTCCCTGCGCCCGGTGGCGTGTTTCATGCGAAGCTGGGAGTCATGAGCGTCGCAGAACCCCGCAGGATCGTCCTTTTCCGGCACGCGAAGGCGGACTGGCCACAGGTCACCGATCATGAGCGTCCGCTCGCCGAGCGCGGCCGCAAGGACGCCGTCGAGGCCGGCCGCAGGCTCGCGGACACCGGCCTCCCGATCGACCTGGCCCTGTGTTCCACCGCGAACCGGACCCGCGAGACCTGGAAGCTCGCCGTGCACGAGTTCCCGCACCGGCCGAGGACCGTCTACGAGGAGCGGATCTACGAAGCCTCACCGGGCGAGTTGATCGCGCTGCTCAACGAGACCGCCGAGGAGACCCGGAACCTCGTGCTCGTCGGCCACAACCCCGGGGTGCACGGCCTCGCCGAGATCCTCTCCGGCTCGGCGGAGAACGGTGCCGGCGAGCACATGCGCCGCCGTGGCTTCCCGGCCGCCGCCTTCGCCGTGCTGTCCTTCGACGGCGACTGGAAGAGCCTGGAGCCCGGCGTCGCCGTACTGAGTGACTACTGGGCGCCCAGCGACTGACCGCCCGCCCGACCCGGGGCCCGGCGGCGATCACGCCGCCGGGCCCGTTCGCGTCCCGCCGTGTCAGGCGCGTCCGGCTGTGAGGCGCGTCCGGCTGTGAGGCGTGTCAGGCGTCGTGGGTGTCCGCGGCCTCGACCTCTTCCCGGGTGACACCCAGCAGGTACAGCACGGTGTCCAGGAAGGGCACGTTCACCGCCGTGTGCGCGGCCTCGCGCACCACCGGCTTGGCGTTGAAGGCGACACCGAGCCCCGCCGCGTTCAGCATGTCCAGATCGTTGGCGCCGTCGCCGATCGCCACCGTCTGCGACAGCGGCACCCCCGCCTCCGCGGCGAAACGGCGCAGCAGCCGCGCCTTGCCCGCGCGGTCGACGATCTCCCCGGTCACCCGGCCGGTCAGCTTCCCGTCGACGATCTCCAGGGTGTTGGCCTGGGCGAAGTCCAGCCCCAGCCGCTCCTTGAGATCGTCGGTGACCTGGGTGAAACCGCCGGAGACCACCCCCACCTGGTAGCCGAGCCGCTTCAGGGTGCGGATCAGGGTGCGGGCCCCGGGCGTCAGCCGGACCTCGGCGCGCACCTTGTCCACCACCGATGCGTCCAGACCCGCGAGCAGCGCCACGCGCGCGTGCAGCGACTGCTCGAAGTCCAGCTCGCCGCGCATCGCGGCCGTCGTCACCTGCGCGACCTTGTCCTCGCAGCCCGCGTGCGCCGCGAAGAGCTCGATCACCTCGTCCTGGATCAGGGTCGAGTCGACGTCCATGACGACGAGCCGCTGGGCCCGGCGGTGCAGACCCGCCGCGACGACCGCCACATCCACGCCGAGCGCGGCCGCGTCCGTGACCAGGGCGGTGCGCAGCGGCTCGGTCTCGACACCGGACACCGCGAACTCGACCGCGGTCACCGGGTACTTGGCGAGCCGGAAGATCCGGTCGATGTTGCCGCCCGCCTTGGCGATCTTCGCGGCGATGGCGGCGGTGGCCTCGGCGGTCAGCGGATGCCCGAGCACCGTGACCAGCGAGCGCCCGAGCCCGCGCGGCCGGTTGTCACCGGTACCCGAGATGATCTCCGCCTGCATCTTCATCGACTCCGCCCAGCTGTGGACGGTCGACCGCAGCTCGCCCTCCAGGCCCCGGGGCGGCTCGGTGACGAGCGCGCACAGGACCATCCGGCCCCGGGTGACGACCTGCTCGATGTCGACCACGTCGACGGAGTAGACCGCGAGGGTGTCGAACAGGCCGGCCGTGATGCCCGGCCTGTCCTTGCCGAAGATCTTGACGAGGAGAGTGGGGACGTCGGAGGACGCAGTCTGCGAAGCGCTCATGGTGTCACCACCGTATCCGGCACCCAGTGCCTCGCGCCGCCCAGGTCCGACTGGCGGACAGGGAACAGCGCACGAAGAACAGGTGGCGGGGGCCTGGACGACGGGGGTGGAAAGGTGCCGGCCGGCTATCGCTTCGGCCTCCGGGGAGGTGCGGGCGGGGGAGGCGGCGGGGGAGGCGGCGGCCACTCCTGCGACGAGGCCCGTGCACCCGACGAGGGCCGTCCGCCTGAGGACGGCCGCGTGCCGGGTCTGCGTGGCGGCGGCTCGATCGGCCGGGCCATGGTCGGCGCACCGTACACATCGTCCCCCGGTCGGTCCGCCCCCGGTCGCTCCGCCCCAGGCCGCTCGACCTCCCGCCGCTCGGCCGACGGCCGCTCGTCCTCCGGCTGCCGTACCTCCTCCGGCACCCGCAGATACGGGTTGGTCGCCGGGTTCGGCGGCCGGTAGGGCGCGCTCGGCGTATACGGCCCGGGCCCTCCACCGCTCCCCACCCCGGGCTCCCCACTGCCCGGCCCCCCGGCCCCCGCACCCCGCGCGCGCCCGGCCCCACCCCCGACGTCCCTCACCCCGCCGGCCTCACCCCCGACGCCCCCCACCCCGCCGGCCCCACCCACGACGACGTCACCCCGTGCCGCCGCCGCCACCCGCGTCCCCGCCGCCCCGCACGCCCACGCCAGCCCCGCCCCGACGGCCCCCGCGCCCGCCCCCCACAAAGCCCCCAGCAGCAACGCCGCCCCCAGCCGGCCGTGCAACTCGACCCCGGCGCCGAACGCGTCGACCCCCAGCACCGCCAGCGAGGCGTCCACCGAGACCTCCGTCAGCCACGCCGACAGCGGCAGTGCCAACGCGGTCGCGATCCCCAGCCGCAGTGCACACCGACCCGCGAAAGCCGGCAGGCCCGGCCCCGGCGTCCCCCCGGGGGGCACCGGTGTCCGCACCGCCGTCAACACCCCGGCGAGCAGCGCCGCAAGGGCCGCCGCCGCGCCCAGCAACCAGACGCGGTCGTCGAGTTCGGCCAACCGGCCCAGCGTCACGTTCTGCCGGCCGCCCGTGCCGAGCAGTTCGTCGAGCGGGTCGGGCAGCACCCGCGTCAGCACGCCCGTCGCCCGGCCGTCCCAGGGCACGAACAGGCCGAGGCCGAGGCCGAGCCACACCCCGTTGGGCGCCCCGAGCAGCGCGGCGCCCGCGATCCGCTTCGGGTGGTCGTCGCCGGCCGCCGCGTAGGCCGCCGCCGCGATCCCGGCCGCCACCGCGACCAGGAACACGGCGGTCAGCGCGGAGACGGCCGGGCGTACGACGCGGTGCACCGCCTCCCAGCCGGGCGGCAACGGCGTACGGCGGGACGCCAGCAGCGCGATCAGCAGGACGCCCGCCGACCAGCCGAGCCCACCGAGCAGCGTGGGCACCGTGTCGACGCTGAAGCCGACCCCGGCGCGGGCATCGATCAGGTCGCCGACCCGGTCGGGCAGCAGCCCGCCGATGTCACCGATGTCGCCGAGCCCGGGGATCTCGATGCCGCCCTCGCCGCCGGTGCCCGGCAGGTCGTCCACCCCGAGCGAGCCACCGTCCAGGGTGATGACATCGTGCCCGGCCCAGGCCAGACCGCCCAGCGTCGCGACGAAGACCGCCACCACCGCGCCCGCGCGGGCCAGGAGCTCCGCCGGTGCGACCACGACCCGGGCCGTGCGCAGGGACCGCAGGAAGAACCACGACAGCAGCAGCGCCCCGACCAGGCTCACGCCGAGTGGCGTGATCTCGACGGCCGTGGTCGCCTCCGCGCCCGTCAGGCCGAACGCGGACACGTCACCGGAGGGCGACACCGAACCACCCGCACCGAGGGCCACCACGGCCGCCGTCATCGGCCCGAGGGATCCCGCCGTGTCCGCCTCCAGCAGATGCAGCCCCAGCGCGGCGGTCGCCGCCATCCCGATCAACGCCCAGCTCACCGCGGCGACGGCGGACAGCAGCACGTCCCCCCACGGCACGCCCTCGCCGAACTCCGCGCGCCCCGGGCCCTCGACACCCGTACCGCCACTCGCACCGACGCCCGTACCGCCACTCATGCAGACCCCCCGATCCGCCGCGCATGTCCCGCTCGCGTGCGTTTACCACTCTCCGGGGCGGTTTCAACCCCGTCAACGGAAACGGCGGATACGTGTACGCGCGCTCTTCACAAGGCCCGACTTTCGGTCAGAGGGCCGCTCCTGAAATAGTTCCCCCCGATGTTCGACATCCCTAGACTCCCTGCGACGGGGGTAACTCGGGGGACAACTCAGTGGGGCATGGAGTGCCGGAACTCGTACTGGAATTGAACGGACGCACCTGGACGCTTGACCCGTCCAGGTCATACACCCTCGGACGTGATCCGCAGGGAGACATCGTCCTCGACGACGCCAGGGTCTCCTGGCGCCACGCCACGGTCAGTCACAACGGCCGTGGTTGGGTCATCGAGGACCACGGCAGCACGAACGGCACGTTCTCGCAGGGCCAACGGGTCCACCAGCTGGATCTCGGCCCCGGCGCCGCGGTGCACCTCGGCAACGCGACCGACGGACCGCGCCTGAACCTCTCGGCCGCGGCCACCGCGGCGGCGCCGCAGGCCCAGCCCCTGCAACAGCCGTACGCCGCGCAGGGCGCACCGGCCGGCTGGGCCCAGCAGCCGGCGCCCCAGCAGGTTCCGCAGGCCGGCTGGCAGCAGCCGCAGCAGCCCGCCGCGCACGTCCCGCCGCAACCGGGCGGCCCTGCCGAGGCGTACGCGCAGAAGGTGCCCGGTGGTGGCGCGGGGGCGCCGCCGGTCTACGGCGACCGCAGCCCGACCACCTTCCACCAGCTCGCGCTGGGCCGCGTGATGCGCATCGGCCGCGCCCTGGAGAACGACCTGGTCGTCTCCGACCTCCAGGTCTCCCGCAACCACGCCGAGTTCCACTCGACGCCCGACGGCCGCATGGAGATCCGCGACCTGGGCTCGCACAACGGCACGTACGTCAACGGCCAGCCGATCGCCAAGGGCGGCACCCAACTGCTCGGCCCGACCGACATCGTCGGCGTCGGACACTCCACGTTCCGCATCGTCGGCGACCGGCTGGAAGAGTTCGTCGACACCGGTGAGGTCTCCTTCTCCGCCCGCCACCTGACCGTCACGGTCGACGGCGGCAAGCAGATCCTGAAGGACGTCTCCTTCGGTGTGCCGGAGAAGTCGCTGATCGCGGTCATCGGCCCGTCCGGGTCCGGCAAGTCGACCCTGCTCAAGGCACTGACCGGCTACCGGCCCGCCGACCAGGGCGACGTCCTGTACGACAACCGGAACCTGTACAAGCAGTTCGCCGAGCTGCGCCAGCGCATCGGTCTGGTCCCGCAGGACGACATCCTGCACAAGGAACTGACCGTCAAGAAGGCCCTGAAGTACGCGGCCAAGCTGCGTTTCCCGGCGGACACCACGGGCGCCGAGCGCGACGCCCGCATCGACGAGGTCCTGCGCGAGCTCAAACTCGACATCCACAAGGACAAGAAGGTCACCTCGCTCTCCGGCGGCCAGCGCAAGCGCGTCTCCGTCGCCCTGGAGCTGCTGACCAAGCCGTCGCTGATCTTCCTGGACGAGCCGACCTCCGGCCTCGACCCGGGCATGGACCGCGACGTCATGCAGCTGCTGCGCGGCCTCGCCGACGACGGCCGTACGGTCCTGGTCGTCACGCACTCGGTGGCCGAGCTGGCCCTGTGCGACAAGCTGCTGGTGATGGCGCCGGGCGGCGCGGTCGCCTACTTCGGCCCGCCGGAGGAGGCCCTCAACTTCTTCGGCTACGACACCTGGGCCGACGTCTTCTCCGCCTTCGAGAACTACCGCGACTACGACTGGGCGGGCCGCTGGAAGGGCTCGCAGCACTACCAGATGTACGCCGCGGACATCGACGCGGTCGCCCCGCAGGCCGTACAGATGCCGGCCATGCAGGCGATGAAGCCGCCCAAGCCGCAGGGCTGGATGTCGCAGTTCGTCACCCTGGTGCGCCGCTACGTCTCGGTGATCGCCTCCGACAAGGGATTCCTCGCCCTGATGGTGATCCTGCCGGGCGTCCTCGGCGCGGTCAGCCTGCTGATCGACTCGGGCAAGGGGCTGCTGCCCAACCCGGCGAACCCGCAGACGGGCCGGATCATCCCGAACGGCACGGCCACCACCGTCCTGCTGATCCTCGCGGTGGGCGCCTGCTTCGCCGGCGCCGCGAACTCCGTACGCGAGCTCATCAAGGAACGGGTGATCTACGAACGGGAGCGCGCCACCGGCCTGTCCCGCTCGGCGTACCTGATGTCGAAGGTGTTCGTGCTCGGCCTGATCACCGTCGCGCAGGGGCTGATGGTCAGCGTGATCGGCTTCTCCAGCCGGGAGATCCCCGAGGAGGGGCTCGTCATCGGCGGGGCCACGCTGCTGGAGCTCTCCCTGCCGATCATGGCGCTCGGCTTCACCTCGATGATGTTCGGCCTGATCATTTCGTCGCTGGTGAAGACCGCCGAGAAGACCATGCCGCTGCTCGTCATGTTCGCGATCATCCAGGTGGTGTTCACGGGCTGTCTGTTCACGCTGAACGGCTCCATCGGCGTCAACCAGTTCTCGTACCTGATGCCGTCCCGCTGGGCAGTGGCCGCCGCGGGCGCCACGCTGGACTTCAACAGGATCAGCCCGCCCCCTCAGGGCGAGAGCGCCGACCCGCTGTGGGAGCACACCGTCGGCGCCTGGACGCTGGACATGGTCGCGCTGATCGTCCTCGGCGTGATCTGTGGCTTCTTCGTCGCCCGCTTCCTGCGCCGGCACGAGCCCGAGGTCATGCGCAACTAGCCGGACCCCGGCGAGGCCGAAGGGCGGCACCCCTGTCAGGTGGGTGCCGCCCTTCGGCGTTACGTGCTGAGGTCCGTGTCCGCCTCAGTACGCGCTGTTGACGTTGTCCATGGAGCCGTACCGGTCGGCGGCGTAGTTGCACGCGGCGGTGATGTTGGCGACCGGGTCGTAGATGTTCCAGGACGTGCCGGGGACGTGGTACGCCTTGAAGGTCGGCGGGATGACCTGCAGCAGGCCCTTGGACGGCACGCCGTTGATGGCGTTGATGTCCCAGTCGTTGATGGCCATCGGGTTGCCGGAGGACTCCCGCATGATGTTGCGGTGGATGCCGTTGTAGCTGCCCGGGATGCCGTGCTTCTTCATGATGGCGAGCGACTCGCGGATCCAGCCGTCGAGGTTGTTCGGGTACGACTTGACGGCGGCCTTCTTGATCGCGGCGCGCTTGGCGGACCGGCTCGCGGCCTCCTTGGCCTTCCGGGCGGCCTCGGCCTTCGCCGCGGCGGCCTTCTTCGCCGCGGCGGCCTTCTTGGCGGCGGCCTTCTTGGCGGCGGCCGCCTTCTTCGCGGCGGCGGCCTTCTTGGCGGCCTCCGCCTTCTGCTCGACCTCGGCGGCCTTCTTGGCGGCGTCCTCGGCGGCCTTCTTGCGGGCCTCGATGGCCTCCACCTTCACGCTCGACGAGGCGAGGCGGTCGGTCACGCTCGCCTTGACGTCCTTGACCTGCTCGGAGCTGTACGCCACGCGGTTGGTGGTGGCGGCCTCGCTGGTGGTGGTCTGCGCGTCGGCCGGCACCACGGAGAAGGCGAGGGCGGCGGCGCCGAGGGTGGCCGCACCGGCGATCGCGATCTTGTGGGTGTTCTTGGGCATGGCGAATAGACCTCTTCGAGTAGCGCGGAGGTCGCTCCGGCGTCCGAGCGGACAGGGGTGCTTTCGGCACGAACGCCGCGGCGAGAAACCGCGGCGCTGAGCGACGAGAGCAATTCTTAGCGGCGGCAAAACGGCCAGGCAAAGGTGTGACCTACGATGCCGGGTAGTGGATCAGGGAGGGGCAAATCAGGACAGATCGTGCCGTCTGTCCCGCTGGGGTTGCCCCCCTTTGTCTCCTATTGGCCTTCGTACGTGACCTGCGCCCTATGCGCGGGCTCACACGGGGGCGGGTTGGGTCTCACAGAAAGTTGCGGCCGCAATGCCGTGCGTGAGGGCGCTGACGGGCACCCCCACGCGCGCGTGGCCACCCCGCCCCGTGACCGCACTCACCCCCCACAGCCCGGTCCGCCCGCCACCGAGGGCCCCTCGG
>NZ_JBYIQX010000060.1:0-38452 GCF_057707805.1 Streptomyces sp. bgisy159 | reverse complement strand
CCGGGAGGTGAGCCATCCGTCGGTGGCCCGGGCGGTGGAGCGGGCGTGGTCCTCCATCATGGTGAAGTGGTTGCCGGGGACGTCGAGCACGGTGTGCGCCCGGTCCCAGGACGTCTGCCACTCCTCGGGACGCATCTCCTCGCCGGGCTCCGCGGGCACGGGAGGCTCGGTGGAGCGGACCAGCAGGACCGGGCAGTCCAGCGGACCCGGCTCCCACTCGCCGATCATCGCCACGTACCAGCTCATCGCGGTGAGCCGGTCGGAGTCCATGTGCGCGAACATGGACTCCCGGTCGAACATGCCGCCCAGCATCTGCTGGGAGAACCGGAGGAACGGGGAGTCGGCCCGCGGCATGTAGGTGTCGAGCAGGACGACGGCGGCGGGTGCGGCGCCGCGTTCCTGCATCCGCCGGGCCGTGGACAGGGCGAGGACGCCGCCGGAGGACGATCCGAGCAGGACCGCCGGGGTGTCGCCCACGGTGCGGTGCACCGCGTCGGCGTGCAGGTCGGCGACCGCGTCGAAGGTGGCCGGCAGCGCCTCTGCGGTGCCGAAGCCCTGGGTCGGCAGGGCCCATACGTCGCGCCGGCCGCGGAAGGCGGAGGCGAACCGGGCGTACTGGTGGACACCGGCGAGGGCCACGTAGGAACTGAAGCAGACCAGCGGGGCGGCGCTGTCACCGGCCGAGAGACGGATCGCCCCGGGGACGGTGGTGAGTTCGTCCGGCGAGGTGAAGGTGGGGCGCAGTGCCGCCGCGGCCTGAAGCAGGGTGAAGCCGTCGTCGATCCGGCCGTCCAGGCAGGCCTGCTTGAACAGGGTGCCGATGGTGTCCCCGGCGGGCGCCCCGACAGCGGCCGGCGCCGCTTCTCCCCGGCCGGTGTCCGGGGCGGCCCGGTCGCCGA
Source organism: Streptomyces sp. bgisy159 (assembly GCF_057707805.1). NCBI lineage: Bacteria > Bacillati > Actinomycetota > Actinomycetes > Kitasatosporales > Streptomycetaceae > Streptomyces > Streptomyces sp. bgisy159. The sequence continues at coordinate 37,553 of NZ_JBYIQX010000060.1, read as the reverse complement.
GCCTGCCGTGCAGGTGGGCGGCGAGTGCCTCGGGTGTCGCGTGGTCGAACAGCAGGGTGGGGGCGAGTCCCAGTCCGGTGGCGGTGGCGAGGTGGTTGCGCAGTTCGACCACGGTGAGGGAGTCGAAGCCCTGCTCGGTGAAGAGCCGGTCGGGCTCGACCTCGTCCGGGCCGGCGTGGCCGAGGACGGTCGCGGCCCGTTCGCGCACCAGTCCCAGCAGCAGGGCGCGGCCCTCTTCGGGGGTGCGTCCGGCGAGCAGCGAGGCTCCCGGGTCCGTATCGGCTCCCGCCGCGGTCCTGCGGGTGACCGCCGGGGCGGCGGGCCGCAGCATCGCCCGGACACCGGAGCGGCCGGAGACGGTGGCGACGGCGATCACCGCGGGGTCGGTCGTGGCCAGCGCGTCGTCCAGGAGGGTGAGGGCGTCCTCGGTGGCCAGGGGCCGCAGGCCGCCGCGGGCCAGCCGGCCGCGGTCGGCGTGGGACAGACGGCCGGTGATGCCGCTGTCGTCGTTCCACAGGCCCCAGGCGACGGAGGCGGCGGGCAGCCCGAGGGAGTGCCGCAGGGCGGCGAGCCCGTCGAGGAAGGCGTTCGCGGCGGCGTAGTTGGCCTGGCCCGGGGCGCCGAAGGTGCCCGCGGCGGAGGAGAACAGCACGAACGCGGCGGGTGGCCGGCCGGCGGTGAGCTCGTGCAGATGCCACGCCCCGTCGGCCTTGGGCCGCAGCACGGCGTCGAAGCGCCCGCCGTCGAGAGCGGTGAGGACGGCATCGTCGGTGACACCGGCCGCGTGGACGACGCCGGTCAGCGGCAGTTCGTCCGGCAGTCGACCCAGCAGCCGTTCGACGTCGGTTCGTTCCGCGAGGTCGCAGGCCTCCAGGTGTACACGGGCCCCCAGTTCGGTCAGTTCGGCGACGAGGGCGTTCGCCCCGTCGGCCGCGGGTCCGCGCCGGCCGGTCAGCAGCAGGGAGCGCACGCCGTGCCGGGTGACGAGATGGCGGGCGACCGCGCGCCCCAGGGTGCCGGTGGCACCGGTGACCAGCACGGTGCCGTCGGCGAGGGCCGGTGCGGCGCCGGCCGCTGCGGGCGCGGCGTCGGGGTACAGGACACGGCCGTCGCGGACCGCGCCGTGCGGGCGTCCGGAGGCGACCGCCGCGAGCAGGGCGGGGGCGTCGCCGTCCGTGGCGTCGGCCGCCAGGTCCACCAGCTGGAAACGGCCGGGGTGTTCGGCCTGTCCGGAGCGGACCAGGCCCCACAGGGCGGCACCGGCGACGTCGGGCAGGCCGTCGGCGTCGGTCCCGGGACCCTGGCCGGCGCCGACCGCTTCGCGGGTCACGAACACCAGCCGGGAGTCGGCGTACCGCTCGTCGGCGAGCCAGCCGCACATCAGCTCGTGGGCACGGGCCAGTCGGCCGCGGACCCGCTCGGGCAGGGCGGCGTGGGAGCCGGAGGGGTGCGGTTCGGGGGCGACGAGGACGACGTCGGGCATGGTCATTCCGGTGTCGACGGCCTTGCCGAGGGCGTCGAGGTCGGCATACGCCTCAAGGTGGATCCCCGCCGCGTCGAGGGCGGCGGCCACCCGGTCGTCGCCGTCGCCGAGGACGATCCAGCGCACCGCGCGTGGCCGTGGGGCTTCCGCAGCCGGGCGGCTCTCGCGCCAGTCGAGGCGCAGCAGTTCGGGTCGGCCGGTGCCGGCGGCGGGGGCGGCGGACACGGTGCGCAGGGTGATCGCGTCCGCGGTGGCGACGGGCCGACCGGCGGTGTCGGTGACCAGCACCCGGAAGCCGTGGTCGTGGCCCGCCGGTGTGAGGCGCACCCGCAGCGCGGTCGCGCCGGTGGCGTGCAGGGTCAGTCCGGACCAGGCGAACGGCAGCATGGGCGCCGCCGCCTCGTCGTCCCGCACGCCCGGACGGCGGACCAGCAGCGTCTGCACGGCCGCGTCGAGCAGCGCAGGGTGCAGCGCGTGCCGTGCGGCGTCCTGCCGGTACGGCTCAGGCAGCGTGACCTCGGCGTACACCTCGTCGTCGCGCTCCCACACGGTGCCCAGGCCGCGGAAGCTGGGGCCGTAGTCGAATCCGGCGGCGGCGAAGACCGGGTAGGGGTCCTCGTCGGAGACGGTGCGGGCGCCCGGCGGGGGCCAGGCGGTCAGGTCGTCGGCCGGGGCGGGCGGCGCCTGCGGGGCCAGGACACCCTGGGCGTGCCGCTGCCAGGGGCCGTCGTCCCCGTCGGGCCGGGACCACACCGTGAAGGCACGGCGGCCGTCGTCGTCGGCGCCGTCGACGGCCACCTGGATGAGGGCGGCGCCCTCGCCGGGTACGACGAGCGGGCTGAGCAGGGTGAGTTCGCTCAGGTGGCCGCAGCCGGTGCGGTCGCCGATGTGGACGGCCAGGTCGAGGTGGCCGGTGGCGGGCAGGATGACCTGGCCGAGGACGGTGTGGTCGGCGAGCCAGGGGTGGCCGCGCAGCGACAGCCGCCCGGTGAACAGCAGGTCGTCGGAGCCTGCCCGGGTGACCTCGGCGCCGAGGAACGGGTGCTCCGCGGTGCGCAGTCCCGCGGCCTCCGGGTCGCCGGCGAAGGCCGCGGTCGGCAGCCAGTAGCGCTGCCGCTGGAAGGCGTAGGTGGGCAGCGGCACGACGCGGGCGCCGGGCAGGAGTGCCGCCCAGTCGGGTGCGACGCCGTGCGCGAAGAGCGTGCCGACGGCCGCCAGCAGCTGGTCCGTCTCCGGCGTGTCGCGCAGGGCGGCCGACACGAACACGGGTTCGTCCGCCGCGGACGGCTCCGGCTCGGCGAGGGCGGCCTCGGCGAGCGCGGTGAGCGGGCCGTCGGGGCCGACCTCCAGGAAACGGCGGGCGCCGAGACCGTGCAGCCGTGCGACGCAGTCGTGGAAGCGGACCGGTTCGCGTACGTGCCGTACCCAGTACTCGGGGTCGGTGAGCAGGCCGGGTGTGGCGGTCCCGCCGGTCCGGCCGGAGACCAGGGGCAGCGTCGGCTCGGCGTAGGAGAGGCCGGCGGCGACGGCGCGGAAGTCGTCGAGGACCGGGTCCATCAGCGGTGAGTGGAAGGCATGGCCCACCCGCAACCGTGTGGTGCGCCGTCCGGCCGTCGCGAAGTGGTCGCAGATCTCCGCGACGGCGGCCTCGGTGCCGGATACGACGGTGGCGAGGGGCCCGTTGACAGCGGCGATGCCGGCTTCGTGCTCGCGGTCCGCCAGCAGGGGCAGCACCTCGTCCTCGGCGGCCCGGATCGACGCCATCGCGCCGCCGGACGGAAGCGCCTGCATGAGCCGGCCGCGGGCGGCGACCAGGGCGCACGCGTCGTCGAGGGAGAACACGCCGGCCACATGGGCGGCGGCGATCTCGCCGACGGAGTGCCCGGCGACGAGGTCGGGCCGCACGCCCCAGGATTCCAGCAGGCGGTAGAGGGCCACTTCGAAGGCGAACAGCGCCGGCTGGGCGTGCTCGGTGCGGTTCAGCGCGTCGGTGTCGTCGCCGTGCACCGACTCGCGCAGTCCGGGGATCCGCTCGCACACGGCGTCGAAGGCCTCGGCAAACACCGGGAAGACGGCGTGCAGGTCGCGTCCCATGCCGGGCCGCTGGGCGCCCTGTCCGGTGAACAGGAACGCCGTCCGGCCGCCGGAGCGGGCGGTTCCGGTGACGGTGCCGGGCAGCGGGGCGGCGTCGGCCAGCGCCCGCAGCCGGGCGGTGAGCTCCTCGTGGCCGGTGCCGACGAGCACGGCCCGGTGGGTGAAGGGCGTCCGGGTGGTCGCCAGGGCCAGCGCGGTGTCGGCGGGCCGCACCTCGGGGTGCCCGGTGACGTGGTCGAGGAGTCGGGCGGCCTGGGCGCGCAGGGCGTCGCGGCTGCGGGCGGACAGGACCCAGGGCACCGGTCCCGTCCACGCCTGCGGCGCCGCCTCGGCCGTCTCGGCCTCGGACACCGCCTCCAGCACCACGTGCGCGTTGGTGCCGCTGATGCCGAACGACGACACACCGGCGCGCCGCGGGCGTTCCCCCGTCTCCGGCCAGGCGCGGGTCTCGGTCAGCAGCTCCACCGCACCCTGGTCCCAGTCCACGTGCGAGGACGGCCGGTCGACGTGCAAGGTGGCCGGCAGCATCCCGTGCCGCATCGCCAGCACCATCTTCATCACGCCCGCCACACCGGCACCCGCCTGCGTGTGACCGACGTTCGACTTCACCGACCCCAGCCACAACGGCCGGTCGGCCGCACGGCCCTGGCCGTAGGTGGCCAGGAGCGCCTGCGCCTCGATCGGGTCGCCCAACCGGGTCCCCGTCCCGTGCGCCTCCACCGCGTCCACCTCACCGGCCGGCACCCCGGCGTCGGCCAGGGCGGCCCGGATCACCCGCTGCTGCGACGGGCCGTTCGGCGCGCTCAGCCCGTTGGACGCGCCGTCCTGGTTGACCGCCGAACCCCGCACCACCGCGAGCACCGGATGCCCGTTCGCCCGCGCGTCCGACAGCCGCTCCACCAGCAGCAGACCGCCGCCCTCGGAGAAGCCCGTACCGTCCGCCGCGTCCGCGAACGCCTTGCACCGGCCGTCCGCCGCCAGCCCCTGCTGACGGCTGAAGTCCACGAACAGACCGGGGGTCGACATCACCGTGACGCCGCCGGCCAGCGCCAGGTCGCACTCCCCCGCGTGCAGGGACCGCACGGCGAGGTGCAGGGCGACCAGGGACGACGAGCAGGCGGTGTCGACGGTGACCGCCGGACCCTCCAGCCCGAAGGTGTAGGACATGCGTCCCGACAGGACGCTGGCGGAGTTGCCGGTGCCGAGGTGGGCGCCGACGTCGTCGCCAGGGGCGATCGGACGGGACGTGTAGTCCTGGTAGTTGGTGCCGGCGAAGACGCCGGTGCGGCTGCCGCGCAGGGTGCGCGGGTCGATGCCGGCCCGCTCGAACGTCTCCCAGGCCATCTCCAGCAGCAGACGCTGCTGCGGATCCATCGCCACCGCCTCACGGGGCGAGATGGCGAAGACGCCGGGGTCGAAGTCGGCGAAGCCGTCGAGGAAGCCTCCGCAGCGGGTGGAGGTGCGGCCCGCTCGGCCGGGCTCGGGGTCGTAGAGGGCCGCGACGTCCCAGTCACGGTCGTCGGGGAAGGGTCCCATGGCGTCGGCACCGTCGGTGAGGAGCCGCCAGAACCGCTCGGGGGTGTCGGCGTCACCGCTGTCGGCCCCACCGGGGAAGCGGCACGCCATACCGACGATGACGACGGGATCGTCGGACGTGTCGTGCCGGGTCGCGGCGCCGGTGCCTGCGGAGACGGTCGGGGCCGCCGGGGCCAGGCGTTCACCGAGGTGTTCGGCGAGGGCGGCGGGTGTCGGATAGTCGTAGACGAGGGTCGCGGGCAGCCGCATGCCGGTCGCCTCGCCGAGGGTGTTGCGCAGTTCCACGGCGGTGAGGGAGTCGAAGCCGAGTTCGCGGAAGGCGCGGGCGGGTTCGACGTCCTCGGGACCGGGATGGTTGAGAACGTAGGCGATGTGGGCGCGGACCAGTTCCAGGAGGGCGTGGCGCCGGTCCGCCTCACCGAGGGCGGTGATGGTGGCGAGGACGTCGGGTTCCTCGTCGCCGGTGGGGTGGGCGGGGCGGCGGGCGCGCAGCCGTTCGAGGTCGGGGAGCCCCGTGTAGAGGCGGCGGGGGCGTCCCTTGTCGAGTTCGGCGCCGAAGACCTCCCAGTCGATGTCGGTGACGACGAGGGTGGTGTCGTCCTGGTCGAGGGCGGCCTGGAGGGCCGTGACGGCGACGGCGGGGTCCATGAGGCGGACGCCGTGGCGCTGGAGGCGTTCGCCGACGGTGCCGGCGGCCATGCCGCCGTCGGCCCAGCCGCTCCAGGCGACGGCCGTGGCGGGCAGGCCGCGGGAGCGGCGGTGCTCGGCGAGTGCGTCGAGGTAGGCGTTGCCGGGGGCGTAGTTGCCGTGTCCGGAGCTGCCGAAGACGCCGGAGGACGAGGAGAAGAGGACGAAGGCGGACAGGTCCAGGTCCGCGGTGGCGGCGTCGAGGTTGAGGGCGCCGCCCACCTTGACCCGCAGAACCTCGGCGAGGCGGTCGGGGGTGAGGGAGCCGATGACGCCGTCGTCGAGGACGGCGGCGGTGTGGAAGACGGCGCTCAGGGGCCGGTCCTCGGGGATGCCGGCCAGCAGGGCGGCGAGGTCGCCCGGGTCGGCGATGTCGCAGGCGACGAGGTCGGCCTGGGCGCCGGCGGCGGTGAGTTCGGCGAGCAGTTCGGCGGCGCCTTCGGCGTCGGGGCCGGAGCGGCCGGCCAGCAGGAGGTGTGGGGCGCCCGCGCGGGCGAGCCAGCGGGCGACGTGGCGGCCGAGGGCGCCGGTGCCGCCGCTGACGAGGACGGTGCCGTGCGGCTTCCAGCGGCGGCGGGCGGGCAGCCCGCCGACGGCGGCCCGTTCCAGACGGCGGCCGAGGGTGCCGGTGGCGCGGACGGCGACCTGGTCCTCGTGGTCCGTTCCGGCGAGGACCTCGACGACGCGGTCGGCGGCGCGCCGGTCGCACCGCTCGGGCAGGTCGATCAGGCCGCCCCAGCAGTCGGCCTGTTCCAGGGCGACGACGCGTCCGAAGCCCCAGACGAGGGCCTGGGCGGGGTGGGCCGGGGCGGTGTCGGTTGCGGTGGCGACGGCGCCCCGGGTGAGGAACCACACCGGGAGGCGGGCGTTGAGGTCGTCCAGCGCCTGGACGAGGGCGACCGTCGCGGCGAACCCGGCCGGCAGCCGCGGGTGTCCGGGATGCGGGGTGTCGTCCAGGGCCAGCAGGGAGAGCAGGCCGCGAGCTCCGGTGGCGGCGTCGGCCAGTGCGGCGACGGCGGTGGCCCGGTCGAGGGGGCCGTCGACGACGACGGGGCGGCATTCGGCGCCGGCGCGGGTCAGTGCGTCGCGTACGGCGGTGGCTTCCGGGCCGTCCTCGTGGCCGCGGGGTACGACGAGGGCCCACCGCCCGCCGAGTGACGCGGTGCCGCCGGCCGGGAGCGGGGACCAGGTGATGCGGTAACGCCAGCGGTCGGCGGTGGCGTGGTCGTCGCTGCGGCGCCGGTAGTCGGCCAGGGCCGGGGCCAGGGTGGCGACGGTGGCCTCGTCGAGGCCGAGGGCCGTGGCGAGGGTGGTGAGGTCACCGGAGTCGACGGCCTGCCAGAAGGGCGCGTCGGCGGTGTCGGCGGGCGCGGCCCCGGTGAGGTCGCCGGCGGTGAACCCGGGCCAGTAGCGGCGGCGTTGGAAGGCGTAGACGGGCAGGTCGACACGGTGGGCGGGCTCGTGGTGGACGGCGGCCCAGTCGACCGGTCCGCCGCGCACGGAGAGGGCGGCCACGGAGGAGAGGAACCGTTCGGGTCCGCCCTCGGAGCGGCGCAGGGTGCCGAGGACCGCCCCGTCGGTGATGCCGAGGTCGTCGAGGATGTCGTCGACGGCCGTGGTGACGACGGGGTGCGGGCCCGCTTCGACGAAGACGCGGTGTCCGGCGTCGGCAAGGCCGCGCACGGTGGTTTCGAAGCGAACGGTGCGGCGGATGTTCTCGTACCAGTAGGCCGCGTCGAGGGTGGTGGTGTCCTCGACGCGGGCGCCGGTGACGGTGGAGTGGAAGGGGATCTCGGCGGGGCGCGGGCGGACCGGTGCGAACCCGGCGAGCAGGGCGTCCCTGACGTCCTCCACCTGGGCGCAGTGGGAGGCGTAGTCCACGGGGACGCGGCGGGCCCGGACGCCGTCGGCGGTGAGACGGGTGAGGAGGTCGGCGAGCGGTGCGGCGTCTCCGGAGACGGTGACGGAACGCGGGCCGGTGACGGAGCCGACGCAGATGCGGCCCTCGTAGGGGGCGAGGAGAGCCTCGACCTCGGCGAGCGGCAGGGGGACGGCGACCATGCCACCGCGGCCGGTGACGGCGGTCAGTTCGCGGGAGCGGGTGACGACGACGCGGGCGGCGTCCTCGAGGGTGAGGACGCCGGCGATGTGCGCGGCGGCGATCTCGCCCTGGCTCTGTCCCGCGACGGCGGCGGGGCGGACCCCGCAGGCCATCCACAGGCGGGCGAGGGCGACGCAGACGACGAACAGGGTGGGCTGGACGACGTCGAGGCGTTCCAGCGGCGGGGCGCCGGGCGTGCCCCGCAGGACGTCGAGGACGCGGTAGTCGGTGAACGTCTCGACGGCGGTGGCGGCTTCGTCGAAGTGGGCGCGGAACCGGGCGTCGGTGGCGTGCAGTTCGACGGCCATGCCCTCCCACTGCGGGCCCTGGCCGGGGAAGAGGAACACCGGGTCGCCCTCGGTGTCGGCGACACCGCGCACGACCGACGGGTCGGGGGTGCCGTCGGCCAGCGCGGTCAGTCCGCGCAGCAGCACGTCGAGGTCGGGGGCGACGACGGCCGCGCGGTGTTCGAGGGCGGGGCGGGTGGCCGCGAGGGACCAGGCGAGGTCGGCGGGGCGCGGTGCGCCGTCCGGGGCTGCGCGGAGGTGGGCGGCGAGGCGGCCGGCCTGGGCGCGCAGGGCGGCGGCGGTACGGCCGGAGACGGTGAAGGCGCGGGGGCGGGGCGTGTCGTCGGCCGTTTCGGCGGTGTCGTCGTCGTGCTCGGCCGGCGGGGCCTGTTCGAGGATGACGTGGGCGTTGGTTCCGCTGACGCCGAAGGAGGACACGCCGGCGCGGCGCGGACGGTCGCCGGTGCGGGGCCAGGAGCGGGATTCGGTGAGGAGTTCGACGTGTCCGGCGGACCAGTCGACGTGGTGGCTGGGCCGGTCGACGTGGAGGGTGGCGGGCAGCCGTCCCTCGCGCAGGGCGAGCACGGTCTTGATGACGCCGGCGACTCCGGCGGCGGCCTGGGTGTGGCCGATGTTCGACTTCACGGAGCCGAGCAGCAGCGGGCGGTCGGCCGGCCGGTCCTGGCCGTAGGTGGCGAGGAGGGCCTGGGCCTCGATGGGGTCGCCGAGGGTGGTGCCGGTGCCGTGCGCCTCGACGGCGTCGACGTCGGCGGGGACGAGCCGGGCGGACTTCAGGGCCTGCCAGATCACCCGTTCCTGGGAGGGCCCGTTGGGCGCGGTCAGTCCGTTGGACGCGCCGTCCTGGTTGACCGCGGAGCCGCGCAGCACGGCGAGGACGGGGTGGCCGTTGCGGCGGGCGTCGGAGAGCCGCTCGACGACGAGGACGCCGGCTCCCTCGCCCCACGCGGTGCCGTCGGCGGCGTCGGCGAAGGCGCGGCAGCGGCCGTCGGGCGACAGACCGCGCTGGCGGCTGAACTCCAGGAAGACGGTGGGCGTCGACATGACGGTGACACCGCCGGCGAGGGCCAGGTCGCACTCCCCCGCGCGCAGGGCCTGTGCCGCCAGATGCAGGGTGACCAGCGAGGACGAGCAGGCGGTGTCGACGGAGACGGCCGGGCCCTCCAGGCCGAGGGTGTAGGAGACGCGGCCGGACAGGACGCTGGGCGCGTTGCCGACGCCGTCGTCGCCCGCGTTGTCGGAGTGGCTGAGCAGGGTCGTGTAGTCCTGGAGATTGGTTCCGGTGAACACGCCGGTGCGGCTGCCGCGCAGGGACAGCGGGTCGATGCCGGCGCGTTCCAGGGCCTCCCAGCAGATCTCCAGGAGGATGCGCTGCTGCGGGTCGGTGCCGACGGCCTCGCGCGGTGATATGCCGAAGAACCCGGCGTCGAAGTCGCCGACGCGGTCGATGAATCCGCCGGTGCGGGTGTAGCTGCGGCCGGGGGTGCCGGGCGTCGGGTCGTACAGCGCGTCGGTGTCCCAGCCGCGGTCGCGCGGCCACTCGGTCATGGCGTCGGTGCCCTCGTCGAGCAGCCGCCACAGGTCGTCGGGTCCGGTGACGCCTCCGGGGAAGCGGCAGCCCATCGCGACGATCGCCATGGGTTCGTGCTGGTGGGCCTCGGCCGCGGCCAGACGCTGCCGCGTCTGGTGGAGGTCGGCCGTGACCTTCTTCAGGTAGCCGAGGAGCTTGTCCTCATCGGTCATGTGTTCTCACCCGTTCTCAGGTCCCGTGGCCGTGCGTCAGGAGATGCCGAGGTCGTTCTCGATGAAGTCGAAGATCTCGTCCGCGCCGGCGGACCGGATCCGGTCGCCGACGTCGTCGCCGCCGTCGGCGACCGCGGGGACGACGGCGGTGGCGGTGCCGAGCCGTCCGAGGAGCGCCTGGATCCGGGCGCCGATGCGGTCGCGGCGGACGTCGTCCGCGGGCAGCCCGTCGAGGGCCGCCTCCAGGGAGTCGAGCCCGGCGAGGACCGCGGCGGCTCCGTCGGTGTCGTCGGTGAGCCGGTCGCGCAGATATCCGGCGAGGGCGGTGGCGCTCGGCTGGTCGAACAGCAGGGTGGCCGGCAGGGCGAGTCCGGTGGCGGCGCCGATGCGGTTGCGCAGTTCGACGGCCATGAGGGAGTCGAAGCCGAGCGCGTTGAACGCGGTCGTGGCGCCGACCCGGTCGGTGCCGGTGTGGCCGAGGACGGCGGCGGCCTCGGCGCGTACGAGTGCGGTCAGGGTGCGTTCGCGTTCGGCGGCGGACTGTCCGGCGAGCCGCTCGCGCAGGGCTCCGGGGGCGTCCGCGGCCGCCTCGGGGCGCGTGGCGGGCAGGTCGCGCACTTCGGGGAGGCCGGAAAGCAGCGGGCTGGGCCGGGAGGTGGTGAAGCCGGGTGCGAAGCGGGCCCAGTCGACGTCGGCGACGGCGAGGACGGCGTCGGTGCGCGCCGTGGCCCGGCCGAGGGCGTCGGCGGCCTTCGCGGGGTCGAGCGGGTTGATGCCGCCGCGGCGCATCCGGTTCTCGGTGCCGGCGTCGGCGGTGGCCATGCCGCCGCCGGCCCAGGGGCCCCAGGCCAGTGAGGTGGCGGGCAGGCCGGCGGCCCGGCGGGCCTCGGCCAGGGCGTCCAGGAAGGCGTTGGCGGCCGCGTAGTTGGCCTGCCCGATGGTGCCGAGGATGCCGGAGACCGACGAGTACAGGACGAACGCGGTGAGGTCGCGGTCGCGGGTGAGTTCGTCCAGGTTGCGGGCGGCGGCCAGCTTGGGCCGCAGGACGCGGTCCAGCGCCGCGGCGTCCATGCCGTCCAGGAGCCGGTCGTCGAGGACGCCCGCGGTGTGCACGACCGCGTCGACGGGGTGCTCGGCGAGCAGCGCGGCCAGCGCGTCCCGGTCGGCGGTGTCGCAGGCGGCCAGGACGAGTTCGGTTCCGGTGTCGGCGAGGGCGTCCTTGAGGCGGGCGGCGCCGTCGGAGCCCGCGCCCGAACGGCTCACGGCCACGATGCGGGTGGCGCCGCGCCCGGCGAGCCAGGCGGCGGTACGCAGGCCGAGTGCGCCGGTGGCGCCGGTGAGCAGGACGGTGCCGGTCCAGTCGGGTCCGTCGGTGGTCGGCGCGCCGGGAGGGGCGTGTTCGAGGCGGCGCAGGAAGGTGCCCGCGGGGCGGACGGCGATCTGGTCCTCGTCCGCCGTGCCGGTGAGGGCTGCGGCCAGGCGGCGGGCGATGTCGGGGGCGAGGGCGGTGGCGGTGCCGGCGGGCAGGTCGACCAGGCCGCCCCACAGCTGGGGGTGTTCGAGGGCCGCGGTGCGGCCCAGGCCCCAGACGGCGGCCTGTTCGGGGACGGCGGGTGCCTCGGTGCCGAGAGCGCCGACGGCGCCCGCGGTGAGCGCCCACAGGCGGACCGGGTCCGCTCCCGCGGCTCCGTCGGCGAGCGCCTGGAGGAGGGCGGTGGTGGCGGCCAGTCCGGCGGGGACGGCCGGGTGTGCGGGCAGCGGATCGGTGTCGGCGGCGAGCAGGGACAGCACGCCCGTCCAGGCCGGGTCGCCCTCGCGGCGCAGGTCGGTGAGGGCGGTGGTCAGATCGGCGCGGTCGGCGGCGGCGCAGTCGACGGGCAGGACGCGGACGTGTGCGCCGTGGGTGGTGAGGGCGTCGGCGACGGAGCACGCCCAGGGGCCGCCGACGAGCCGGCTGGGGACGGCGAGGAGCCAGGTGCCGGGGAGCGCGGCCGGTCCGCCCTCGGCGGCCGGCCGCCACACCACGCGGTGTTCCCAGCCCTGGATCTCCTCCCGCCTGCGGTCCTCGCCGCGCCAGGCGGCCAGGGCGGGCAGTACGGCGCTGAGCGGGGCGTCGGGATCGACGGCGAGCCGCGCGGCGAGCGCGGCGGGGTCGGCGGCCTCGACGAGGTCCCAGAACGCGGAGTCCTCGCCGGACGCGGCGGGCACCGCCGACGGCTCCAGCCAGAAGCGCTCCCGCTGGAAGGCGTAGGTAGGCAGGGGCAGGGTGCGCGCCCCGGTGTCGGCGGGCGCGGCGGGGACGTCGGCGCGGCCGTGGACGTGCAGTTCGGCGGCGGCGAGCAGGGCGGACCGTTCCTCGGCGGTGCCGGGCCGCAGCAGGGGCACGGCGGTGACCGAGGCGGGGTCGGCGACAGCGGCCAGGACGAGGGTGGTGAGGGTGGCGTCGGGGCCCAGTTCGAGGCAGTGGGTGACGCCGGCGGTCTCCAGCGCGCGGGCTCCGTCGGCGAAACGGACGGCCCGGCGCACGTGGCGGACCCAGTAGTCGGCGGTGACGAGGTCGTCGCCGGTGGCGAGGGCGCCGGTGAGGTTGGACAGGACCGGTACGGTCGGCGCGTCGTAGCGGACGTGGGAGGCGACGGCGCGGAAGTCGGCGAGCATGTCGTCCATCAGGGGCGAGTGGAAGGCGTGGCTGACGCGCAGGCGCCGGGTCTTGCGGCCGCGCCCGGCGAACTCGCGGGAGACCGCCTCCACCGCTTCCCGCTCCCCGGAGACCACGACGGACGCGGGCCCGTTGACGGCGGCGATCGCGACGCGTCCGGCGCCGCCGTCGAGCAGGGTCAGCACCTCCTCCTCGGTGGCCTCCAGGGCGGTCATGGCGCCGCCCTCGGGCAGGTTCTGCATGAGCCGGCCGCGGGCGGCGACGAGGGCGCAGGCGTCCGCGAGGCCGAAGACCCCGGCGGCGTGCGCGGCGGTCAGCTCGCCGATGGAGTGACCGCCGAGCACGTCGGCGCGGACACCCCACGACGCGGCGAGCGCGTGGGCGGCGGTGCCGAACGCGAAGAGGGCGGCCTGGGTGTGGGCGGTGCGGTCGAGCAGCGCGGCCTCGGCGGTGCCCTCGTCGGCGAAGACCACGTCGCGCAGCGGCGGTCCGTCGAGGTGCCGGTCGAGTTCGGCGCAGACGGTGTCGAAGGCGTCGGCGAAGACGGGCTGCGCGGCGTACAGGGCGCGGCCCATGCCGGGGTGCTGGGCGCCCTGGCCGCTGAACAGGACGGCGAGCCCGCCGCCGTCGGCGGTGCCGGTGGTGACGTGCGGGGCCGGTTCCCCGGCGGCCACGGCGGCGAGTCCGGCGAGGAGTTCGTCCCGGTCTGCGGCGACGACGGCGGCCCGGTGCGCCTGCGGGTGGCGGGCGGTGGCGAGGCTGTGTGCGAGGTCGCGGGCGTCGTCGTCGTGCCGGAGGACGTGCGTGCGCAGGCGGGCGGCCTGGGCGCGCAGCGCCTCGGGGGTGTGTCCGGAGACGGGGTGCACGCGCGGTACGGCGGCGGGCGCCGGCCGTTCGGGTACGGCTCCGTCGCCGGGCGGCTCCTCCAGGACGACGTGGGCGTTGCTGCCGCTGATGCCGAAGGAGGAGACGCCGGCCCGGCGCGGGCGGCCGTCCCGGGCGGGCCAGGGGCGGGCCTCGGTGAGCAGGTCGATGGTGCCGCTGGACCAGTCGATGTGCGGGGAGGGCTCGTCGACGTGCAGGGTGCGCGGCAGTTCGCCGTGGCGCATCGCCATGATCATCTTGATCACGCCGGCCGCTCCGGCGGCGGCCTGGGTGTGCCCGAAGTTGGACTTGGCGGAGCCCAGCGACAGGGGCTGCCCGTCCGGCCGTTCGCGGCCGTAGGTGGCGAACAGGGCCTGCGCTTCGATGGGGTCGCCGAGGGTGGTGCCGGTTCCGTGCGCCTCGACGGCGTCGACGTCCGCCGCCGAGAGTCCGGCGGCGGCGAGCGCCTGCCGGATGACGCGTTCCTGGGAGGGGCCGTTGGGTGCGGTCAGTCCGTTGGACGCGCCGTCCTGGTTGGTGGCGGAGCCGCGGACGACGGCGAGGACGGGGTGGCCGTTGCGGCGGGCGTCGGAGAGGCGTTCCAGCAGGAGCATGCCGACGCCCTCGGAGAAGCTGGTGCCGTCGGCGGACGCGGCGAAGGCCTTGCACCGGCCGTCGGCGGCCAGACCGTTCTGCGCGGTGAACTCGGTGTAGGTGCCGGGGGTGGCCATCACGGTGACACCGCCGGCCAGGGCCATCGAGCACTCGCCCTGCCGCAGCGCGTGGGCGGCGAGGTGCAGGGCGACCAGCGCGGAGGAGCAGGCCGTGTCGACGGTCATCGTCGGCCCCTCCAGGCCGAAGGTGTAGGCGACGCGGCCGGAGATGACACTGCCGGAGACGCCGAGCCCGATGTAGCCCTCCATTCCCTCGGGGATGTCGGCCAGGCCGGAGGCGTAGCCGGAGCCCATGGCACCGACGTAGACGCCGGTGTCGCTGCCGCGCAGGGACAGCGGGTCGATCCCGGCGCGTTCGAAGGTCTCCCAGGAGGTCTCCAGCAGCAGCCGCTGCTGGGGGTCCATGGCGAGGGCCTCACGGGGCGCGATGCCGAAGAGGGAGGCGTCGAAGTGGGTCGCCCCGTAGAGGAATCCGGCTTCCAGACCGGCCAGCCGGTCCAGGTCCCAGCCCCGGTCGGTGGGGAAGGCGCCGATGGCGTCGCCGCCCTCGGAGACGAACCGCCACAGCTCCTCCGGTGAGGTGACGCCGCCGGGGTACTGGCAGGCCATGCCGACCACGACGACCGGGTCGTCCGCGTCGGAGGCGACCGTCGTGGCGGTGAACTGCTCCGTCGACCCGGCGAGTTGCCTGGAGAGGTGACCGGCCAGGGCGCTGGGCCGGGGGTGGTCGAAGACGAGGGTGGCGGGCAGCCGCAGCCCGGTCTCGGCGCTGAGCCGGTTGCGCAGGTCGACGGAGGTGAGGGAGTCGAACCCGAGGTCCTTGAAGGACTGTTCGCCGTCGACGGCGCCGGTCGAGCCGTGGCCGAGGGCGACGGCGGCGTGCCGGCGCACCAGGTCCAGCAGCAGCCGCTCCTGTTCGGGCGCGGAGAGGCCGGCCAGTCGGCGGCCGAGGGCGGAGGCGTCGGCGGCGCTCGCGGCGCGGCGGGCCGGCGCGGGGACGAGGCCGTGCAGCAGGGCGGGCAGCCGTCCGGCGGAGGCCGCCGAGCGGAGGGCGGCGGGGTCGGTGCGCAGCGGCGCGAGGAGCGGCTCGTCGGTTGCGAGGGCCTCGTCGAGCAGGGCCAGGGCCCGTGCCGGGTCGAGGGCGGGCAGTCCGGAGGCGGCGATGCGGCGACGGTCGTCCTCGCCGAGTCCGCCGGTCATGCCGGCGTCGTGGTCCCACAGGGTCCAGGCGAGGGAGGTGGCGGGCAGGCCCGTGGCACGCCGGTGATGGGCCAGGGCGTCCAGGACGGTGTTGGCGGCCGCGTAGTTGGCCTGGCCGGCGCCGCCGAGCAGGCCGGAGGCGGAGGAGAACAGCACGAAGGCCGTGAGGCCGGCGTCGCGGGTCGCGGTGTGCAGGGCGAGCGCGGTGTCCGCCTTGGCGCGCAGCACGGCGGCGAGCCGCTCGGGGGTGAGGGAGCCGAGGACTCCGTCGTCGAGGACGCCCGCGGTGTGCACGACGGCGCGCAGCGGCCGGTCGGCGGGCACCGTGGCCAGGGCGGCGGCGAGTGCGTCGGGGTCGGCGGCGTCGCACGGCTCGATGTGTACGGCGGCGCCGTGGGCGGTGAGTTCGGCCGCCAGCTCGCCGGCGCCCGGGGCGTCGCTGCCGCGGCGGGAGAGCAGCAGCAGCGAGCGTACGCCGTGCGTGGTGACCAGGTGGCGGGCGACCAGTGCGCCGAGGGCGCCGGTGCCGCCGGTGATCAGGACGGTGCCGTCGGCCTCCCAGACGGGCGCGTCGGGGGCGCCGGGCGTGCGGGTCAGCGTCGGCGTCAGCAACTTGCCCGCACGCAGGACGAGTTGGGGTGCTCCCACGGTGACGGCCGCGGCGAGCGCGGCGCGTGACGCCTCGGTGTCGTCCACGTCGGCGAGGACGAGACGGCCGGGGTTCTCGGTCTGGGCGGCGCGCACCAGGCCCCACACGGCGGCGGCGGGCAGGTCCGTGACGTCCTCGCCGTCGGCGGCGACGGCGCCGCGCGTCACGACGACGAGCGGCGCGTCCCGGGTGCGCGGGTCGCTCAGCAGGGCCTGGAGGTCGGCCAGGGCACGGGCCGCCACGTCGGCGGGCCGCTCCCCGGGCCGCGAGGCGTACGGCAGGACGGCGGCGGCGCAGGGCGTGTCGCCGGTGCCGAGCGCGGGCCACGCGGGCACCAGGCCGTCGGCGGGGTCCCGGCCGGCGAGCCGCCAGCCGCCGGTGTCCGGCGCGTCGGGGAGTTCGCCGCCGGTCCAGCGGATCGCGTACAGGGCTCCGTCGGTGGGGCGGGCCGCCCGCAGGGCTCCGTCGGCGACGGGACGGCTGACCAGGGAGCCGACGGTGGCGACGGGCTGTCCGGTGCCGTCGGCGAGCGTGAGGCGTACGGTGCCGGAGGGGCCGCGGTCGAGACGGACGCGCAGTTCGGTGGCGCCGACGGCGTGCAGGGCGACGCCGCCGAACGCGAACGGCAGCCCCGTGCCGCGGGCCTCGCCGTCGCCGTCCGTGCCGTCACCGGCCAGCTGGGCGTGCAGGGCGGCGTCGAGGAGGGCGGGGTGCAGTCCGTAGCGGGCGGCGTCGCGGTGCTGGTCCTCGGGGAGCGCGATCTCGGCGTACCAGGTGTCGCCGGAACGCCAGGCGGCACGCAGGCCCTGGAAGACGGGGCCGTACTGGTAGCCCTGTTCGGCCAGGGCCGGGTAGAGGCCGTCGAGGGGAACCGGCCGGGCGCCGGCCGGCGGCCAGGCGGTGAGGCCGGTCCCGGGCCCGGCGGGCACGGGGGCGAGGACGGCGGTGGCGTGCCGGGTCCAGGGGCTGTCGTCGTCGGCGTCGGGCCGCGCGTGGACGGTGACCGGGCGGCGGCCGGAGGGGTCGGGCGCGCCGAGGGCGATCTGGAGCTGGGTTCCGCCGTCGTCCGTGAGGACGAGCGGTGCCTCCAGGGTCAGGTCGTCGAGGAGTCCGCAGCCCACCTCGTCCCCGGCGCGCAGCACGAGTTCGACGAACGCGGTGCCGGGCAGCAGGACGGCACCGGCGACGGTGTGGTCGGCGAGCCACGGCTGGGTGCGCGTGGACAGCCGGCCGGTGAGCAGGACCCGGTCGTCGTCGGCGACCCTGACGACGGCGCCGAGCAGCGGGTGCCCGGTGCCGGTCAGGCCCGCCCCGCTGACGTCGGCGGCGGTCGCGGCGGGGCGCAGCCAGTAGCGCTCCCGGGTGAAGGCGTAGGTGGGCAGGGCGATGCGCGGGCCGGCGGGGTCGGCGCCCAGGAGGGCGTCGAGGTCGAGGGACACGCCGTGGGTGTGGGCGGCGGCGACACCGGCGAGGAGGGTGGCGGCCTCGGGGCGGTTCCGGCGCAGCAGCGGTACGCACACCCGGCCGGCGGTGTCGTCGGGCAGGCAGGTGCGGGCCGGCGCGGTGAGGGTGGCGTCGGGTCCGACTTCCAGGAAGCGGGTGACGCCGTGGGTGGCGAGCCAGTGGACGCCGTCGGCGAAGCGGACCTGGTGGCGCAGGTGGCGCACCCAGTAGTCGGCGGAGGCCAGTTCGTCGGCGGTCGCCGGGCGGCCGGTGAGGTTGGAGACGACGGTCAGGCGCGGCGGGTGCGCGGTGACGGTGTCGGCGACCGCGCGGAAGTCGTCCAGGACGGCGTCCATGTGCGCCGAGTGGAAGGCGTGCGAGACGCGCAGCCCGCGGACGGTGCGGCCGCGGGCGCCGAGTTCGGCGGCGACGGCCTCGACGGCGGCGGCGTCGCCGGAGATCACCGTGGCGTGCGGGCCGTTGACGGCGGCGACGGCCACGGCGTCGCCGTGCGCGGCCAGCAGCGCGGTCACCTCGTCCTCGGCGGCCTCCACGGCGGCCATGGCGCCGCCCGCGGGCAGCGCCTGCATGAGCCGGCCGCGGGCGGCGACCAGGCGGCAGGCGTCGGGCAGCGACCACACGCCGGCGACATGGGCGGCGGACAGCTCGCCCAGGGAGTGGCCGAGGACGTACTTGGGTGTGATGCCCCAGGACTCCAGGAGCCGGAACAGGGCGATCTCGAACGCGAACAGGGCGGGCTGGGCGAGGCCCGTCCCGCGCAGTGCCTCGTCGTCCGGGCCGCCGTCCAGGACGGCGTCCTTGAGGGAGAGGCCGAGCTCGGGATCGAGGTGGGCGCAGACCTCGTCGAAGGCGCGGGCGAAGGCGGGGAACGCGGCGTACAGGTCGCGGCCCATGCCGGGACGCTGGGCGCCCTGCCCGGAGAACAGGAATGCGGTGGCGCCGCGCAGGGTGCGGCCGGTGACGACGGCCGGGTGCTCCTCCCCCGCGGCGAGGGCGGCGAGGGCGTCGCGGGCCGTGGCGGTGTCCTCGGCGAGGACGACGGCGCGGTGCTCGAACGCCTGCCGGGTGGTGGCGAGCGCTCGCGCGGTGACGTGCGGGTCGTCGCCGGGGTGTGCGTCCAGGTGGTCGAGGAGGCGGGCCGCCTGGCCGCGCAGGGCCTCGGCGCCGCGCGCGGACAGCAGCCAGGGGGCGAGCGGCAGTCGTGCGGGGGCGGCGTGGGCCGCCGGGTTCGCGTCGGCGGGTTCGTCGGGGGCGGCTTCGAGGACGGTGTGCGCGTTGGTTCCGCTGATGCCGAAGGAAGAGACGGCGGCGCGGCGCGGGCGGCCCTCGGTGACGGGCCAGTCGGTCGGCTCGGTGAGCAGCCGGACGTGGCCGGCGTCCCAGTCCACGTGCCGGGACGGCGTGTCCACGTGGAGGGTGCGTGGCAGGCGGCCGTGCCGGAGCGCCATGACGGTCTTGATGACGCCGGCGACGCCGGCGGCGGCCTGGGTGTGGCCGATGTTGGATTTGAGGGAGCCGAGGAAGAGGGGGTGCTCGGCGTCCTTGCGACGGCCGTAGGTGGCGAGGAGCGCCTGGGCCTCGATGGGGTCGCCGAGGGTGGTGCCGGTGCCGTGCGCCTCGACGGCGTCGACGCCGTCGGCGGTGATCCCGGCGTTGGCGAGGGCCTGTTCGATGACCCGCTGCTGGGCGGGCCCGTTGGGGGCGGTCAGCCCGTTGGAGGCGCCGTCGGAGTTGACGGCGGAACCGCGGACCACGGCCAGGACGGGGTGCCCGTTGCGGCGGGCGTCGGAGAGCCGTTCCACCAGGAGCAGGCCGACGCCCTCGGACCAGCCGGTACCGTCGGCGGAGTCGGCGAACGCCTTGCACCGGCCGTCGGGGGCCAGCCCGCGCTGCCGGCTGAACTCGAACAGCAGGCCCGGCGTGGCCATCACCGCCACGCCGCCCGCCAGCGCGAGGTCGCACTCCCCCGCGCGCAGCGCCTGCACCGCCCAGTGCAGGGCGACCAGCGAGGAGGAACAGGCGGTGTCGACGGTGACGGTGGGGCCCTCGAGGCCGAGGACGTAGGAGATGCGGCCGGAGGCCACGGAGGTGGCGTTCCCGGCGAGCATCAGGCCGTGCACGTCCTCGGGCACCTCGACCGGGCCCTGTCCGTAGCCGGAGCCGGCGGCGCCGACGAAGACACCGGTGGCGCTGCCGCGCAGGGTCGCCGGACGGATCCCGGCGCGCTCCAGCAGTTCCCAGGACGCCTCCAGCAGGATCCGCTGCTGCGGGTCGGTGGCCAGCGCCTCGCGGGGGCTCATGCCGAAGAAGGCGGCGTCGAAGGAGGCGGCGTCGTCGAGGAAGCCGCCCTCGCGCGTGGAGAACGTGCCGGGCCGGCCCGGGTCGGGGTCGTAGCGGTCGGCGATGTCCCAGCCGCGGTCCTCGGGCAGCGGTCCGACGGCGTCGCCGCCCTCGTCGACCAGCCGCCACAGGTCCTCTGGGGTGCGGATGCCGCCGGGGAACCGGCAGCTCATCGCCACGACGGCGATGGGCTCGCGGCCGCGGTCCTCGACCTCGCGGAGCCTGCGGCGCGTCTGCCGCAGTTCGCCCGTGACCCGCTTGAGGTATTCCACGTACTTGTCGTCGTCAGCCACGTGTGTCACTTCCTTGAACCGGGCGGGCCGGGGCGTCGGGTGCGTGCGGGGGGACCGGCGGTGCGCTCATGCGTCGCCCAGCTCGCGGTCGATCAGATCGAAGAGGTCGCCCGCGCTGTCGACCCCGGCCAGTTCCTCGTCCTCGTCGGCGGGAGTGTCTGCGGCCGGGGCGACGGGCTCGCCCTGCCAGCGGGCGAGGAGATCGCGCAGCCGGGCGGTGACCTTGTCGCGGTCCTCGCCGGCCACGCCGGAGCCGTCGAGGGCGTTCTCCAGGCGGTCCATCTCGCCCAGCAGCGCCTGCGCGGTGCCGGGCGGTTCGGGCAGGGGCAGTTCGCCCAGCAGGTGCCGGACCTGGGCGAGGGCGGTCGGGTGGTCGAAGACCAGGGTGGCGGGCAGCCGCAGTCCGGTGGCGGACGCGAGCCGGTTGCGCAGCTCGACCGCGGTCAGCGAGTCGAAGCCGAGCTCCTGGAAGGTCTGCTCGGGGTCGATCTCGGCGGCCGAGCCGTGTCCGAGGACGGCGGCGGCCTGTTCGGCGACCACCTCCAGGAGCAGTTGCTCGCGGTCCGCCGCGGACAGCGGGGCGAGCCGTTCGGCCAGGGTGCGCGATGCGTGCGCGGCGGGCGCCGCGGCGGCGGTGTTCGCGCGGCGGCGGGCGGGGGTGCGCACCAGGCCGCGCAGCAGCACCGGAAGGGCGTCGTGGTGTGCGCGCAGGGCTGCCGGGTCGAGGTCCATCGGCAGCAGCGCGGCCCGGTCGGAGCCGGCGGCCGCGTCCAGCAGGCGCATGCCGTGGGCGGCGTCGAGCGGCACCATGCCGGTGCGGGCGTGGCGTTCGCGGTCGGCGTCGCCGAGTTCCCCGGTCATGCCGGCATCGGGCAGCCAGGTGCCCCAGGCGAGGGACGTCGCCGGCAGGCCCTGGGCGCGCCGGTGGTGGGCGAAGGCGTCAAGGAAGGCGTTGGCGGCGGAGTAGTTGGCCTGTCCCGCGCCGCCGAAGGTGCCGGCGACGGAGGAGAAGACCACGAAGCGGGCCAGGTCGAGGCCGCGGGTCAGCTCGTGCAGGGCGACCACCGCGTCCGCCTTGGGACGCATCGCCTCCGCGAGCCTCTGGGGCGTCACGGAGGACAGCACGCCGTCGGCGAGGACACCGGCCGTGTGCACGACGGCGGTCAGCGGCCGGTCGGCGGGGATGCCCGCGAGGAGCGCGGCGAGCGCGGTGCGGTCGGCCACGTCGCAGGCCGCGACGGTCACCTCGGCTCCCAGGGCGGCGAGTTCGGCCCGCAGCTCGGCGGCGCCGGGCGCGTCCGGGCCCCGGCGGCCGGCGAGGAGCAGGTGCCGGACGCCGTGTTCGGCGACGAGGTGGCGCGCGGTGATCCGGCCGAGCCCGCCGAGCCCGCCGGTGAGCAGGACGGTGCCCTCGGGGTCGGGCGCGGCCGGCAGGGTGAGGACCACCTTGCCGACGTGCCGGGCCTGGCTGAGGAAGCGGAACGCCTCCGGAGCCCGGCGCACGTCCCACACGGCCATCGGCAGCGGCTTGAGAACCCCTCGGCCGAAGAGGCCGACGAGGTCGGTGAGGATCTCGCCGATCCGGTCGGGTCCGGCCTCGACCAGGTCGAAGGCGCGGTAGGCGACTCCGGGGTGGTCGGCGGCGACCCGAGCCGGATCGCGTACGTCGGTCTTGCCCATCTCGAGGAACCGGCCGCCGCGCGGCAGCAGCCGCAGTGAGGCGTCGACGAACTCCCGGGCCAGGGAGTCGAGGACGACGTCGAAGCCGCGGCCGTCGGTGGCGGTGCGCAGCCGCTCCTCGAAGCCGAGGTCGCGGGAGGAGGCGAGGTGCGCGTCGTCCAGGCCGGCCGCGCGCAGGGCGTCCCACTTGGCGGGGGACGCGGTGCCGTACACCTCGGCTCCGAGGTGGCGGGCGAGGTGTACGGCGGCGGAGCCGACGCCACCGGCCGCGGCGTGCACCAGCAGGCTCTCGCCGGACCGGAGCCCGCCGAGGTCGACCAGCGCGTAGTAGGCGGTGAGGTAGGCGATCGGGGCGGTGGCGGCCTCGGCGAAGCTCCAGCCCTCGGGGATGGGCGCGACCATGCGGGCGTCGGCGATCGCGACGGGTCCGAAGGCCCCGGCGAACATGCCCATCACCCGGTCGCCGGGGGCGAGTGAGGTGACGGCGTCGCCCACCTCGCTGACGACGCCCGCGCCTTCCAGGCCGATCGCGGTGGCGTCGCCGGGGTACATGCCGAGCGCGGTGAGGACGTCGCGGAAGTTTACGCCGGCGGCCCGCATCGAGATGCGGACCTCGTTCGGTGCGAGGGGTGCGGTGACCTCCGGGCAGGGCGCGAGCCGCAGGCTCTCCAGGGTGCCCCTGCGCTCGATGCCGAGGCGCCAGGCCCCGGTGCCGGGGGGCGGGGTGAGAGCCCGGTCGGCGGCGAGCGGCACGATGCGCGGGGTGCTCACCGTGCCGTCGTGCACGGCGAGTTCGAAGGCGGTGTCGCCGAGCCCGTCGGGCAGTGCCGCCAGGGAGGGGGCGGTGCCGTCGGTGTCGGCGAGGACGAGACGGCCGGGGTTCTCGGTGCGGGCCGCCCGCACCAGGCCCCACACCGCGGCCTGCGCCGGGTCGGCGGGCCGGGGCGGGGCGGGGACGGCGCGCCGGGTCACCACGGCGAGCCGGGCGTGCAGGAAGGCGGGCTCATCCAGCCAGCGCCGCAGGGTGTCCAGGGCATGGCCGGCGGTGGCGCGGGCGGCGTCGGCGAGTGCGCCCGGGGACGCCTCGGGCTCCGGAGGGACGGCGGCGACCGGTACGGCGTACAGGACGGTGTCGGGGACCGCCCCGGCCTGGGCGAGGGTGTCCAGGCCGGGCACGGAGCGTGCCGTGTGTCCGGCGGCGTTCAGCGCGGCGGCCAGTTCGTCCGCCTCGGCCGCGCCGACGACGGTCCACGCGGTCGTCGTGGCCGGGGCGGCCGGGGTGGTGGTCGGCTGCCACTCCAGTTCGTGCAGGCCCCGGAGGGCGGGTGCGCCGACGGTGGAGCCCGCGAGGTCACCGGTCAGTTGGCGCAGGGTGAGCGAGCCGACGGAGGCGACCGGGCGGCCTTCCGGGTCGGCGAGGGCGAGGCCGACGGCCTCTGGGCCTTCCTGGACCATGCGCAGCCGCAGCGCGGAGGCTCCGACGGCGTCCAGGCGCACGTCGTTCCATGAGAACGGCAGGCGTCCGGCGTCCTCCATCGGCACGAACATCACCGTGTGCAGGGCGGCGTCCAGCAGGGCGGGGTGCAGGTCGAAGACGTCGGCGGCGGGGGTCGCCCCGTCGGGCAGTGCGACCTCGGCGAACACCTCCGTTCCACGCCTCCACACCCGGGTCAGGCCCTGGAACAGGGGGCCGTAGAGGTGGCCCCGGTCGGCGAACGCCTCGTAGAAGCCGTCGAGCGGCACCTCCTCGCCGTCCTCGGGCGGCCAGACGGTGAAGTCGTAGGGCATGACGGCCGGTTCTGCGGCGTCCGTGAGCAGGCCGCTGACGTGCAGGGTCCACGGGGCGCCGGGCTCGGCGTCGTCGGGCCGGCCGTGCACGGTCAGCGGGCGGGCGCCGGTGGCGTCCGGTGCCTCGACGCGCACCTGGACCTGCACGCCGCCCCGGTCCGGCAGGGTGAGCGGGGCCAGGATGGTCAGCTCGGCGACCTGCTCGCAGCCGGTCCGGGCGCCCGCGTGCAGGGCCAGGTCCAGGAAGCCGGTGGCGGGGAACAGGGCGGTGCTCGTGAGTGCGTGGTCCCTGAGCCAGGGGCTGGAGCCGAGCGCGAGGCGGCCGGTGAACACCTGGGTGGCCCCGTCGGCGAGTTCCACGGCCGCGCCGAGCAGCGGGTGGCTGCTCGTGCCGAGTCCCGCCGTGGTGACGTCGCCGAGCAGGACGGGCGGGCCGGGCCAGAAGCGGCGGCGCTGGAAGGGGTAGGTCGGCAGCTGCGTGATCCGGGCGCCGGTGCCGTCGAAGAGGCGGGGCCAGTCGACGGCCACTCCGTGCGCGAAGGCGCGGGCGAGGGCGTCGAGAAGCGTCTCGCGTTCGTCGCGGTCCTTTCGCAGCGCCGGGACGAACAGCGTGTGTCCGGCGTCCGGCAGGCAGTTCTGCGCCATCGCGGTGAGGGTGCCGTCGGGGCCCACCTCGACGAAGCGGTCGGCACCGAGCTCGGCGAGCGTGGCGACACCGTCGGCGAAGCGGACGGCCTCCCGGACGTGGCGGACCCAGTACTCCGGGTCCTGCAGTTCGCCGGGAGCTGCGGCACGACCGGTCACGTTGGAGACGACCGCCATGCGCGACGGCTCGTAGGAGATGCCCGCGGCGACGTCGCGGAAGGCGTCGAGCATGGGCTCCATGAGCGGCGAGTGGAAGGCGTGGCCGACGCGCAGACGGGTGGTGCGGCGTCCCTGTGCGGCGAGCCGGGAGGCGATGCCGGCGACGACGTCCTCCGTGCCGGAGATCACCACGGAGCAGGGGCCGTTGACGGCGGCGATGCCGGCGTGCGGCTGTCCCTCCAGCAGCGGCAGCACCTCTTCCTCGGCGGCCTCCACCGCGAACATGGCGCCGCCGGAGGGGAGTTCCTGCATGAGCCGGCCGCGGGCGGCGACCAGGGCGCACGCGTCGTCGAGGGAGAACACGCCGGCCACATGGGCGGCGGCGATCTCGCCGACGGAGTGCCCGGCGACGAGGTCGGGCCGCACGCCCCAGGATTCCAGCAGGCGGTAGAGGGCCACCTCCACGGCGAACAGCGCGGGCTGTGTCCACTCGGTGCGATGCAGCCGCTCGGCGTCGTCGCCGAGGACGAGGGCGCGCAGGTCGTCACCGAAGTGGGCGCAGACCGCGTCAAAGGCGTCCGCGTACACGGGGTACGCCTCGTACAGGCCGCGTCCCATTCCAGGGCGCTGGGCGCCCTGTCCGGAGAACAGGAAGGCGGTCTTTCCCTCGCCTCGGTGCGTGCCGGTGACGGTGTGCGGTCCGGTGTCGCCGGTGGCGAGCAGGCGCAGTCCGTCGGTGAGCGCGGCGCGGTCGGTGCCGAGGACGACGGCGCGGTGCTCGAAGACGGCGCGGGTCGCGGTGAGCGAGAGGCCGAGGTCGGCGTCGGTGAGCCCGGGAGACCGCGTGACGTGGTCGAGGAGTCGGGCGGCCTGGGCGCGCAGGGCGTCGCGGCTGCGGGCGGACAGGACCCAGGGCACCGGTCCCGTCCACGCCTGCGGCGCCGCCTCGGCCGTCTCGGCCTCGGACACCGCCTCCAGCACCACGTGCGCGTTGGTGCCGCTGATGCCGAACGACGACACACCGGCGCGCCGCGGGCGCTCCCCCGTCTCCGGCCATTCCCGGGCCTCGGTGAGGAGTTCGACGCGGCCGGCGGACCAGTCGATGTGCTCGCTGGGCCGGTCGACGTGCAGGGTGGCCGGCAGCATCCCGTGCCGCATCGCCAGCACCATCTTCATCACGCCCGCCACACCGGCACCCGCCTGCGTGTGACCGACGTTCGACTTCACCGACCCCAGCCACACGGGAGCATCTCCCGCGCGCTCCTGACCGTAGGTGGCCAGGAGCGCCTGCGCCTCGATCGGGTCGCCCAACCGGGTCCCCGTCCCGTGCGCCTCCACCGCGTCCACCTCACCGGCCGGCACCCCCGCGTCGGCCAGGGCGGCCCGGATCACCCGCTGCTGCGACGGACCGTTCGGCGCGCTCAGCCCGTTGGACGCACCGTCCTGGTTGACCGCCGAACCCCGCACCACCGCGAGCACCGGATGCCCGTTCGCCCGCGCGTCCGACAGCCGCTCCACCAGCAGCAGACCACCGCCCTCGGAGAAGCCCGTACCGTCCGCCGCGTCCGCGAACGCCTTGCACCGGCCGTCCGCCGCCAGCCCCTGCTGACGGCTGAAGTCCACGAACAGACCGGGCGAGGCCATGACGGTGACGCCGCCGGCGAGGGCGAGGTCGCACTCCCCGGCGCGCAGGGACCGCACGGCGAGGTGCAGGGCGACCAGGGAGGCGGAGCAGGCGGTGTCGACGGTGACCGCCGGGCCCTCCAGGCCGAAGGTGTAGGAAAGCCTGCCGGAGACGACGCTGGCGGCGTTGCCGGTCAGCATGTAGCCCTCGAAGTCCTCACCGGAGGCGGCGAGCATGCCGGTGTAGTCCTGGCCGTTGGTGCCGGCGAACACGCCGGTGCGGCTGCCGCGCAGGGTGCGCGGGTCGATGCCGGCCCGCTCGAACGTCTCCCAGGCCATCTCCAGCAGCAGACGCTGCTGCGGATCCATGGCCACCGCCTCACGGGGCGAGATGTTGAAGAACGCCGGGTCGAAGCCGCCGGCGTCGGTGAGGAAGCCGCCGGTGCGGGTGGAGACCGTGCCGGCCTTGCCGGGCCGGGGGTCGTGGAGGGCGTCGAGGTTCCAGCCCCGGTCCTCCGGGAACGGCACCAGGCCCTCCTCGCCGTCGAGGAGCATCTGCCACAGCTGTTCGGGGGTGCGGATGTCGCCGGGGAAGCGGCAGCCCATGGCGACGACGGCGATCGGGTCGTCGTCGGTCGCCCGGTGCGGGGCGACGTCGGTGGCGGGTGCGGTGGCGCCTGCGACCTCGGCGACCTCGGCGAGCAGGAAGTCGGCGAGGGCACGGCAGGTGGGGTGGTCGAAAACGAGGGTGCTGGGCAGCCGGAGACCGGTGATGCGGTTCATGCCGTTGCGCAGTTCGACGGCGCTGAGCGAGTCGATGCCCAGGTCGGTGAAGGGGCGTTCGGGTTCCACGGCGTCCGCGCCGGGGTGGCCGAGGACCCCGGCCACGTGTCCGCGCACGATCCGCAGGACGGCGTCGGCCCGTTCGTACTCGGGCAGGGCGGCCAGGTGGGCGTGGAGGGAGGAGGTGTCGTCGTCGCCGGGCCCGGCGGTCTGCCGTGCGGCGTCCAGTGCCGCGCGGGCGGCGGGCAGTTCGTCGAGGAGGTGGCTGGGGCGGGGCGCGGTGAAGGACGGGGCGTAGGTGTCCCAGCGGAGGTCGGTGACGACGACGTGGGTGTCGCCGAGGTCGAGGGCCCGGCCGAGGGCGTCGCAGGCGGCGGCGGTGTCCATGGGGTGGACGCCGTGACGGCGCATGCGGTCCCCGGCGCTGTCGCCGACCATGCCGCCGTCGGCCCACAGGCCCCAGGAGACGGCCGTGGCGGGCAGCCCGGCGGCACGGCGCTCGGCGGCGAGGGCGTCGAGGTAGGCGTTGCCGGGGGCGTAGTTGCCGAGTCCGGCGCCGCCCAGGACGCCGGCGGTGGAGGAGAACAGCACGAACGCGGACAGGTCGAGGTCGCGGGTGAGTTCGTGCAGGTTGCGGGCTGCGGTGGCCTTGCCACGCAGGATCGGGTCCATGCGGTCGGGCGTGAGCGAGTCGAGTACGCCGTCGTCGAGGGCTCCGGCCGCGTGGAAGACGGCGTCCAGGGGGCGGTCGGCGGGCAGTGCGGCGAGCAGTTCGGCGAGGGCGGTGCGGTCGGAGACGTCGCAGGCTGCGAGGGTGACTTCGACGCCGCGGTCGGCGAGTTCGTCGCGCAGTCCGGTGGCGCCGGGTGCGTCGGCGCCGCGGCGGCCCGCCAGCACCAGGTGGGTGGCGCCGCGGTCGGCGAGCCAGCGGGCGACGTGGCCGCCGAGGGTGCCGGTGCCGCCGGTGACCAGGACGGTGCCGCGGGGCCGCCAGGCCTCGGCGGGGACGTCCGCGCCGGGGGCGTGGACCAGGCGGCGGCCGTGGGCGCCGGTGGCGCGCAGCGCGATCTGGTCCTCCTCGCCGGGGTCGGCGAGGACGGCGGCGAGGCGGGTGGCGGAGCGGGCGTCGAGTTCGGCGGGCAGGTCGATCAGGCCGCCCCAGCGGTCGGCGTGTTCCAGGGCGGCGACCCTGCCGAGGCCCCAGACGAGTGCCTGGCGGGCGTCCGGCGCGGGGTCGGCGCCGCCGACGGTGACGGCTCCGCGGGTGGCGCACCACAGCGGTGCGTCGATGCCGAGGTCGCCGAGGGCCTGGACGAGGGCGAGGGTCGCGGCGAGTCCCGGCGGAACGGCGCTGTGTCCGGGGTGGTCGCGGGTGTCGAGGGCGAGCAGGGACAGCACGCCGGCGGGTGGTCCGGCGTCCTCGGCGCCGGTGAGCAGGTCGGCGAGGGCGGTGCGGTCGGGGGTCCCGTCGGGCAGGCTGACGCGTCGGACGGTGCGGGCGCCGCCCGCGGTGAGGGCGTCGGCGACGGTGTCGGCGAGGGCGGTGTGCCCGGCCGCGTCGGCGGGGGCGACGAGCAGCCAGGTGCCGGTGAGGGCGGCCGGGCCGGTGTCGAGGGGGCTGAAGGCGACGCGGTAGCGCCAGGCGTCGGTGGTGGCGCGTTCCCTGCGGGTGCGGCGCCACTGGGACAGGGCGGGCAGGACGCTGCTGAGGGGGGCGTCCGCAGGGAGGTCGAGGGTGTCCGTGAGGCTCTCCAGGTCCTCCTGTTCGACGGTCTCCCAGAAGCGTGCCTCCACGGAGCCGGCGGTGAGGGCGTCGCTCTCGGCGGCGCCGGATGCGGCCCGTTCGCGGACCGTGGGCCAGTAGCGCCCGTGCTCGAAGGGGTAGGTGGGCAGGTCGGTCCGGGTGGCGCCGGTGCCGTCGAAGACCGCCTCGAAGTCGACGTCCACGCCGTGCACATGGGCCTCGGCGAGGGCGGCGAGGAACTGCCGCGGGCCGCCCTGGTCGCGCCTGAGCGAGCCGAGGACGGCGCCGTCCACGCCGGCAGCGTCGAGGGTGTCGCGCAGCCCGACGGCGAGCACGGGGTGCGGGCCGACCTCGATGAAGGTGCGGTGTCCGGCGGCGATCAGGCCGCGGACGGCGTCCTCGAAGCGGACGGTCTCGCGCAGGTTGCCGTACCAGTAGGCGGCGTCGAGTCCGGTGGTGTCCTGCCAGTCACCGGTGAGCGAGGAACGGAAGGGGATCTCCGCCTCGCGCGGGGCGAGACCGTCGAGGGCCTCCAGGACGGTGTCGCGGATCGCCTCGACCTGCGCGGAGTGCGAGCCGTAGTCGACGTTGACCTTGCGGGCGCGGACGCCGTCGGCGGTGAGGGCGGTGTGCAGCTCGTCCAGGGCCGCGGCCTCGCCGGAGACGACGACGGAGGCGGGTCCGTTGACGGCCGCGACGGCGAGGCGGCCGGCCCACGGCTCCATGCGGGCACGGGTGTCGTCGGCGGTCAGCGGCACGGACATCATGCCGCCGGTTCCGGCGATGCGGGTGATGGCGCGGCTGCGCAGGGCGACGACGCGGGCACCGTCCTCCAGGGTGAGGGCCCCGGCGGCGCAGGCGGCGGCGATCTCGCCCTGGGAGTGGCCGACGACGGCGGCCGGGCGGACGCCGTGTGCGCGCCAGAGGGCGGCGGTGGCGACCATGACGGCCCACAGGGCGGGCTGGACGACGTCGACGCGGCCGAGGTCGGCGGCGTCCTGCCCGCCGCGCAGTACGGCGGTCAGGGACCAGTCGACGTGCGGGGCGAGTGCCTGCTCACAGCGGTCGATCCAGTCGGCGAACACCGGCGACTCGTCGAGGAGTTCACGGGCCATGCCGGCCCATTGGGCGCCCTGTCCGGGGAAGACGAGGACGGGTTCCGCGCCGCCGGGTACCGCGCTGCCGACCGGGACGGGCGTGGTGAGCGGTGCGTCGGCGGCGAGGGCGGCGAGGGTCTCGTCGAGCCGCGCCGCGTCGTCGGCGAGGACGGCGGCGCGGTGGGTGAGGGCGGCACGTCCGACGGCGAGCGTGTAGGCGACGTCGGTGAGCGGGGTTCCGGGCCGGGTGCGCAGGTGGGTGCGCAGGCGGGCGGCCTGGGCGCGCAGCGCGGCGGGCGTGCGCGCGGACAGCAGGACGGGCACGGCGGGCAGGGTGGTGCGCGCGGCGGTCGGTTCGGCGGTGCCGGGGGCCTGTTCGACGATGACATGGGCGTTGGTGCCGCTCATGCCGAAGGAGGACACGCCGGCCCGGCGGGCGCGGCCGGTGTCGGGCCAGGGCTGTTCGTCGGTGAGCAGGCGGACGTGTCCGGCGCTCCAGTCGACGTGCGGGGTCGGGTTGTCGGCGTACAGGGTGCGCGGCAGGAGGCCTTCGCGCAGCGCCATGACCATTTT
Organism: Streptomyces sp. bgisy159; assembly: GCF_057707805.1. Taxonomy (NCBI): domain Bacteria; kingdom Bacillati; phylum Actinomycetota; class Actinomycetes; order Kitasatosporales; family Streptomycetaceae; genus Streptomyces; species Streptomyces sp. bgisy159. The sequence continues at coordinate 7,369 of NZ_JBYIQX010000060.1, read as the reverse complement.
GATGACGCCGCCGACCCCGGCCGCGGCCTGGCTGTGCCCGATGTTCGACTTGAGGGAGCCGAGCCACAGCGGCCGGTCCTCGGCACGGTCCTGGCCGTACGCGGTGAGCAGGGCCTGCGCCTCGATCGGGTCGCCGAGGGTGGTGCCGGTGCCGTGCGCCTCGACCGCGTCGACGTCCTGCGGGGTGAGTCCGGCGGAGGCGAGCGCCTGGCGGATGACCCGCTGCTGGGACGGGCCGTTGGGCGCGGTGAGGCCGTTGGACGCGCCGTCCTGGTTGAGGGCGGAGCCGCGCACGACGGCGAGGACCCGGTGGCCGTTGCGGCGCGCGTCGGAGAGCCGTTCGAGGACGACCATGCCGACGCCCTCGGCCCAGCTGGCGCCGTCGGCGTCCGCGGAGAACGGCTTGCAGCGGCCGTCCTCGGCGAGGGCGCGCTGCCGGCTGAACTCGATGAGGGAGCCGGGCGTCGACATCACGGTGACACCGCCGGCCAGGGCGAGTTCGCACTCCCCTTGGCGCAGGGACTGCGCGGCGAGGTGCAGGGCGACCAGCGAGGAGGAGCAGGCGGTGTCGACGGTGACGGCCGGGCCCTCCAGGCCGAGCGCGTAGGAGATGCGGCCGGACAGGACGCTCGGCGAGTTGCCGGTGCCGACGTACCCCTCGAAGTTGTCGTCGGAGGCCGCGAGGATGCTCACGTAGTCCTGGTAGGTGACGCCGGCGAACACGCCCGTGGCGGAGCCGCGGGCCGCGTGCGGGTCGACTCCCGCGCGTTCCAGCGCCTCCCAGGTCACCTCCAGGAGCAGCCGCTGCTGCGGGTCCATGGCGAGGGCCTCGCGGGGGCTGATGGAGAAGAACGCCGGGTCGAAGCGGCTCGCGTCGTGCAGGAAGCCGCCCTCGCGGGTGTAGACGGTGCCCGGGTGGTCGGGGTCGGGGTGGTAGAGCCGCTCGGGGTTCCAGTTGCGGTCGGTGGGCAGCGGGGAGATGCCGTCCGCCCCGGCGCGCACCAGGTCCCACAGGTCGTCGGGGCCGGCGATGCCGCCGGGGTAGCGGCAGGCCATGCCGACGACGGCGATCGGGTCGTCGTCGACGGGGCGCCGTACGGCGGCGGTGGTGCCGGCGCCGGCGGTGCCGAACAGGTCGTCGGCGAGGTGCCGGGCGAGCGCCGCCGGCGTGGGGTGGTCGAAGACGAGGGTGGCGGGCAGGGTGACGCCGAGTGCGGCGCTGAGGCCGTTGCGCAGTTCGACGGCGGTCAGGGAGGTGAGGCCGAGGTCCGTGAACGGGCGCTGGGGTTCCACCTCGTCGGGTCCGCCGTGCCCGAGGACGGCGGCGACGCGGTCGCGGACGGTGGTGAGGAGGGTGCGTTCGCGTTCCGCGGCGGGCCGGGCGGCGAGGCGTTCCAGGAGGCTGCCGGGCGGCTGGGTGCGGGCGGCGGCACGGCGGCGCACGGGCTCGGTGGCGGGCGCGGTCTCGTGGTGGCCGGTCTGCGGGGCGGTGTTTTCCGGGGCGGGGCCGCCCTTGGCCGGGCGCAGCAGCAGGGAGCCGATGGTGAGGACGGGGGCGCCGACCGCGTCGGCGGCGGTGAGGGCGAGGCTGTCCGGGCCGGTACGTTCCAGGCGGACGCGCAGTGTGGTGGCGCCGGTGGCGAACAGCCGGGCCGGGCCGGCGGAGAAGAGCACGCGCCCGTCGCCGAGGCCGTCGAACGCGCCGAGGCCCAGCGGGTGCAGGGCGGCGTCCAGGAGCGCCGGGTGCAGGTCGTGCCGGGCAGCGTCGGCGGCGGCCGACTCGGGCAGCGCGACCTCCGCGTACACGGCGTCGTCGTCCTGCCAGGCGCCCAGCAGGCCCTGGAAGACGGGCCCGTAGTCGAGTCCGGCCTCGCGCAGCCGGGCGTACAGGCCGTCGGTGGACAGTTCCCGCGCGCCGGGCGGCGGCCAGGCGGTGAGGTCGTGGGCCGGTTCGGGCGCGGTCTCGGCGGTGAGGACGCCGGTGGCGTGCCGGGTCCACTCCACGGTGGTGTCGCCGGCGGGCCGCGCGTGCATGGCGAAGGCGCGGTCGCCGCGGGCGTCGGGTGCCTCGATCCGGATGTGCAGGGCGGCACCGTCGTGCTCGGGCAGCGCCAGCGGGCGTTCCAGGACGAGTTCGCCGACCTGCGGGCGGTCGGCGTGGATGCCCGCGGCCAGGGCGAGTTCGAGCAGAGCGGTGCTGGGTACGACGGCGGTGCCCTCGATGCGGTGGGCGGCGAGCCAGCCCGTGCCGCGGGTGGTGAGGCGGCCGGTGAGCAGCAGGGTGTCGTCGACCGCGGACGGTACGACCGCGCCGAGCAGCGGGTGCCCGGCGGGTACGAGTCCCGCGGCGGCCGGGTCGCCGGACGCGGTGGGTTCGATCCAGTACGGCCGGTGCCGGAAGGCGTAGGTGGGCAGTTCGACGGGACGGGCGCCGGTGGCGACGGTGCCGAGGACGGCGCGCCAGTCGACGTCCGCTCCGTGCGTGTGGAGGGCGCCGATGCCGGTGAGCAGCGTCTCCGCGTCATCGCGGTCGTCGCGCAGCGTGGGCACCGCGACGGGGGCCGTGCCCCGCCAGGCGCCCTGGGCGAGGGCGGTCAGGGTGGTGTCGGGCCCCAGTTCCAGCAGGCGGCCGGCGCCCAGGTCCTCGAGCGTGGTGACGCCGTCGGCGAACCGCACGGTGTGCCGCACGTGCCGCACCCAGTACTCGGGGTCGGTCAGCTCGCCGGGCCCGGCGAGGCGGCCGGTGAGGTCGGAGACGACGGGGATGCGCGGTTCCGCGTACGCGACGGAGGCCGCCACGGCGCGGAACTCCTCGAGCATCGGTTCCATGCGCGGGGAGTGGAAGGCGTGGCTCACCTTGAGGCGGGTCGTCTTGCGGCCCCGCGCCGCGAAGCGGGCGGCGATGCCGGTGGCGGCGTCCTCGTCGCCCGAGACGACCACGGAGCGGGGTCCGTTGACGGCGGCGACACCGAGGACGTCCTCGTGCCCGTCGAGGAGTGGCAGCACCTCCTCCTCGGCGGCCTGCAGGGCGATCATCGCGCCGCCTTCGGGCAGCGCCTGCATGAGCCGGCCGCGCGCGGCGACGAGCCGGCAGGCGTCGGGCAGGCCGAGCACTCCGGCCACGTGGGCGGCCGCGATCGCTCCGACGGAGTGGCCGAGCAGGTGGGCGGGCCGCACCCCGAAGGATTCGACGAGACGGTGGAGGGCGACTTCGACGGCGAACAGGGCGGGCTGGGCGTACTCGGTGCGGTGCAGCGGCTCGGCGTCGGCGCCGTGCACGATCTCGGCGAGCGGCCGGGGCAGCAGTCCGTCGAAGTGGCCGCAGACGGCGTCGAAGGCGTCGGCGTAGGCCGGGAAGGTGTCGTAGAGGCCCCGTCCCATGCCGGGCCGCTGGGTGCCCTGGCCGGCGAAGAGGAACGCGGTGCCGCCCGCGGCGAGGGTGTTCCCGGTGACGACGGCGGGATGGGTGCCGCCGTCCGCGAGTGTCCGGAGCCCGGCCAGCAGGGCGGTCCGGTCGCGGCCCGTGACGACGGCCCGGTGCTCCAGCGGGGCACGGGTGAACGCGAGGGCGTGCGCGATGTCGGCGGGGTCCGCGTCAGGGTGCCGGTCGGCGTGGGCGAGGAGCCGGGCGGCCTGGTCGCGCAGGGCGGGGGCGCTGCGGGCGCCGAGCAGCCAGGGGAGGGCGGCGGCCCGTCCGGTGTCTCCCGCGGTGCGGGTCGGCACGGTGGACTCTTCGGCCGTCGGGGCCGGTTCGGCGAGGATGACGTGGGCGTTGGTGCCCGACAGGCCGAAGGCGGAGACGCCCGCCCGGCGGACACGGTCGCCCGCGGTCCATGCGACGTCCTCGGTCAGCAGTCGCACCCGCCCGCTGTCCCAGTCGACGCGCGAGGACGGCCGGCCGGCGTGCAGGGTGCGCGGCAGGGTGCCGTGCCGCAGGGCCAGGATCATTTTGATGACGCCGACGGCACCGGCCGCGGCCTGGGTGTGCCCGAGGTTGGACTTGACGGAGCCGAGCCACAGCGGCCGGTCCTCGGCACGGTCCTGGCCGTACGCGGTGAGCAGGGCCTGCGCCTCGATCGGGTCGCCGAGGGTGGTGCCGGTGCCGTGCGCCTCGACCGCGTCGACGTCCTGCGGGGTGAGTCCGGCGGAGGCGAGCGCCTGGCGGATGACCCGCTGCTGGGACGGGCCGTTGGGCGCGGTCAGGCCGTTGGACGCGCCGTCCTGGTTGACGGCGGAACCCTCGACCACCGCCAGCACACGGTGGCCGTTGCGGCGCGCGTCGGACAGCCGCTCGACGACGAGGACGCCCACGCCCTCCGCCCAGCCGGTGCCGTCGGCGTCCTCGGAGAACGCCTTGCAGCGGCCGTCGGGCGCGAGACCGCCCTGGACGCTGAATTCCACGAAGGCACCCGGGTCGGCCATGACGGTGACGCCTCCCGCGAGGGCGAGGTCGCACTCGCCGGAACGCAGGGACTGCGCGGCGAGGTGCAGGGCGACCAGCGAGGAGGAGCAGGCGGTGTCGACGGTGACGGCCGGACCCTCCAGGCCGAGCGCGTAGGCGACACGGCCGGAGACCACGCTGCCCGCCTGACCCGTCAGCAGGTGACCGCCGAGTCCCTCCGGCACCTCGGTCAGGCCGGCGGCGTAGCCGGAGCTTCCGGCGCCGACGAAGACACCGGTGCGGGAGCCCTTCAGCGTGGTGGGCGCGATCCCGGAGCGCTCCAGGGCCTCCCACGAGGTTTCCAGGACGAGCCGCTGCTGCGGGTCGAGGGCCTGTGCCTCGCGCGGGCTGATGCCGAAGAAGGCGGCGTCGAACGCGGAGGCCTCCGTGAGGAAGCCCCCGGCCGCCGTGTCGCTCGCCTCCCGCAGCGTCGCCAGGTCCCAGCCACGGTCCTCGGGGAACCCGCCGGCGGTGTCACCGCCGGCGGCCAGCAGCTCCCACAACCGGTCGGGCCCGTCGATGCCGCCCGGCAGACGGCAGCCCATGCCGACGACGACCACCGGGTCGGTGTCGGTGGTCCGCACCGTGACCTCGTGCCGCTCCTGCGCGGTCCCGAACAGCGCGTCCCGCAGGTGCGCGGCCACGGCGAGCGGGGTGGGGTGGTCGAAGACCAGGGTGGTGGGCAGGGCGACGCCCGTCTCGGCGGTGAGGTCGTTGCGCAGTTCGACGGCGGTCAACGAGTCGAAACCCATCTCCCGGAAGGCCCGCCCGACGGCGACGGCGGCCGGGTCCGTGTGGCCGAGCGCGGCGGCGGCACGACGGCACACCAGGTCGAGCAGGGCGGCGTCGCGCTCCTCCGCGGTGCGCGACGCGAGGCGTTCGCGCAGGGCACCGCCTTGGCCGGAGGCCGGGCCAGGGACAGGGGTCTCGGTGGTGCCGGACGTCAGTGCGGCGAGCAGCGGGCTGGGCCGGCCGGTGGTGAACGCGGGCCCGAACCGCTCCCAGTCCACGTCCGCCACGACCACGGTGACGTCCCGGGCGGCCAGGGCGCGGTCCAGCGCGGTCAGCGCGGCATCCGGGTCGAGCGGGCGCAGGCCGCGCCGTTCCAGCAGCGTCCGGGCGGTCTCGTCGGCGGCCATGCCGGTGCCGGCCCACGGTCCCCAGGCCACGGACGTGCCGGTCAGGCCCCGGGCACGGCGGCGTTCGACGAGCGCGTCCAGGTGGGCGTTGGCGGCGGCGTAGGCGGCCTGGCCGCCGCTGCCCCACACTCCGGCGATGGAGGAGAACGTCACGAAGGCCGACAGGCCGCTGTCGCGGGTCAGTTCGTCGAGATGGTCGGCGGCGTCCGCCTTGGCGGCCAGCACGGCCGCGAGCCGGTCGCGGGTGTACGTGGCGATCACGTCGTCGTCGAGGACACCCGCGCAGTGCATCACGGCGTCGACGGGGTGGTCGGCGAGCAGTCGCGCGACGGCGTCCCGGTCCCCCATGTCACAGGCGACCACGGTCACCCGCGCCCCGAGCGCGAGCAGTTCGTCCCGCACGCCGTCCGCGCCCGGTGCCTCGGGGCCGCGTCGGCTGGTCAACACCAGCTCGCGGGCGCCGTGTTCGACAGTCCAGCGGGCGATGCGCGTCCCGAGGGCGCCGGTGCCGCCCGTGATCAGTACGCGCTCCGGTGCCGTCCACCGCGCGGTGACGTCGGGTGCGGGCGCGGTCACCAGCCGGCGGGCGTAGACGTCGCCGCCGCGGACGGCGACCTGGTCCTCGCCCGCGGCGTCGAGCACCGCGGCGGCCCGGGCGAGCGAGCGCCGGTCCGGCCGGGCCGGCAGGTCGAGAAGGCCTCCCCACACGTCCGGGTGCTCCAGCGCGGCGACCCGTCCGAGGCCCCACACGGCGGCCCGCCCCGGATCGACGGCCGCCTCGGTGCCACCGCCGACGGCGACGGCACCGCTGGTCACCAGCCACAGCGGGGCGGTGAGCGCGGCGTCGGCGTGGGCCTGCACGAGGGCGAGGGCGGTGCCGACGTCCGACGCGCAGGAGAGCACACCGGCCAGGGGCTCCGCGTCGGCGGCCGCGGCACGCAGCAGCCCGGCGAGCGTCTCCCGGCCCGCATCGGTGGCGCAGTCGACGCGCTCGACCCCGGGCACGAACTCCTCGATGCCGGGCAACGCCGCACCGTCACCGGACTGGAGCAGCAGCCAACGGCCGCGGACCGTAGGGCCGTTGTCCAGCTCCAGGCGGTCCCACCGGACGCGATGGCGCCAGGAGTCCGACTCGGTCCGCTGCACCTCCTCACGGTGCCAGGCGGAGAGCGCGGGCACGACTCCGTCCAGCGCGCCGTCTTCGAGGCCCAGCACACCGGCGAGTTCGTCGATGTCACCCCGGTTCACGGCGTGCCAGAACGCCTCCTCCCCGGCCGTCGCCACCGGCCTGGGACCGGTCGCTGCGTCTGCTCCCCGGCGCGGCTCGGGCCAGTACCGGGAGCGCTGGAAGGCGTACGTGGGCAGAGGTGCGGGACGCACCCCGGCGAAGACGCCGTCCCAGCCGACCGGGACTCCGGCGGTGTGCAGCGCGGCCACGGCCGCGAACAGCGCGTCGGCCTCGGGCCGGTCGTTGCGCTGGAGGGGGCGGCAGACGAAACGGTCGGCGGCGTCACCGAGCACGGTACGGGTGAGGGCGGTGAGGGTGCCGTCGGGGCCGATCTCCAGGAAACGCGTCACGCCGTGGGCGTTCAGTGCGGTGACGCCGTCGGCGAAACGGACGGTGTCACGGACGTGACGGACCCAGTACTCGGACGACGCCAACTCGTCGCCGGTGGCGAGCTGTCCGGTCAGATTGGACACGACCGGGATGACCGGGGGCGCGTAAGCGATACGCTCGGCCACCTCGCGGAAGGCGTCGAGCATCGGCTCCATCAGCGGCGAGTGGAAG
>NZ_JBYIQX010000006.1:0-238529 GCF_057707805.1 Streptomyces sp. bgisy159 | reverse complement strand
TCAGGGGAGAGGGCACCGGGCTGGCTCCCCCGCCCCGCCGGCCGTGGAGCGGCCGACGCCCCTGGGACCCCGACCGGGGTCCCAGGGGCGTCGGCCTGCCGTGGGGCGGGGGCGGCGCCGGAGAAGCCGACGGAGTCGTGCACGGCGCCACGGTGCCGGACGTCGGCGCGGTAGCCCGGCCGCCGTGCCGCCGAACACGCGAATCCAGCGGGTTAAGCGGGTGACGCCGCAGCCTGAGCGGGTGACGCGGGGCATGGATGAGACCCGGCCGCACCCCGGCCGCGATCCGCAACCCGACGCGCTGGAGGCGAACGATGACCCGACGAGCCCATCCGTCCGAACGCACGGTCCACCAGGTACCGGTCCTCATCGTGGGCGGCTCCCTGGTCGGCCTGTCGACCTCCCTGTTCCTCGGCCGCCTCGGAGTCCGCCACACCCTGGTGGAACGGCACGCCGCCACCTCCGTCCACCCCCGCGGCCGCGGCAACAACGTACGCACGATGGAACTGTTCCGGGTGTCCGGTGTCGAGCCCGGGATCCGCCGGGCCGCCGCCACGCTCGCGGACAACCACGGCATCCTGCAGACCCCCACACTGGTCGGCGACGCGGGGGAGTGGCTGTTCCGGGAGATCGACCCGGGCGGCGGCCTGGCCCGCTTCAGCCCCAGTTCATGGTGCCTGTGCAGCCAGAACGACCTGGAACCCGTCCTCCTCGACCACGCCGCTCGGCTCGGCGGCGACCTGCGCTACAACACCGAACTGCTGTCCTTCGACAGCGACTCCGACGGCGTCACGGCCGTGGTCAAGAGCCGGGAGACCGGTGAGCACACCACCATCCGCGCCGACTACCTGGTCGCCGCCGACGGCCCGCGCAGCCCCGTGCGCGAACAGCTCGGCATCGGGCAGAGCGGCCCCGGCGACCTGTTCCACAACATCAGCATCACCTTCCGCTCCCGCCGGCTCGCGGACGTCGTGGGCGAGCGCCGCTTCATCGTCTGCTACCTGACCGACCCCGACGCCGACGGCGCGCTGCTGCCGGTGGACAACCGGGAGAACTGGGTCTTCCACGCCCCCTGGCACCCCGAACGCGGGGAAACCGTCGAGGAGTTCACCGACGAACGGTGCGTGGAGCACATCCGCCGCGCGACGGGCGTCATGGACCTGGACGTGGAGATCACGGGCCGCGCGCCCTGGCACGCCGCCCAGCGCGTCGCCGAGCGCTACCGGTCGGGACGCGTCTTCCTGGCCGGCGACTCGGCCCACGAGATGTCGCCCACCGGCGCCTTCGGCTCCAACACGGGCATCCAGGACGCCCACAACCTGGCGTGGAAGCTGGCCGCGGTGCTCGGCGGCTGGGCCGGCGAGGGCCTGCTCGACAGCTATGACGCCGAGCGGCGCCCGGTCGCGGAGGCGACCAGCGCCCGGGCCGCCGCCCGGTCGGTCGAGCACAGCCACCCCGGGTTCGCGCCGCCGCCCGGCGGGGGCGGCGGCCCCCAGCGCGGCATCCTCGACGTGGCCCTCGGCTACCGCTATCCGCGGGGCGCGGTGGTCGGCGCCGACCCGGCGGCCCCGGTCGTCCCGGAAGGCCTCGACCTGACCGCCCGGCCCGGCAGCCGCGCACCCCACATGTGGCTGCGGCAGTCGGGGGACCGGAAGTCCACCCTCGACCTCTACGAGACGTCTCTCGTCCTGCTCTGCGACGCCGGCGACCCGGGCGGCTGGCACCGCGGCGCCGCCCTCCTCGCCGACGAGCTGTCCCTGCCGCTGACGTCCTACCGGATCGGCACCGGGTCCGAGGCCGACCTCACGCCCGAGGACGGCGCGGACTGGGCGGCCGCCCATGGCGTCGGGCACGGCGGCGCGGTGCTCGTGCGCCCGGACGGGTTCGTCGCCTGGCGCTCGTCCGGCCCGGTCCAGGACGCCACCTCCGACCTGCGCCGAGCCCTCACCACGGTGCTGTCGGCCGGCTGAGGCTCACCCGCGCGGACCAGACGGTGCGTCACCCAGCTGATCGCCCTGAGTGGCGGGCCGCGCGTTCCCCGCTGACGGTGGTTCACGTCGGGGCGGGATCCACACCGGCTGATGAAGCGTCAGCCTCGCCCGCCCGCGACGGAAGGGAAGTCAGATGCGTTCCACGCGCACACTGCTGGTCACGGCGGCCGCCTCGGCCGTCCTCGCCCTCGGCGCGCCCGGCGCCCACGCCTACGGGAGCGACCACGAGGACTCCTCGTACAGCAAGGAGCACGGCAAGGAGCACGGCAAGGACCACGGTTGGGACGGACGGCAGGACTCGCCGCACGGCGGCATGCACACCGGCGGCGGCGCGCTCACCGCGGTGACCCCCGCCCAGGGCTCGGGCGACCGTGACTGGAGCGGCAGCGGCGAGGACGACAACTCCCGGCGCGGCGGGCACGAGAAGCCGCACGGCGGCATGCACACCGGCGGCGGTGCCCTCGCCGGACCGACGATGACCGCCGGCGGTCTGGCCGTCCTCGCCGTCGCCGGCACCGGTCTCTACGCGGCGCGCCGCAGAAGGACGGCCGGAAGCGTGGCCTGACCATGCCGGACGCGATAGACAGCTGCGGCCGCCGCGCGGCACCCGCGTGGCGGCCCCGGCGTTCCCCCGGCCGGCCCCCCCGCCCGGCCGCCGTGCCCAGTGGAGGTGATGTCCCGATGACAGCTGGTCCCCCCGACCCCGCCGACGGCGACGAGCCCGCGCAGAAGCCGGGCCCGCGGACCCACGTGCTGGCGATGGCGGCCGTGGCCTGCGCGGTGCTGGCGATGACCGTGAGCGGTGGTGACGCCGAGCCCTCCGGCACCGCCGCACCGCCACCCCCGGCGCGGGCGTCCGCGTCGGCCCCGTCGGCGCGCCCCGACCCGACGGGCAGGCAGCTGCCCCGGTCGCGGCCGGTGCGCCTGCTCATCCCGAAGATCTCGGTCGACGCCCCCTTCACCGACCTGTCCATCGGCTCCTCGGGGCACCTGCAGCCCCCGCCGGCCGACGACACCAACCTCGTCGGGTGGTACGCCGCGGGAGCCTCGCCGGGCGAGACGGGCACGGCGATCATCGCCGGGCACGTCGACACCAAGACCTCGCCCGCCGTGTTCGTGCGGCTCGGCGAGCTGCGCAAGAGCGACGTCTTCCACGTGGACCGCGCCGACGGGAGCACGGCGACGTTCGTCGTCGACGACGTGGAGACCTTCGCCAAGGACGACTTCCCCGACGAGCGGGTCTACGCGGACGCCGCACGGCCCGAGGTGCGGCTCATCACCTGTGCGGGTGATTACGACCACGCCGCCAAGGACTACACCGACAACCTCGTGGTCTTCGCCCACCTCGTGTGAGGCCACCCCGCCCGCCCCACGGCCGCTCACCCGGGCAGTGCCCCCAAGTCGCGCTCTCCTGGGGCCGGGCACAGGATCGAGGAACGCCGTCGTCGCTTCCCCGCGGCGGCGTTCGCCTGTGCCACAGCGAAGGAGAAGTACCCGGATGACCACTACGTCCGAACACACCGTCGCAGGAGCGGTCCGGCAGATGTCGCAGCGGATCTCCCAGTCCGTGTTCGACGGCTCCCGGCTGCGCGTGGTGCTGCTGGTCGACGTCCACGAAGGAGCCCAGCAGCAGTTCCTGGAGGCCTACGAGCAGCTGTGCAACCAGGTCGCCTCCGTCCCCGGACACGTCAGCGACCAGCTCTGCCAGTCCATCGAGAACCCGTCCCAGTGGCTCATCACCAGCGAGTGGGAGAGCGCCCCGCCGTTCCTGACCTGGGTCAACAGCGAGGAGCACGTGACGATGGTGCGGCCCCTGCACAACTGTGTGAGGGACACCAGGTCGCTGCGCTTCCACATCGTCCGCGAGACCGGTGGCCCGGCCACGTCTCCCCAGTCCGGCACCCGCCGGCTGCAGACGGCGCCGCGGATCGGCGACGGCGTGATCCGGCACGCCCTCACCTTCACCGTCAAGCCCGGCAGCGAGGAGAAGGTCGCGAAGATCCTCGCCGACTACGCCTCCCCGGAGCCACGGGTCGACGACACCACCCGGCTGTGCCGCACCTCCCTGTTCATGCACGGCAACCGCGTCGTGCGGGCCGTCGAAGTGCGCGGCGACCTGCTCGCCGCGCTGCGCCACGTCGCGCGGCAGCCGGAGGTACGGGCCGTCGAGGAAGCCATCAACCCGTACCTGGAACAGGACCGCGACCTCGACGACCCGGAGTCGGCGCGGGTCTTCTTCACCCGTGCGGCCCTTCCGGCCGTCCACCACGTGACGGCCGGCCAGGACGGTCCGGAGGCCGAGCGGCGGGCGCTGTACTACCCGGCCCGTCCGGGCCGCGGCATGCGGCTGGCCGAACTCCTCGCCCAGCGCGACGCCGCGGCCGACGCCCCGGACAACCCCGTGCTGCGCAGCACGATCTTCCAGCGCGACGACGTCGTCGTACGCCTGGTCGACCTGCGCGCCGGACTCGACGCCGACCCGGGCGCGGTGCTCGCCCTCGGGGACCGCGCCGGGGCGGCCGAACTGCTGGAACTCCTCGACACCGACGCGCTCGGGTCGGACGCCGCCGCCGCGGCGGGCGACGTCTCGGCCCGGCTGCTCCGGCTCACCCTCATGGACCTCGTCACCGACCGCCGCGCGCCCGCGGCCTGAACATCCGGTGCCACGGCCGCGGCGGCCGGCCCGCGTCGCCGCACACGATCGGAGGAACGTCGTGAACAGAACCACCCCCAGGCTCGTCGACTTCAGCGACATCGAGCCCAACACCCGGCGCGGCGGTGACCTGCGCGCCATGCTCACCCCGACCACGGTCGGCGCCACCAGCGGCTTCATGGGCGTCGCCACCGTGCAACCCGGCGACCGCATCGCGGAGCACTACCACCCGTACTCGGAGGAGTTCGTCTACGTCGTGTGCGGACAGCTGGAGGTGGACCTCGACGGGGGACCCCACCCGCTGCGGCCCGAACAGGCGCTGATGATCCCCGCCCACGTGCGCCACCGCTTCCGCAACGTGGGCAACGTGGAGGCCCGGATCGTCTTCCACCTCGGCCCGCTGGCGCCCAGCCCGCCGCTGGGCCACGTCGACACCGAGGGGACCGACGCCAGCGCGGCGGACCCGGTGTCCGAGCCGGAACGCGTCCGATCATGACCAGGCGCGTCGCGGTCACCGGCATAGGCGTGGTCGCTCCGGGGGGGATCGGCGCCCCGGCGTTCTGGCAGCTGCTGACGGACGGGCGCACGGCGACGCGGGGCATCACGTTCTTCGACCCCGCCGGCCTGCGGTCCCGGATCGCCGCCGAATGCGACTTCGACCCGGCCGCCCACGGCCTGGCCCCGGAACAGATCGAGCGGTGCGACCGCTACATCCAGTTCGCTCTGGTGGCCGGCGCCGAAGCGGTCCGGGACTCCGGTCTCGACCTCGCCCGGGAGAACCCCTGGCGGGTCGGGGTCAGCCTGGGCACCGCGGTCGGCGGCACCACCCGGCTGGAGCGCGACTACGTCCTGGTCAGCCACCACGGGCAGCGCTGGGACGTGGACCCCGGACGGGCCGAGCCGCAGCTGCACCGCGCGTTCACGCCGAGCACGCTCGCCGCCACCGTCGCCGAGCGGTTCGAGGCGCGCGGACCGGTGCAGACCGTGTCCACCGGCTGCACCTCGGGTCTCGACGCCGTCGGATACGCCTTCCACACGATCGAGGAGGGGCGGGCCGACATCTGCATAGCGGGCGCGTCGGACTCCCCGATCTCACCCATCACCATGGCCTGCTTCGACGCGATCAAGGCCACGTCCCCGAACAACGACGACCCCGCCCACGCCTCGCGTCCCTTCGACGCCGACCGCGACGGATTCGTCATGGGCGAGGGCGGCGCGGTGCTCGTCCTGGAGGAGCTCGAACACGCGCGGGCCCGCGGCGCCCACGTGTACTGCGAACTCACCGGGTACGCGACCTTCGGCAACGCCTACCACATGACGGGGCTGACCCGGGAGGGCCTGGAGATGGCCCGCGCCATCGAGGACGCCCTCGCCCACGCCCGGCTCGACCCCACGGCCGTCGACTACGTCAACGCGCACGGGTCGGGCACCCAGCAGAACGACCGGCACGAGACCGCCGCGGTCAAACGGGCACTGGGCGAGCACGCCCGCACCACGCCGATGAGCTCCATCAAGTCCATGGTGGGCCACTCCCTCGGCGCGATCGGGTCGATCGAACTGGTGGCCTGCGTGCTGGCCCTGGCCCACCAGGTGGTGCCGCCCACCGCCAACTACGAGACCCCGGACCCCGAGTGCGACCTGGACTACGTCCCGCGGGTCGCCCGCGAACGGTCGCTGAACAGTGTGCTCTCCGTGGGCAGCGGGTTCGGCGGCTTCCAGTCCGCGGTGGTCCTGACCCGGTCGAGGGAGGGCAGACGATGAGCGCACGACGACCCCGGCGCGCGGCCGTCACCGGAATCGGCGTGGTCGCGCCCAACGGAACGGACACCGAGACGTTCTGGAAGTCCACCAAGGAGGGCATCAGCGCCCTCGGACCCGTCACCCGCGAAGGGTGCGAGCACCTGCCGCTGCGGGTGGCCGGACAGGTCCGGGAGTTCGACGCCGCGGCGTCGATCGAGGAGCGGTTCCTGGTCCAGACCGACCGGTTCACGCACTTCGCGATGGCCGCGGCGGACCTCGCGCTGGCGGACGCCGGCCTCGGCCGCGGCGACAGCGAGGCCGACCCGTTCTCGGTGGGCGTGGTCACCGCGGCCGCCTCCGGCGGCGGCGAGTTCGGACAGCGGGAGCTGCAGCAGCTGTGGAGCAAGGGCAGCCGCTTCGTCGGCCCCTACCAGTCCATCGCCTGGTTCTACGCCGCCAGCACCGGCCAGATCTCCATCCGCCGCGGCTTCAAGGGTCCCTGCGGCGTGGTCGCCTCCGACGAGGCCGGCGGCCTCGACGCCCTCGCCCACGCGGGCCGGGCGGTGCGGCGCGGCACCGGCGTGCTGGTGGCCGGGTCGACCGAGGCGCCGCTCGCCCCGTACTCGATCGTCTGTCAGCTCGGGTACGGGGAGCTGAGCACCGAGGAGGACCCCGAGCGGGCCTACCGCCCCTTCACCTCCGCCGCCCGCGGGTTCGTGCCCGCGGAGGGCGGGGCCATGCTGGTCGTCGAGGACGCGGACGCGGCACGGGAACGGGGGGCGCCGATCCGGGCCGTCCTCGCCGGGCACGCGGCCACCTTCACCGGCGCCGGCCGCTGGGCGGAGTCCCGCGAGGGGCTGGCGCAGGCCGTGCGCGGAGCGCTGGACGAGGCGGGCTGCGCCCCCGAGGACGTCGACGTGGTCTTCGCGGACGCGCTCGGCGTGCCCGAAGCGGACCGGGCCGAGGCCCTGGCGCTCAGCGACGCCCTCGGCCGGCACGGCACCCGGGTGCCCGTCACGGCCCCCAAGACCGGCATCGGCCGCGGCTACGGCGCCGCGCCCGTGCTGGACACCGCGGCGGCGGTCCTCGCGATGGAGGAGGGCCTGGTCCCGCCCACGCCGCACGTCTTCGACATCTGCCACGACCTCGACCTCGTGACCGGCCGGGCGCGCCCCGCCGAACTGCGCACGGCGCTGATCCTCAGCCGGGGACTCATGGGGTCGAACTCGGCGCTGCTCCTGCGGCGCCGACCGCACAGCACAGGAGAGGAACCGGTATGAGTGACCGCATCACCGTGGAAGAGCTGGCCGAGCTGATGAAGAAGGCCGCCGGCGTCACCGTGGCCCCCGAGGAGCTGCAGCAGAGCCTCGACACCGGCTTCGACACCTTCGGCATCGACTCGCTCGGCCTGCTCGGCATCGTCGGCGAACTGGAGAACCGCTACGAGGCGCCGATGCCGCCGGACGCGGAGCGCTGCAAGACGCCCCGGCAGTTCCTGGACCAGGTCAACGGCGCACTGCCCGCGGGAGCCTGACATGGCCGCACACACCGAGAACGAGATCGTCATCGCCGCGCCCGTCGACCTGGTCTGGGACATGACCAACGACCTGGCGAACTGGCCCCGGCTGTTCAGCGAGTACGCCTCCGTGGAGATCCTCTCCCAGGAGGGCGAGCGGACCACGTTCCGGCTGACCATGCACCCCGACGAGAACGGCACCGTGTGGAGCTGGGTCTCGCAGCGGGAGACGGACCGCGCCAATCTCACCGTCAAGGCCCACCGGGTGGAGACCGGCCCCTTCGCCTACATGAACATCCGGTGGCGGTACGAGGAGACCGGCGCGGGCACCCGCATGGTGTGGGTCCAGGACTTCGAGATGAAGCCGGAGGCGCCGGTCGACGACGCCTGGATGACGGACAACATCAACCGCAACTCCAAGGTGCAGATGGCCCTGATCCGCGACCGCATCGAGAAGGCGGCGGCCGAACTCGGGCACGTGCCGAACGACTGAGCCGTACGGAGGACAGCGCACCATGCACCAGGCCCTCATCGTCGCCCGGATGGCCCCCGGGTCGGCCTCCGACATCGCCAAGGTGTTCGCCGAGTCGGACCGGGGCGAACTGCCCCGCCTCGTCGGGGTGAACCGGCGCAGCCTCTTCCAGTTCGGTGATGTGTACATGCACCTCATCGAGTCCGAGAAGGACCCGGGGCCCGCCATCGCCCAGGTCGCCGGCCACCCCGAGTTCCAGCTCGTCAGCGAGCGGCTGTCGGCGTACGTGAGCGCGTACGACCCCGAGACCTGGCGTTCCCCCAAGGACGCCATGGCCCAGCGCTTCTACCTCTGGGAGCGCGACACCGCGGGCTGAGCCCCCGCAACCCACCGGCCGCCGGGCCCGCGACGCTGCGGGCCCGGCGGCCGGGGTCTGCGCGGGGCCGGATCAGCCCGGCACGTGGCAGTCGAAGGCGTGCAGGTACGGGTTGACCGGCCGCACCTCGTCGACGACGAGCCCGGCACCGGTCAGCCGGCTCAGCATGCTCGCCGTCGTGTGCTTCGCCCCGCCGACGTTGAGCAGCAGCAACAGGTCCATCGCCGTGCTGAACCGCATCGAGGGCGTGTCGTCGACCAGGTTCTCGATGACCACGACCCGCGCACCGGGCCCGCCCGCGCCGATGACGTTGGCCAGGGTCCGGGCCGTGCTGTCGTCGTCCCACTCCAGGATGTTCTTGATGACGTAGACGTCAGCCCGGACGGGGACGGCCTCGCGCACGTCACCGGGGACGACGCGGACCCGGTCGGCCAGGTCGCCGCCCTCGCGCAGGCGGGGCACCGCCTTCTCCACCACGCGCGGCAGGTCGAGCAGCGCGCCGCTCATCCGCGGGTACTTGTCCAGCAGGCTCGCCACCACGTGCCCCTGCCCGCCGCCGACGTCCGCGACCGAGGAGCAGCCCGACAGGTCGAGGAGGGCCGCGACATCGCGGGCCGACTGCTCGCTGGAGGTGGTCATGGCCCGGTTGAAGACCTCGGCCGACTCGGGGGCGTCCTCGTTGAGGTACGTGAAGAACTCCTTCCCGTACAGCCCCTCCACGACGTTGCGGCCGGTGCGGACCGCCTCGTCCAGCTGGGGCCAGGCGTCCCAGGTCCACGGCTCCGTGCACCACAGGGCGATGGCGCGCAGGCTGTGCGGATCGTCCTCGCGCAGCAGGCGGGACATCTCGGTGTGGGCGATGCGCCCGTCCGGCCGCTCGGCGAAGACGCCGTAGCAGGACAGCGCCCGCAGCAGCCTCGACAGCGGGCCCGGCTCGGTCTTCACGCCGGCGGCCAGGTCGTCCACCGTCATCGGCTCGTCCCCGAGGGCGTCGGCGACGCCCAGCCGGGCGCAGGCACGCAGCGCGGCGGCGCACGCCGCCCCGAACACCAGCTCCCGCAGCCTCATGGGCGGCGGCGGGGCGGCCTGGGCGGTCGTCACCGGCCGCTTCCCCTCCTCCTCCGGTGCCCCCGGCGCCGCGGTCAGCACAGGCCCGCCGGCTTCGACGCCGCGCACCGGTTGCCCTCGAAGGTGTTGTCCCTCGCGGTGTCCGTGTCGACGAGGTCCGCGGGGGAGTTGCCCCGCAGGACGTTGTCGCTGATCCGGTTGTGCTCGTTGGTGGTGCCGACGAAGCTCTTGAACAGGACGATGCCGCCCGACATGGACGAGGAGCCGGCGTTGTCCCGGACCACGTTCCGGGTCACCAGGGTGTCCTCGGCGCCGGTCACGACGATGCCCGAGCCCTGCAGTGCCTCCAGCCGGTCGGTCTTCGGGCACGACTTGTTGTTGGCCACGACGTGGTTGCCGCGCACGGTCAGGGCGCCGGCCCGCGGCTCGTTCTCGTCGCCGACGACGAACACGCCCGCGCAGTTGCCCGTGATGCGGTTGTCCGCGACGGTGAGGTTGCGCAGCCGCCGGACGGTGACGCCGATCCGGTTGCCCTCCATCCGGTTGTGGGCCACCGACGTGCCCCGGGTGTCCGCCGCGCCCTCCTCGGTCTTGACGGTGTTGGCGAGGAACAGGCCCGCGTCGCCGTTGTCGCGCAGGGTGTTGTGGCGGAACACCCCGCGCACCGAGCGCTCCTGGGCGATGCCCCACACGCCGTTGCCGACGGCGGTGACTCCGCGCACGGTCAGCCGGTCGGTGGCCATGGCGAACACGCCCGAGCGGGTGAAGCCGGTCACGGTCAGGGAGGCGACGGTGACGTCCTCGACGTCGTGGTCCTTGGTGCCGATCACGCAGATGCCGTTGCCGCCCTCGGCGCAGCTGCCGGCTGCGGCCTTCTTGGTGCCCGGCCGGATCACGGTCTGGCCGCCCAGGCCGCGCAGGGTCAGTCCGGGGGTGCTCACCTTCACGCTCTCGTGGTAGACGCCGGCCGTCAGCTGGACGACGTCCCCGGGGGCGGCGGCGTCCACCGCTTTCTGGATGGACTGGCCGGGCCGCACCACGTGGACCGTGGGGTGCGCGGCGGGTGGGGCGGCCCCGAGGGCCGTACCGACGAGTGCTGCTGTGCATGCCAGGTAGGCAATGTGACGTTTACTCATATATGGGACGTTATGTCCACCGGGGCGGAGGTGGCGGCTCCGCTAGGCCATCCAGCGGTGTGTCCCAGGCGTCCGCCGCCGCCCGGCCCCCACCGCCGGCCCCCCCGGGCGGCTCCGGCGGTGCGCGGCAGGGAGGGGTCGGCGTACGTTGGAGGCGTGCCCGGACACGGCTGGACCGGCTGTGCGTCGCCGCGGGCGAGGCCCCGGCGCGGCGCGGTCGCCTGCCGCCGACCGTCCGGCCACGACGCCGGAGGCCGCGGTGTCCGGCGCCGCTGACGAGTCCGCGCAGGCCGGCCTGCTGGACGGGACGCTGGTGGACACCGTGCTGCAGGCCGGTGCCTCGGCCGGCGCGGTGTACCTGCTCGACGCGTCGCAGCAGGTGCTCGGCCTGCTCGTGGTGTGCGGCATTCCGGCGGAGATGGCCCTGCCGTGGCACCGGGTGCCCGTGAGCGCCCCCGTGC
Source organism: Streptomyces sp. bgisy159 (assembly GCF_057707805.1). Taxonomy (NCBI): domain Bacteria; kingdom Bacillati; phylum Actinomycetota; class Actinomycetes; order Kitasatosporales; family Streptomycetaceae; genus Streptomyces; species Streptomyces sp. bgisy159. The sequence goes on along the minus strand of NZ_JBYIQX010000006.1, from coordinate 227,116 downwards.
CGGTGGGCGAGGCCGTCCAGCGGGACCGCCTGGTGTGGGTGGCCTCCCAGGAGGACATGGCCCGCACCTATCCGCGGGCCGCCGCGAGCCTGCCGTACCGCTTCTCGCTCGCCGCCGTTCCGGTGCCCGGCCGCACCCACTGCCGGGGTGCCCTGCTCCTGATGTGGCCCGCCAGCCACCCGCCGTCCGCCTCCCGGCGCGAGCAGGGCTACATCGCCTCGGCCGCCCGGCGTATCGGCCGCGTCCTCGACGAGGCCCCCGTTCCGCCCACCCTGCCCGACCGGCCCCGCCTGCTCCCCGTCGGCCTGCCCCGCCCCTACAGCGAGCCCGCGCAGGCCGCGGCGGACTATGCCGAGCGCCTGCCTGAAGGCGCCGTCGCCCTCGATCTGGAGGGCCGGATCACCTTCCTGACCGACACGGCCGCGGCCCTGCTCGGCCGCGACAAGGACCAGCTGCGGGGCACCCGCCCCTGGCAGGCCCTGCCCTGGCTGGACCAGCCCGTCGCCGAGGACCACTACCGCACGGCCGTCATCAGCCGGGACCCGGTCGCCTACACCGCGCTGCGCCCCCCCGACGTCTGGCTGCGCTTCGAGCTCTACCCGGACGCCAGCGGCATCAGCGCCCGCGTCACCCGGGCCCCGGCGCCCGAGACGGGCGAGCCGCCGCCCGCCTCCAGCCCGCGCGGCCCCGCCGGGCTGCCCGCGGACCGGGCCCAGGCCGGCCGCCTCTACCAGCTGATGCACCTGGCCGCGGCCCTGACCGAGACCGTCGCGGTGCGCGACGTGGTGGAACTCATCGGAGACCAGGTGCTGCCCGCCTTCGGCGCCGACGGCCTCGTCCTGTCCGCCGCCGAGGCCGGCCGCCTGACGATCACCGGATACCGCGGCTACGACCAGGACAGCATCGACCGCCTCGACGGTCTGCCCCTGGACACCGACCTCACCCCCGCCGGCCAGGTGCTGGCCGACGGTCTGCCCGCCTTCTTCACCAGCCCCGAGGAGATGGCCCGCCGCCACCCCCAGGCACCGCGGATCAGCGGAAAGAAGGCCTGGGCCTTCCTCCCCCTGCTGATCTCCGGCCGCCCCGTCGGCTGCTGCGTCCTCTCCTACGACCGCCCCCGGGTCTTCAGCGCCGAGGAACGCGCCGTTCTCACCTCGCTGGCCGGCCTGATCGCCCAGGCGCTGGACCGCGCCCGCCTCTACGACGCCAAGCACGACCTCGCCCACACCCTGCAGGAGGCCCTGCTCCCGCGCAGCCTGCCGACCGTGCCCGGGCTCCAGGTCGCCGCCCGCTACCTGCCCGCCACCCGCGGCATCGACGTCGGCGGCGACTTCTACGACCTCATTCGCCTCGACGCGACCACCGCGGCCGCCGTCATCGGTGACGTGCAGGGCCACAACGTCGCCGCCGCCGCCCTCATGGGCCAGGTGCGCACCGCCATCCACGCCACCGCCGGGGCCCCGCCCGACCAGGTCCTCGCCCGTACCGACCGGGTCCTGGCCGACCTGAAGAGCGACCTGCTCGTGTCCTGCCTCTACGCCCACATCGACCTCGCGCGCGGGCAGGCCGCGGTGGCCAGCGCCGGCCACCCCAGCCCCCTGCTGCACCGCCCCGGTTCTCCGGCCGCCCCCGTGCCCCTCGACCCCGCTCCCATGCTCGGCACCGACCTCGGCGTCCCGCACAGCGTCACCACCGTCCCGCTGACCGGCGGCACCACCCTCGCCCTGTACACCGACGGCCTCGTCGAGGTTCCCGGCCGCGACATCGAGCACACCACCACCGACCTGGCCGTGCCCCTGACCGACCACGCCGACCAGGACCTCGACGCGCTCATCGACACGCTGCTGCACCGCGTCTGGCCCACCGGCCGGCACACCGACGACATCGCCCTGCTCCTGCTGCGGACCGCACCGCCCCCACCGCCCGCCTGAGCGGGGGCGGGCGGCGGGCACGCCGCGCGCGGAGCCTCAGACGGAGTCCAGGCCGCGCTCGTGGTTCCGGATCGCCTCGCGGACGGCGCCGACGAAGCCGTTCCAGAAGTGGTCGGCGTAGGGGCTGTCGGCGCTCGGCACGCCGGCCGTCGCCCGGCGCGCGGCGGCCCCGGAGAAGTCGCCGAACATGGCCTTGCGCAAGGCCGTGGACAGCTCCAGCTGGGCGCCCGCGCCGGTACGGGTCCGGTTGACGATGTTGGCCGGGTCGTCGCCGTTGATGGGGTCGGTGGCGCCCGCGAGGACCACCGTCACCTCGTGGTCGGCGTCGGTCGCGGGCGAGGTCAGCCCGTGCCGCGCGAAGGCCGCCAGCAGATTGCGCCGGAGCCGGGCGTCCCGGCCGCCGATGACGATCTTCTTCACGTCCGGGTCGCTGAAGCCGTGCAGCGAGACGGCGTACAGGTTGCCGGCGCAGACGGCGAGCGCGGCCGGGTCGTCGCAGTGGGTCGACGTGACGTGCTGCACGGCGGAGTTCGCCAGCGCCTCGAACATCCAGTAGTCCCGCTGCGGCTCTCCCGGCAGCGCCGCGTCGGCGGGGTCGGAGTCGGTCGCGAAGGGCGTGTACCCGGCGACCGCCAGGCACAGTTCGCTCGTACCCGCCTCGATCCCGCCGCCGTGCGGGGCGATCACCGCCGTGCTGGTGACGGGGCTGCTCGTAGCGCGGGCGTTGTCGGTGAGCGGGGCCGGCGTGCCCGTGCGGAACCGGCGTACCCAGTCGATGCCCTCCCGGTCGGCGGTGAGCGTGTACAACTCCGAGTTGGACGCGTACCGGTCGGCCGCCGCGGCCGGCGTGGCGCCGCCGCCGGCCACGGAGTTGAGGGTGGGCAGAGCCGCGGCGACGGTGGCGACGGAGGCGAGGACGGTGCGTCTGCTGGTCTTGTTCACTAAGTGATCCTCCACGACGCTCCGAGCATCCCCCGAGGCGGGTGCGCCGTCAGGGAAGCCGGGGCAGGGCGTCGCGGGTCGCGTGGTTCAGGACGCGCAGGTCCTCGGTGAAGCTGTCCCGGTTCTCGAACGGCAGCGGCTCCAGGAGGTGGCGTCTGACGTTCTCCACGTGTACCCGGCAGGCCGCGACCGCCGTCTGCTCACCCTTGGGTGTGAGCCGGACGAGCCGGCCGCGCCGGTCGCCGGGATCCTCGGTCCGTTTCAGCAGCCCGGCCTCCTCCATCCGGTTCACCAGGCGCGTGGCGCCCCCGGTGGTCAGCACCTGCTCCTGGGCCACGGTGCGCATGGACAGCCCGGGCCGGCCCGCCCGGCCCAGCGCCAGCAGCACCTCGAACATCAGGTGGCTGATGCCGCACTCCCGCCGCAGCTCCCGGTCCAGGAGGTACTCCAGCCGGTGCGCGACCCCCCGCAGCCGCCCGAAGGCCAGCACCAGCGGCTCGTTCGCGGCCTCCTCGGCCGTCGAGACCTCCACCTGCTCGTCCATCTCCCGGCCCACCCTTCAGATCACGCCGTGTGCCGCGGGGACGACAAGAACGACGAGAACGACGAGAACGACGGGGACGCCGCCGTAGGACGAGGCCCCAGGACCGTACGTCCGGGACCTCGGTGCCGGGCATGCTCCCCGTCCCCTCCCGCCCCTCCCGTCGCCTCCGGCACAGCGGCTCGGCCGGGCTCAGGACAGGTCGAACCGGTCCAGGCACATCACCTTGTCCCACGCCGCCACGAAGTCCCGGACGAACTTCTCTCCCGCGTCGTGCGCCCCGTACACCTCCGACAGGGCCCGCAGCTGGGAGTGCGCCCCGAGCACGAGGTCGACGGCGGTGGCGGTCCACTTGATCTCGCCGGTGACCCGGTCCCGGCCCTCGAACACGTTCTCGTCCGAGGCCGACGCCTTCCACTGCGTGCCCATGTCGAGCAGGTTGACGAAGAAGTCGTTGGTCAGGGCCTCCGGCCGATCGGTGAGGACACCGTGCGCCGAGCCCCGGAAGCCGGCGTTCAGTGCCCGCATACCGCCGATCAGAACCGCCATCTCGGGGGCGGTCAGGGTCAGCATGTTGGCGCGGTCCAGCAGCAGCGTCTCGGGCGACAGCTTCTCGCCCGCCCGGACGTAGTTGCGGAACCCGTCCGCCCTGGGTTCGAGCACCGCGAACGACTCCACGTCCGTCTGCTCCTGCGAGGCGTCCGTGCGCCCCGGCGCGAACGGGACGGTGACGTCGTGCCCGGCGTTCCTCGCGGCCTGCTCGACGGCCGCGCAGCCGCCGAGGACGATCAGGTCGGCCAGCGAGATCCTCGTGCCGTCGGACCTGGAGCGGTCGAAGTCCTGCCGGATCCCCTCCAGCGTCCGCAGCGTCTCGGCCACCTCGGGGACGTCGTTCACCTCCCAGTCCTTCTGCGGCGCCAGCCGGAGGCGCGCCCCGTTCGCCCCGCCGCGCTTGTCGGTGCCCCGGAAGCTCGCCGCCGACGCCCAGGCGGTCGTGACCAGCTGGGGGACGGTGAGGCCCGAAGCGAGAACCGTGCGCTTGAGGGCGGCGACGTCCTCGTCCGTGACCAGGGGGTGGTCCACGGCGGGGACCGGGTCCTGCCACAGCTGCGGCTCGGGGATCCACGGGCCCAGATACCGGGAGACCGGCCCCATGTCGCGGTGCAGCAGCTTGTACCAGGCCTTGGCGAACGCCAGGGCCAGCTGGTCCGGGTTCTCGTGGAAACGCCGCGCGATCGGCCCGTAGACGGGGTCCAGCTTCAGCGCGAGATCCGTCGTCAGCATCATCGGGGCGTGCCGCTTCGAGGGATCGTGCGCGTCGGGCACGCTGTCCCGGGCCGCCGGGTCAGTGGGCGTCCACTGCTTCGCGCCGGCGGGGCTCGTCGTCAGCTCCCACTCGTAGGTGAGGAGATTGTCCAGGTAGCCGTTGTCCCACCGGGTCGGCTCCGTGGTCCAGGCGCCCTCCAGCCCGCTGGTGAGGGTGTCGGCGCCGGTGCCCTTGCCGTGGGTGTTCCGCCAGCCGAGTCCCTGCTGCTCCAGGGGGGCGCCCTCGGGCTCCGGCCCCAGGTACGAGGGGTCGACCGCGCCGTGGCACTTGCCGAAGGTGTGCCCGCCGACGATGAGGGCGACGGTCTCCTCGTCGTTCATCGCCATCCGGCCGAAGGTCTCGCGGACGTCCCGGGCGGCGGCCAGCGGGTCCGGGTTGCCGTTCGGGCCCTCCGGATTGACGTAGATCAGGCCCATCTGCACGGCGCCGAACGGGTTGGCGAGCTCCCGGTCCCCGCTGTAGCGCTCGTCACCGAGCCAGGTGTCCTCGGGCCCCCAGAAGATCTCCTCGGGTTCCCAGATGTCCTCCCGCCCGAAGCCGAACCCGAACGTCTCGAAGCCCATCGACTCCAGCGCGCAGTTCCCGGTGAACACCAGGAGGTCGGCCCAGGAGATCTTCCGTCCGTACTTCTGCTTCACCGGCCACAGCAGCCGGCGCGCCTTGTCCAGGCTCGCGTTGTCCGGCCAGCTGTTGAGGGGGGCGAAGCGCTGGGCGCCCGAACCGCCGCCGCCCCGGCCGTCGGCGATGCGGTAGGTGCCGGCCGCGTGCCAGCTCATGCGGATGAAGAGCGGCCCGTAGTGGCCGTAGTCGGCGGGCCACCAGTCCTGGGACGTCGTCATCACCTCCATCACGTCCCGCTTCAGTGCGTCGACGTCGAGGGTCGCGAACTCCTTCGTGTAGTCGAAATCCGCGTCCATCGGGTTCGCGCGGGGCGAGTGCTGGTGGAGAACCTGGAGGTCCAGCTGATTCGGCCACCAGTCCCGGTTGGTCCTCGGCCGGGTCGGTGTGGGGGTCGGGGAGGGGACCGCTGGGTTCTCGCTCTCGCTACCGGACATGCCCGTCCTTCTTTCCTGTCTCGCTGTTCCTCTGCCGGTGCTGCCCTTGGGGTTCGTACGTCGCGACGTCCTCATGCTCGCGCACCGGGCACCGCACCGCTACGAAACACGCAGGGCGGTGACCGGCACGACCGGGTGGAACGTGCGACTCCCGCCCGGCTCGTCCGGGCGCGGGATCAGCGGCCGGGGACGGCCGGCCCGGTGGTGACCGTCGAGACGAAGGCCGGGCGGCCGTCCTGCTCGCGCACCCGCTGCTGGACCTGCGCCTCTTCCGCTCCGGCGCCTTCACCTCCTCGCTGCTCGTGCTGATGCTGGCGATGGCCACCATGGGCGGCAGCTACCTCTTCATCACCGGGTTCCTGCAGATGGTCGAGGGGCTCTCACCCACCGCCGCCGGCCTGTGGATGGTGCCCTCCGCGCTGGCCTCGATCGTGGCGGCGATGATCGCCCCCGGCCTGACCAGGCGCCTGCCGATGGGCGTGGTGATCGGCGGCGGTCTCGTCCTGACCACCGTCGGCTACCTCCTGGTCGCGTTCGTCGACCCGGTGGGCGGCCTGCCGCTGCTGATCATCGGTTTCGTCATCGCCTTCTTCGGCACGGGACCCATCGGCGCCCTGGGCACCAACCTCGTGGTGAGCTCCGCGCCCCCCCGAGAAGGGCGGCTCGGCCGCCTCCCTGTCCGAGACCAGCGGGGAGTTCGGGGTGTCGCTCGGCGTCGCCGCCCTCGGCAGCCTGGGCACCGCCCTGTACCGCGACGACATCACCGTCCCGCGTGGGGTGCCGGCCGAGGAGGCCGAGGCCGTCCGAGGCGGCATGGAGGGTGCGGTCGTCGCCGCCCAGCACCTGCCCGCCGGCCTGCGCGAGCAGGTGCTCGCCGCGGCGCGTGAGGCGTACACCTCAGGACTCAACGTGGTCGGTGTCGTGTGCGCCTCGCTCGTCGCGGTCACGGCGGTCCTCGCGGTGACCCTGCTGCGCAAGGTGGGCGGCGCCGCCCCGCAGCAGCCCGAGCCGGCCGACGCCCCGCAGGAGTCGGTACCGGCCGGCTCCTGACCGGCTGACCCACGGCACGGGCCCTCGCCGAACGGGACGCTGCTCGGGCCACGCCGGCCGGCCCCGCGCCGGCCGGTGGCCGACGGCGGCCCGGGACTCACCCCGGCGGGGCCATCACCCAGCGGATGGTCCGGGTCAGGGCCTGGCCGGTGGGGCGTACGGTGAGGTCCTCGACCACCGGGATCCGGGGCAGCCACAGCATGGCACGCGCCCAGGGCGGCAGCAGGGCGACGGCGTTGGCTGCCAGCCCGCCGTACAGCGGCCGTACCGGGAGCGGCAGAGGAGGCCGCAGCAGCAGGAAGCGCGCGGTGGCGCGGGCGTCGGGGCCGACCCGCAGCTCCGGCCGGTAGGCCGCCAGGCACTCGGACAGCTCGCGCCGGTCGCGCGGGGGATCGCACACACCGAGCGCCTCGGCGACGCGCGCGGTGTCGGCGACGTAGGCGTCGTAGCCGGCGGCGTCCAGCGGGTGGGCGCCGAAGCGCTCGTGGGCCCGCAGGAAGCTGTCCGTCTCGGCGGCGTGCACCCAGCCGAGGAGATGCGGATCGGCGGCGTGGTAGGGCACCCCGTCGGCCGTCGTGCCGCGGATGCGCTCGTGGATGGCGCGCACGGCGTCGACCGCCTGCTGGGCGTCCCCGGCGGTGCCGTACGTCGTCACGGCCAGGAACGTGCTGGTGCGCTGCAGCCGGCCCCACGGGTCGCCGCGGTACCCCGAGTGCCCGGCCACCGCGGCCATGGCGAGCGGGTGCAGCGACTGCAGCAGCAGCGCGGTCAGCCCGCCGATGAACATCGACGCGTCGCCGTGCACCGTGCGGATCGGGCGCTCCGGACCGAACCAGCGCGGGCCCGGGGTGTCGTGGATGCGGGCGCGCTTGGCCGGTCCGTCCGGGCCGGCGACCCGGCGGAACAGGGCCCGGCCCAGCTGTTCGCGGACTTCGGTCAGCACGGTCGGCCTCCCCTCTGCCTCCCAGTGTCCGCCCTCGCGGCGGTCCCGGTCACCGGCCGGAGGTCACCGGCCCGCCCGTGCGGTCCGAGGCCGGCCAGACGTACGGCAGGTCGTCGGGAACCCCCGCGAAGACACCGGCGTAGGCCTCGCGGTCCTTGCGCAGGAGCGCCGAACGGTGGCTCTCGTGGAACGGCTCGTCACCCAGCCACGGCGGCAGCTCACCGGCGCGCGCCAGCTCGTCCTGGTCACGGACCGGGGCACCCGGCCGGAGCCCGGCCAGCCCGGCGACCAGCGACGCGGCGCAACTGTCCTGGTGGCCCCGCTCCCGCCAGACGCGGCAGATCTCCAGGCCGTAGCGGACCAGGGCCTCCTCGTACCCGGTCCACATCCGGACCGCCGGATGGTGCCGCCACCCGTAGCCGGGCACGGTCAGGCCCCGCAGCACCTGCAGCGCCTCGACCCGCTGCTTGCCCAGCCGCCGCCGGTCCAGCAGCAGCGCCGTGCGCCGGAAGTCCGCGTCGGGCAGGAACGTCTGCATCGGCGCGGCTCACTTCTCGTGCAGCGCGGACGGCTTGTGAACCGCCGTCCTGCCGGACTTCTCGCTGCGCACCTCGTACTGCGGTTCCTCGGGCGAGGCGGCCACGGTCCGGCCGGCGGCCTCGGTACGCCGGGTGATCTTCCGCTCGACCGTGCCCTCGGCGGTGCCGCCGTGGCTCTTCCAGGTCACCTCCTCACCCGCCGCGAACGCGTCACCGCCGTCGGCCTTCCCCGTCTTCCCCGTCTTCCCTGTCGTCCTGCGCGCCTTCTTGCTCATCGCGGCACCTCGTTCCGGTCGACTGCGAAAGGGCTCCGTACCTCTGCTTCGGCACCGCGGCGTGCTTCGGATGCGCCCCGCGCCCCGCCGGTCCGGGCGGCCGGCGGCACCGCGTCCCCCGGCGTCGCGCCGTGTGCGGGCGGTCAGGCGCCCGGTGGCACGGACGCCGCGCGGTCGGCGAGGCCGCCGGCACCGAGCGGGCCGGTGAACTCGAAGGGGGTCTCGGCCTCCAGACGGGGCAGTTCCCGGCGCGCCACACGCAGCACCACGGGTGGCAGGGCCGCGCGCACCGGCTGGGTCAGCCGGAGCCACGCCGGCGCGTACACCGCCGTACGACGGCGTTCCAGGGCCCGGACGACACGGGCGGCGACGGTCTGCACCGGGTACACCCGGCGGGCGGGCGGCGGCATGTGGGCGCGCAGCTCGCGCAGCACGGCGTACCGGTCGGCATCGCGGATCATGTCGGTGTCCGTCCAGTTGAGGTAGGCGATGCCCACCCCCACACCCCGGTGGGCCACCTCCGCCCGCAGCGCGTGCGTGAAGGACTCCACGCCGGCCTTCGAGGCGCAGTAGGCGCTCATCAGGGGAGCGGCGCCGATCGACGCGAGCGAGGCGATCTGGAGGAAGTAGCCCGCCGTGCCGAGCAGATCCGGCAGGAACGCACGGGCCGTGTTCGCGCTGCCGACGAGGTTGACGTCGATGACGCGGGACCAGGCGGCCGGATCCGTGGCGAGGAACGGGCCGCCCTGGGCGACGCCCGCGTTCGCCACCACGGCCGAGCACCGGCCGAGCGCGGCCCGCACCGTGCCGGCCGCCGCGTCCAGCGCGGCGGTGTCGGTGACGTCCGCCTCCACGGCCAGCGCCGGGCCCGGCAGGGACGCGGCCACCGCCTCCAGGGCCGCCTTCTCGTGGCCGAGCAGCGCCACCCGGGCTCCGCGCCGGGCCGTCTCGTGGGCCAGCGCCGCGCCCAGGCCTCGGGCGGCCCCGGTGACGACGACGGTCCGGCCGGCCAGCGGACTGCTGCGCAGGGAGTCCATCGGACGCCCTCCTTCCCGGTGGGTCGGGTGGGTCAGGTCTCGTCGGCGGACGGCCGCGCCGTGTGGTGCGGATGCCCGGGGGTTCGGCGGGCCTCCTTCAGCTCCGCCTCGTACAGGTGGTCGCGGCCCGCGGCCAGCTCCCGCACCACGCTCGCCTCCAGCTGCCGGAACGGCTCGTAGTAGGTGGTGTCGTAGGCCTCGACGACCTGGAACGTCCAGTGCCCCGGGATCACGTTGCGGCCGAGGATCTCCGAGCGGACCTTCTCCGCCCACTCGGGGTGGCCGGCCTCGTGCAGCAGCCGGACCGCGCGGTCCAGCTGCAGGTCGGCCGTCCCGGTCAGCTGGTGGAAGTCGTACAGCCGGCCCCTGGCCCGCTCGGTCGTCTCCAGCGCCTTGGACAGTGCTCCGAGGGCCTCGACGGTCGTGTCGTCCACGCCGGCGGGCCGCCGGTGGGCGCGGTCGGGGCCGAGGCCGTCGGCGCCGACCGGCGCGTGGCGGCCGTCGGGGTCTTCGAGCGTGCCGGGGGCGTCGGGGTCTTCGCAGGCGCCGGGGATGTCCTCGTAGCCGTTCATGGGTCCTCCTTGCCGGCCGGGCCGCCCGGCGGGGCGGACCGGCGTCGGGTTCCGGTGCGGTCACGGTGGGCCAGCAGCCGCTGCGCCTGGGCGAGGCCGGGCGGCCGGTGGCGGCGCAGGGCGGCCCGCGCCGCGTTGGCGCCCGGCGCGCCGTGCACCCCGCCGCCCGGGTGGGCCCCCGCGGAGGCCAGGAACAGGCCGGGCACCGGGGTCTCCGGGCGCCCGGTGCCGGGCAGGGGGCGGAACACGAGCTGCTGGTGCATCGCGGTCGTGCCCCCGTTGATGGCGCCGTCGGACAGATTGCGGTCCAGCGCCTGGAGGGCCGGCGGCGAGAGGACGCGGCGGGCGCGGACCAGGGAGCGGAACCCGGGGGCGAACCGCTCCACCTGGCGTTCCACACGGTCGGCCATGCGCTCGCGGTCCGCGGCGTCCCACCGGCCGGTGACGCCCTCCTCCCCGGCGTCGGCGCGGACGCTGCGCGGGAGGTGGGTGTAGGCCCAGGCCGACTCGGTGCCGAGCGGGGACCGGCCGGCGTCGGCCGTGGTCATCTGGCCGAACAGCAGGAAGGGCCGGTCCGGGACCTCGCGCATGGCGATCTGCGCGGCGAAGCGGGTCAGTTCGTCCATACCGTCGGCGAGGTGCACGGTGCCGGCCCGCGACGCCTGCTCCGCCCGCCACGGCACCGGGCCGTCCAGCGCCCAGTCCACCTTGAACGTGGCGAAGTCCCACTGGAAGCGGCGCAGGTCGTCCAGGAGCTGCGCCGGCAGCACACCCGGGTCGAGCAGTTCGCCGTAGAGGGCCGGCACCGACACGTCCGCCAGCACCGCCCGGCGCGCCGGCACCGCGGCGCCGGCCGCCGTGCGCACGCCGACGGCCCGCCCGCCCCGGACGACGATGTGCTCGACGCGCTGCCCGCAGCGCACCTGCCCGCCCCGGGTCCGCAGGCGCCGGACGAGGGCGTGGGTCAGCGCCCCGGCGCCGCCGACCGGGACCGGGAAGCCGTACGTCTGCCCCAGCATCGCCATCAGCCAGCCGAAGCCGCCGCTGCCGGCGGCCTCCGGGGCGAGGTCGGCGTGCAGGGCGTTGCCCGCCAGCAGCAGCCGTCCGCCCTCCCCGTGGAACTCCTCCTCGCCGAGCCGGCGCACCGGCAGCACCAGGGACCGCGCCAGGCGCAGGCCGCCCGCCGCCCGCAGCCGCAGCGCCAGCCGGGCCCCCGCCCGCACGGGCGGGAACGGGGTGAACAGGGCGTCCAGCAGATCGGGACGCAGGGACTCCCACACCTCGTGCAGCCGCCGCCAGGCTGCCCCGTCCCCCGCCGCGAACGCCTCCAGGGAGGCGGCGGTGGTCCCGACGTCGCGGTCCAGGACGGCGCAGCCGCCGCCGGTGAGGGGATGCGCCAGGACGCTCGGCGCGTGGCTCCACCGCAGCCCGTGGTCCTCCGGGCGCAGCCCGGCCAGCACCGGAGAGGCGGCGGCCAGCGGATAGAACGAACTGAACAGGTCGTTGACGAAGGCCGGGTCCACCCCACGGTCGTGGCGCACCGCGCCGCCCGGATCGGGCTGCTCCTCCAGCACCTCCACGCTCCACCCGGCGTCGGCCAGCAGATTGGCGGCGACCAGGCCGTTGGGGCCGGCGCCGACCACCACGGCGTCAGGCATGGCCGACCCCGTCCGTGTCCCGCGCCGCCGACGCGACCGGCGGCCGCCGCGCCGCGCGGCGGCCCTCGCCCGCCTCCCGCTCGCACAGCCGCGCCAGACGGGCCAGCATGGCCGTGTGGCGCACCAGGATCAGCGCCTCGAAGCCGACGTTGTGCAACAGACCGCCCGCCCCCCGCAGCGGGTGCTCGTCGACGATCACCAGACAGTGCTCGCCCCACGGCCGCAGCTCGATCGCTATGCGCGCCGTGCCGAGGGGACCGGCGTCCGCCTCCAGCTCCAGGCGCACGTCCTCCTCGCAGTGGCGGACGACCGTCTCGTTGGACAGGCGCACCGGCCCGAGCCGGATCTCGTAGCGGATCGCCGCACCGGTGTCCGGCCACCGGCCGCGCACCGGACGGGACTGCGACGTCCCCACCACCCACTCCGCGTACCGCCGGCCGTCGGCGAGGACGTCCCACACGGTGCTCGGGCCGACATGGACCAGACGATGGCGAACGGCCACGGATACCTCCTGTGTCGGCGCACTCCGCTGCGCCACGGGCGTGACGCACAGACGTATTCGGCCCGGACACGGTGCCCGGATGCGGTCGGCCCCGGTCGCTCCGGTGCCCCGGCGCGGCTCCCGCGCACCCGTGCGAGGCCGCGCGCTTCGGGTACCCGGCGGACCATGGGCGAGACACGAGCCGCAGGGGAGGGCGCCGCGGGGGCGCCGGCCGGTCCGCTGTCCGTGGCGGTGCTGGTGGAGCTGGTCCGCAGCCGTTCGGCGGGCGGCCACGTCAAGTGCTGGGAGCGGTTCGCCGAGGCGGCGGCCGCCGCGTCCCGGGGCGGCCACACCGCCGTCGACCTCACCGTGTACGTCCTCGGCGACCACGAGTACGTCGAGCCGCTGTCGCCCCGCGTCCGGTTCGTCGGCCTGCGGCCGGTACTGAGCACCGCGCCGCTGACGCGGGCGATCGGCGGCGACGTCGCCGACATGGCGCCGTACCACCCCCGGCTCGCCCGGCTGCTGCCGCGCCACGACGTCTGGCACCTCACCCACACCTTCGCCTTCGCCGCCACGGCCGGCCGCCTCGCCCGCCGCGCGTCCCGGTCGGGGGCCGGGCGCCCGGGGCTCGTCTGCTCGGTGCACACCGACGTGCCGGCGCTGGCCTCCGTGTACGTACGGCAGCTGGCCCGGCGCGTGCCACGGCCCGCGGGCCCGGCCGCGCGCGGGGCGTCCGAGTTCGTCGGCACGGTCGTGCGGTGGCGGCGGGACCGCCTGCTGCGGATGTGCGACCGGGTGCTGGTCGGGTCCTCACAGGACCGCGCGGAGATCGAGGCGGTGGTGGGGCGGGAGCGGGTGGCCCTGCTGCGGCGCGGGACCGACCACGAGCGGTTCGGCCCCGACCCCACCGCCCGGGACGCGCTGGCCCGGGAGCACGGGATACCCGGCGACCGGCCGCTCGTGCTGTTCGCGGGGCGGGTGGACGAGACCAAGCGGGTCTGGACGGTCGCCGAGGCGGTGCACCGCGTACGGCAGCGGCGGCCGGTGCATCTGGTGGTGGCCGGCGCCGGTGCGGACGCCGGGCGGATCGCCCGCCTCCTCGGCCCCGACGTCACGCTGCTCGGCGCCCTCGCCCAGGAGCGGCTCGCCGGCGTCTACGCGGCGTGCGACCTGTTCGCCTTCCCGTCCCGGACCGAGACGGTCGGCAACGTGGTCGCCGAGGCGATGGCGAGCGGGCTGCCCGTCGTCCTGCCGGAGGGCGCCCGGACCACCCAGTGGCTCGCCGAGCCGGGCGCCGACGGCCTGGTGGTGCGCGACGACGACCCCACCGGCTGGACCCGCGCGCTGGACACCCTGCTGGCGCACCCGGACCGCCGCCGCGCCATGGGCCTGCGGGCCGCCGCCACCGCCCGCGAACGGCACCCCAGCTGGGGCCGTGTCCTCACCGAGGACCTCCTGCCCGCCTGGCACGAGGCCGCGGCCCGCGGCACCCGCCCGCACCCCCGCCGAGCCTGACCCCGGCACCGGTCCTGGCCCTGACCCCGGCACCGGGCCTGGCCCTGGCCCCGGCACCGGGCCTGGCCCTGGCCCCGGCACCGGTCCTGGCCCTGACCCCGGCTCGGGCCCTGGCCCCCCGCGCCGCCGGCGGCCTGATGCCGTCCCGGGCGCCGTGACGGGCCGGTGCGGGAGGCGTCGCCGTCGGTGTGGGGCCGGCCGGGCCCCCGGTCGTGCGGAGGCGGGTGGTTGTCCTGGCGGTGTCCGGTGCGGCCGGGCCCGCGCAGCGGGTGGCGTGCGTGCCTGCCTTGGCCGCGGTGCCGCTTCGCGGGGGGGCGCCGGTCGTCGTCCTCGCCGTGGGGCGCGGCCGTCCGCGAAGGGCCCGTCCGCGAAGGGCCCGTCCGCGAAGGGGCGTACGGGGCGGCGCCGACGGCGGGGGAGCGGGGGCGGCAGGCCGGCCCGGTGGCGGCCGCCGGGGGGCGGCCGGTGTGCCGGTCACGCGCGTCCGTCGGGGGCCGCTTCGGCCGTCGAGGTGCCCGCGTCCCGGTCCGTCTCACCGTCCGTCTCGCCGTCCGGGTCGTCGTCGCCCTCGTCGTCGGCCGCCTCGTTCCGGCCCCGGCGCTCCTGGCGGTGCAGGGCGGCCACCACGGGGGAGGAGTCCAGGCTGACGATGCCGGAGAGGGCGAGGACGACACCGAGGACCGTGAGGGGCGTCGCCACCGGACCCAGGTACAGGGACTCGCCGAACAGGACCGTCCCGGCGGCGATCGCGACCGCCGGTTCCGTCATGTCGAGCACCGTCATCGACGCGGCGAGCGGCCCCTCCTGGAAGGCGCTCTGGATGAGCAGCAGCCCGCCGACGCTGACTGCGACGAGCAGGTACGTCTGCCAGGCCGTCGCGACGGCGGCCACCCCCTGGTCGAACCGGGACACGGTGACGCTCAGCAGCACCGACTGGAAGCCCATCACGACACCGGCGGCCAGCGCGGTCGCCGACGCCTGCCACGCACCGGCCGTCGACCGGCGCACGGACAGCGCGGCCAGGACCACCCCGCCGACCGCGCCCAGCGTCCACAGCCACGGGCCGAGACCCACGTCCGGGCGGGCACCGCCGTGCGGACGCGCCGTCGACAGCGCGAGGGCCAGCCCGCCCGCGACCGCGAGGACGCCTCCCCACTCGCGGGCTCCGAGCCGGGTCCGCGCCAGCCGCGCGGACAGCGGGATCGCGAAGACCAGCTCGGTCACGATCAGCGGCTGCACCAGACTGAGCGGCCCGAACGCCAGCGCCAGCGACTGGAACCCGTACGCCAGGACGGCCAGGCCGATGCCGGCCAGCCACGCGGGCTGCCGGGCCAGCTGCCGCAGCAGCCGCCACGACAGCGTCTCCGTGTCGGGCCGGGCACTGGCGGCCCGCTGCTGCAGCACCCCGGCGAGGGCGAAGCAGGCACCGGCGGCCAGCGCGGCGAGGACGGCGATCGTCATGACAGGGGCGGCCGTCGGGGACGGTCAGTCGGGCGCGCCGGGCGACTTGGTGCGGGAGGCGGGCCGACTGTGGATGTAGAGCAGCCGCCGGTCGTCGACGGGGCGGTGCGAGGGAAGCGGCAGTTCGTAGCGCACCGGCCGGGAGTGGTCGGCGATCTGGCGGCGCGGGTTGTAGACACTGTTGAACTTCCACAGCATGCGCGCGAAGTTGGTCTGGCCGTGCAGCAGGTTGCGGCCGAGGATCCGCCCGGCGCCCAGCGCGGTGCTCAGACCGAGGTGCTTGCGGTTGATGACGGACTGGGTGCGCACCAGCTCCTGGTAGAAGACGTCCAGGGGCAGCGTCGTGGGGACGACGGCGTGCTGGATGTCGAAGAGGCGGTAGTCGCGGGTGGTCAGCCGGCGCGACTCGGTGTGCCAGATCTCGGTGCCCGGGTACGGGGTCATCACCGTGAGGTGGACGATCTCCGGCACGGACAGGGCGAACTCGCGCACCAGCCGGAACCGGTCGACGTCCCAGGCCGGGTCGACGATCAGGTTGATGGCGACGTTGATGCCGAGCTTGCGGGCCACCTCCAGCGCGCGGAAGTTGTCGTCGGGGTTGACGCGCTTGCGGAACTGGTCCAGGCCCTCGGCGTCCAGGGCTTCCATGCCGAGGAACATGTAGCGCAGGCCCAGCCTCGACCAGCGCTCGAACACCTCGGTGTTGCGCAGCAGGACGTCCGCGCGGGTCTCCAGGTAGTACTGCTTGTCGATCCTGCGGCGCTCGATCTCGGCGGCGATCGCGTCGCCGTGCTCCGGGCGGATGAAGGCGACGTCGTCGACGATGAAGACGTTGGGCTCCCGGATCGAGGCCAGTTCCGCGGCCGCGGCCTGCGGTGACGCCTTGCGGTAGCTGCGGCCGTAGAACGTCCAGGCGGAGCAGAACGAGCAGTCCCAGGGGCAGCCGCGGGTGAACTCGATGGAGGCGCAGGGGTCGAGTTCCCCGATGAAGTACTTGCGCCGCTTGCGCATCAGGTCGCGTGCGGGCAGCGGACTGTCGATGCTGTGCAGCATCTGCGGGGCCGGCCCGCGGCCGTCGGCGGTGACCAGCCCGGGTACGCCGTCCACGCCCCCGTCCCGCACCGCCTCCAGGAGCGGGGCGACGGCGGGTTCGCCCTCACCGCGCACCACGGCGTCGACGCTGCCCTCACCCTGTTCCAGCACGTCCTGGGCGACGAACGAGACGCTGTGGCCGCCGAAGAAGACGAAGCACCCCGGCACGGTCGCCTTGGCGCGGTGGGCGATGCGGATCGCCTCGGGGATGTTGGCCAGGTAGTTCAGGGAGACCCCGAGCGCCTGCGGGCGGAACGACCGGAGTTCGGCGTCCAGGTGCTTGTGGTTGAGGACCTGGAGGTCCACCACCCGCACCTCGTGACCGGCCTTGCGCGCGGCGGCGGCCACCCGTTCGAGGCCGAGTGGTTCGAGGCGCAGGAAGATCTCCGAGTACATCAGGGCGCTGGGGTGGACGAGCAGCAGTCTCATGGATCACCTCGGACGATGGCGGGCTGTCGTTGGGTGTCCCCGTCCACACGCGCCGAAACGACGGGGAGCGCGGACCCACCCGGATGGTGGAGTCCCGCCGCGGCGGGTGCCGGCGGGCGCCGTCACGGCGCCGAGCCGGACCCGTCGAGGGTGATGACGGTCTTGATGTCGTCGGGCCGTGGGGTGAACGCCTCGGCCAGTCGCTCCAGCGGGACCCGCCGGGTGACGATCCGCTCCAGCCAGGCCGCGTCCGCCCCGGCCAGCGCCTCGGCAGCCTGCCGGTAGTGATCCAGGTTGGCGTTGACGGAGCCCACCACCGCGTCGTTCTCCAGCACGATCTCCCGGTTCACCGACCCGGCGTCCACGGTCAGCCGGCGTCCCGCCGGGGAGACACCCGTCAGGCAGACGATGCCGTACGGGGCGGTGCCCTCGATCGCGCTGAAGACCAGGCGGCCCACCCCGGTGGCCTCGATGACGATGTCGGGGCGTACGGCGGCCAGGACGTCGTCGACGTCCCCGGTGTGGTACTCGGCGCCCAGGTCGGCCACCAGCTTCGGCTTGGGTCCGTCGGTCACCCGGTCCAGGACGTGGACGTCGAGGCCGCGCCGGCTGCCCAGCAGGGCGGCCAGCAGCCCGATGGGCCCGGCCCCGGTCACCAGGACCCGCCGGGGCTCGAACCAGGCCCGGGCGCCGACCCGCTCCACCTGCTCCCACGCCTTGGCGACCACGCTGGTCGGCTCCATCAGGACCCCGGCGCGGGACAGCCGGGGGTCGACGCGGACCGCGTAGGGAACCGGTACGGTCCACACCTCGGCGCCGTAGCCGTCCGCCTGCTTGATGCCCCGCTCGGTGTACCGGCCGTTGCGGCACATGTCGAACTGGCCGTGCGCGCACGCCCCGCACGGCACCGGGTCGGGGCGCCGCACCACCCCCGCGACCAGGTCGCCGGGCGTGAAGCCGCTGCCGGCGGGGGCCTGCCGGACCCGGCCCAGGGACTCGTGCCCCAGCACCAGCCGGTCCCGGCCGGGCGGGGCCCAGCCGTAGGCGCCGGAGACGATCTCCCGGTCGGTGCCGCAGACGCCCACCGCGAGCCCGTCGACCAGCAGGTCGTCGGGACCGGGCGACGGTTCGGGCAGCTCGGACAGGGCGACGGAGCCCTCCCGTCCTGGCGACACGGTCACGGCGCGCATCGTGGTCCTCCCTGAGGTGCGATGTCGTACTGGCGGGTGTGGAGTACCACCGATCCGCCGGAGTACCACCGGTCTGCCGGAGTACCACCGGTCTGCCGGAGTGCCGCTGTCCGCCGGGCCCCTGGACCCCTGAGCCCTTGAACCGCGGTCCGCCGGGCCGCGGTCCGCCGCCGTCCCGCCGATCCGCTGCCTGCGCCGGACCGTCGGCCGCTCCGCGGCACGGGCTCAGCCGAACCGGGCGGCCAGTCGGCGGTACAGCGCAGGTACGGTGCCGTGCACCCGGGCGGGCAGCCGCAGCCAGCCGGGCACGTACACCTCGTCCCGGCCCCGGTGTACGGCGCGCAGCACGGCGTCCACCACCCGTTCCGGGGACACCGGCCGGGGGCGCCGACGCGGGTAGGGCGCGCCGCGCCGCTCGAAGAAGGGGGTGTCGACCACGCCGGGGACGACCAGGGTGACGCCCACGCCGGTGCCCCGCAGCTCGTAGCGCAGGGCGTCGGCGAACGCGGCGAGGGCGGCCTTGGCGGCGGAGTAGACGGCCTCGCCCCGCACCCCGACGGAACCGGCCACCGAACCGATGAGCACCACCCGGCCGGCGCGGGCCTCGACCATGTGCGGCAGCAACTGCCGCACCAGCCGCATGGTGGCGAGCAGGTCGACGTTGACGACCTCGTCGATGGAGGACGCCGGCATGGAGCTGAACTCCCCGGCCCAGCCGATGCCCGCGCCCGCCACCAGGAGGTCCATCCGCCCGCTGTGGTGGAGTGCGAAGTCGGCGAGCCCGCGGTCCGCGCCGGGGCGGGTGAGATCCACCGGGTAGGGGACGGCGGACGCCTCGGCGGCGACCCGGTCGAGGCGCGCAGCGTCGCGGCCGTTGATGACGAGCCGCCAGCCGCCCTCGCCCAGCCGGCGGGCCAGGGCCGCGCCGATGCCCGAGGACGCGCCCGTCACCAGGGCGGTCTTCTGCCGTGTCGCGCGTTCGGTGGGGTGCCGCACCCGCACGGGTGCCGCCGGATGCTCGGTCAGCGAGGTCCCGGTGCGGGGGCGGGGGCCGGGTGCTGCGTGCGACATGGCGGCTGACCTCGGTGTGTGCGGCGGTCCCGCGGGAACGGCGGACGGGTTGCCGTCGGTCCACGGCTCCGGGCGGACGGGTGAGAGAGGTATCCCGGCCCGTACCGTCCGAAACACCCGCTTTCACCCCATCGTCCTCTCCCGGACCCCGCCCGCGCCGACCGGCGTTCCCGGCCTCGGGGCTCGCCGGGGTGCGGACCGGATCAGGGTGCGGACCGGATCAGGGCGCGGGCCGCTCCACGCAGACCCGGGGGAGCGGGAACCAGCGCATGCGCTCGAAGTCGGGGGCCAGGCCGGTGGGGCCGTCGTCGGCCGGAGCGGGACGCGCGGTGAGCACGGTGCGGGCGGCGGCGAGCTGGCCCGCCAGCGCCTCCTCGCTCAGCCGGCGGTGCCGGGGCGCGGGCACGGTGAGGCCCTCGTCGGCCGTCCACCGCACCCCGGTCAGCCGTACCGGCGGCTCGGCGGGGCCGCCGCGGTGGTGCCACTGCCCGGTGCGCGGGTCGAACCGGTAGTCCGGCAGCAGCCGGTGGCCGTAGCGGGCGATCAGGGCGACGGCGTCGACGAGGTAGTCCCGGACGGTGTCGCTGATGAAGTAGTTGAAGTTGACGCGGATCCAGCCGGGCTTGATGCCGTCGCAGCCCTGGACCACCTCGTCCATCAGCGCGTGCGAGGTGTCGGCGTCGATGGCCAGCAGCCGGTGCCCGTACGGTCCCGCGCACGAGCAGCCGCCGCGCGCCTGGATGCCGAACAGGTCGTTGAGCAGGGCCACGACGTAGTTGTGGTGCAGGAAGGCGCGGTCGCCGTGGCGGATCCGGAAGGAGACGATGGACAGCCGCCGGGCGTCGTGACTGCCCAGGATCTGCACCCCCGGCTCGCCGTCCCACCGGGAGAGGGCGTACCGCCAGTGGCGCTCCTCGGCGGCCTGGATGGTGTCGGTGCCGACGGCCTCCTTGAGCGCGAAGACCAGACCGGCCCGCACGGACTCCACGATCGCCGGGGTGCCGCCCTCCTCGCGGGCCACCGGATCGTCGAGATAGCGGTGGCCGAGCGGGTCGACGAAGGCCACCGTGCCCCCGCCGGGCGCGGTGGGCACCCGGTGACGGACCAGCTCGCGCCGCACCACCAGGACCCCGGGGGTCTGCGGGCCGCCGACGAACTTGTGCGGGGAGAGGAACACGGCGTCCTTGTGGTCGCCCGCCCCCGGGGCGCTCTCGGCGACCCGGATCGGGACGTACGGCGCGGCGGCCGCGTAGTCCCAGAAGGACAGCGCCCCGTGCTCGTGCAGCAGCCGGGCGATCCGGTCGGTGTCGGTGAGGATGCCGGTGACGTTGGAGGCGGCGGAGAAGCTGCCGATGCGCAGCGGCCGGTCGGCGTACCGGCGCAGCGCCGCCTCCAGCCGCGCCAGGTCGACATGGCCGTCCGGGTCCGTGCCGATCACCTCGACGTCGGCGACCGACTCGCGCCAGGGCAGTTCGTTGGAGTGGTGCTCGTAGGGACCCACGAGGACCACCGGGCGTTCGGCGGGCGGGGGCTGCCGGTCCCCGGCGCGCAGCCGGAGGATGCCGACCAGCTTGTTGACCGCGGCGGTGGCGCCGGAGCCGCAGAAGATTACCAGGTCGTCCTCGGTGCCGCCGACCGCGTCCCGGATGATCCGGCGCGCGTCCTCGCGCAGCCGCGTCGTCTGCAGGCCGGTGCTGGAGCTCTCGGTGTGCGTGTTGCCGTAGCGGGGAAGGACCTCGGCGCGGACGAAGTCCTCGATCAGGTCGAGGGCGCGTCCGGAGGCGGTGTAGTCGGCGTACACGATCCGCTTCGGTCCGTAGGGGCCGTCCAGGACCTCGTCGTCGCCGATGAGGCCGCGCCGGATGCGGGTCAGCAGCGGGGCGACCGGGGGAGCCGTCGTCGGGTGTGTGACTGTGCCGCTCATGGCGGGCCTCCCTCGACGGTGCCCGTGCCGCCGGTCCTCGGGGCCACGGGTGGTCCGTCCTGCCCCGCATTCTCCCCGTCCCGCGGGGCGCGCACCAGCCGAACGGGCGGGATCCGGCCCGCCCCGTACCGTGGTCCGGAAGACCAAAAAAACTTTAACGGCTCCTTTTCTTGAACCGTTCGTGTTTATGAGGGTAGGTTCTGTGCCATGACCGCATCCCAGACTCCGACCACCGCCGAGGAACTGCGCGGTGCCGGCCTGCGGGTGACGGCGGCCCGCGTGGCGCTGCTGGAGACCGTGCGGGGCGGTGACCACCTCGGCGTCGAGGCGATCGCCTCCGGTGTCCGCCAGCGCGTGGGTCACATCTCCCTGCAGGCCGTCTACGAGGCCCTGCACGCCCTGACCGCCGCGGGCCTGGTCCGCCGTATCGAACCGGCCGGCAGCCCCGCCCGCTTCGAGGGACGGGTGGGGGACAACCACCATCACGTCCTGTGCCGGTCCTGCGGTGCCGTCGCCGACGTCGACTGCGCGATCGGCGAGGCCCCCTGTCTGACCGCCTCCGACGACCACGGCTTCGCGATCGACGAGGCCGAGGTCATCTACTGGGGCCTGTGCCCCGACTGCTCCACCACCCGCAGTAGCTGAGCATTCCGAGATCCGACTAGTCCGGAGGGACATCCATGGCCGAGAACCCCGATGCCATCGTCACCGACCCCAAGACGGAGGGCACGGGTGGCTGCCCGGTCGCGCACGGGCGAGCGCCGCACCCCACGCAGGGCGGCGGCAACCGCCAGTGGTGGCCGGAGCGCCTCAACCTGAAGATCCTGGCGAAGAACCCCGCCGTGGCGAACCCGCTCGGTGAGGACTTCGACTACGCCGAGGCCTTCGAGGCGCTCGACCTCGCCGCGGTCAAGCGGGACATCGCCGAGGTCCTCACCACCTCGCAGGACTGGTGGCCCGCCGACTTCGGCCACTACGGCCCGCTGATCATCCGGATGGCCTGGCACAGCGCGGGCACCTACCGCATCAGCGACGGCCGCGGCGGCGCCGGCGCCGGCCAGCAGCGGTTCGCGCCGCTCAACAGCTGGCCGGACAACGCCAACCTCGACAAGGCCCGCCGCCTGCTGTGGCCGGTCAAGAAGAAGTACGGCCAGAGCATCTCCTGGGCCGACCTGATGATCCTCGCCGGCAACGTCGCCCTGGAGTCCATGGGCTTCGAGACGTTCGGCTTCGCCGGCGGCCGCGAGGACGTCTGGGAGCCGGAGGAGGACGTCTACTGGGGCCCCGAGACCACCTGGCTCGGCGACGAGCGCTACTCCGGCGACCGCGAGCTGGAGAACCCGCTCGGCGCGGTGCAGATGGGCCTCATCTACGTCAACCCCGAGGGCCCGGGCGGCAACCCGGACCCGATCGCCGCGGCCCGCGACATCCGTGAGACCTTCCGCCGGATGGCGATGAACGACGAGGAGACCGTCGCCCTCATCGCCGGCGGCCACACCTTCGGCAAGACCCACGGCGCCGGCCCCGCCGACCACGTGGGCAACGACCCCGAGGCCGCCTCCCTGGAGGAGCAGGGCCTCGGCTGGAAGTCCACCCACGGCTCCGGCAAGGGCGGCGACACCATCACCTCCGGCCTGGAGGTGACCTGGACCGCCACGCCCACGCAGT
The DNA here is from genome assembly GCF_057707805.1 of Streptomyces sp. bgisy159. Taxonomy (NCBI): domain Bacteria; kingdom Bacillati; phylum Actinomycetota; class Actinomycetes; order Kitasatosporales; family Streptomycetaceae; genus Streptomyces; species Streptomyces sp. bgisy159. The sequence continues at coordinate 204,412 of NZ_JBYIQX010000006.1, read as the reverse complement.
GGGGCAACGGGTTCTTCAAGAACCTCTTCGAGTACGAGTACGAGCTGACGGAGTCCCCGGCCGGCGCCAAGCAGTGGGTGGCGAAGGACGCCGAGGCGATCATCCCCGACGCGCACGACCCGTCGAAGAAGCACCTGCCGACGATGCTCACCACCGACCTGTCGCTGCGCTTCGACCCGGTCTACGAGCAGATCTCCCGCCGGTTCTACGAGCACCCGGAGGAGTTCGCGGACGCCTTCGCCCGTGCCTGGTACAAGCTGACCCACCGCGACATGGGCCCGAAGTCGCTGTACCTGGGCCCGGAAGTGCCGCAGGAGACGCTGCTGTGGCAGGACCCGCTGCCCGAGGCCGAGGGCGAGCCGATCGGCGCCGCCGACGTCGCCGCTCTCAAGGCCAAGGTCCTGGACTCCGGCCTGACCGTCGCCCAGCTGGTCTCCACCGCCTGGGCTTCGGCCTCCACCTACCGCGGCAGCGACAAGCGGGGCGGTGCCAACGGCGCCCGCGTCCGCCTGGAGCCGCAGCGCAACTGGGAGGCCAACGACCCGGACCAGCTCGCCCTGGTGCTGCGCACCCTGGAGAGCATCCAGCGGGAGTTCAACGCCGGCGCCAAGAAGGTGTCCCTGGCCGACCTGATCGTGCTCGCCGGCTCCGCCGCCGTGGAGAAGGCCGCCAAGGACGCGGGCCACGACATCGAGGTGCCCTTCGCCCCGGGCCGCGTCGACGCGACCGAGGAGCACACCGACGTCGAGTCCTTCGCCGCGCTGGAGCCGACCGCCGACGGGTTCCGCAACTACCTCGGCAAGGCCAACCGGCTGCCCGCCGAGTACCTGCTGCTCGACCGGGCCAACCTGCTCACGCTGAGCGCGCCCGAGATGACCGTCCTGGTCGGCGGTCTGCGCGTCCTGGGCGCCACCCACCAGCAGAGCAAGCACGGCGTCCTCACCGAGACGCCCGGTGTGCTGACCAACGACTTCTTCGCCAACCTGCTCGACATGGGCACCACGTGGAAGTCGACGTCCGAGGACCAGACCGCCTTCGAGGGCCGCGACGCCGTCACCGGCGAGCTGAAGTGGACCGGCACCCGGGCCGACCTCGTCTTCGGCTCCAACTCCGAGCTGCGGGCGCTCGCCGAGGTCTACGCGAGCGACGACGCCGGGGAGAAGTTCGTGCGGGACTTCGTCGACGCGTGGGTCAAGGTCATGAACCTGGACCGGTTCGACCTGGTCTGATCGCAGCGCCGCGGCGACCGCGCCGCGGTGACCGCGCTGCGGTGACCGCGCTGCTGTGACCGAGGGGCGGCCCGTCGGGGCCGCCCCTCGGGGCGTTCCCGGCCGGCGCCGGCAGACTCCCGGGACCGCGGATGCCGGCTTCCCCGGCCCCGTTCCCGGCCCGTCCCCTTCGGCCGAGCCCGGGCCCGACCGCCGAGACGCCCGGCGCCACGCTCCGACCGTCGGCTCTCAGGGCTGCCGGCATCCGAGCCCGCCGGAGTCCCGAGCCCGCCGCAGTCCCGGGGCGCCGGAATCCGGGCCGGGCAGTGGCGGGGCCCGGCTCTGCCGAGGGGACGGCCGTATGCCGTCCCCGGCCCGGTCCGAGCACGCGCGTGGGCCACGGGCAGCCGGGCCACGGCTGGGCCCGGGGCCGGGTCCCGCTGGGTGCGTGCCCGTTCCGACCTGGCGGCCGGGGCAGGCGTTGCCGGGCGGGAGTTCCCGCGGCGGCCGGGGCAGGCGTCCCGTGCCGGAACCACGCGGCGGCAGTGGTCGGTGCCCGGTGCCGGAGTTCCCCGGCAATCAGCTCGTCTTGTGGTCCCAGCGGGGGCCGATCAGCTCCCACTCCCGCCCCCAGGCGTCGATCCGGCGCCGGTCCAGGCGCCACCGCAGCAGGGAGCCCGCGCCCACGACCAGACCGGAGGTCGCCGAGGCGGCGGCCAGCCCGAGGACGGCGGCCTCGACGGCCGCCTCCGTGGCGCTCGGCGGCTCGGTGCTCAGCCGGCCGGCCTCGTCCAGCCAGACCTGCACCCGCGAACCGGCCTTCCCACCGCTGTCGACCAAGGCGGTGTCCGTGCGGGTGACCCCCTCGTGGGTGGTCCAGCGGATCTTCGCCACCACCCGGGTGCTCGCCCCGTCGGCCCTCGCGCCGAGGTCGGGTGCGTCGGCGAGCAGCTCGGCCCGTACGGCGTAGCGCTCCTCGCGCTGCCGGGCGAAGGCGTCGTCGGCGGCCCGGGCCGTGAACAGCCCGGCGAGCGTGCCCCCCACGGCCACCAGCACCCACATCACCAGCACGATCCACGCCTCGACGACATCGTCGTGGCGTCGCAGCGGATTGTCCCGCCACCGCCACATAACCGGTTTCCTGCCGCTGCCGCCGTTCATGGGTCCGCACCTCCTCGTCGCGGTCGTGCTCCGACGGTGACACCCGCCCGCTCCCTCCGGCATGGGCCGCTCAGGTGCCCCCGGGGGTCCGTTGGGGCCCGGGCCGGCCGCCCCGGTGGGCCGTTCAGCCCACCCCCGGCGCTGCACCGCGCCGAGCCGGCCGCCGTACGGGTGGCCGGGGAGGGCGGAGTCACATCCGCGGTGGCGGCGTCCCCGCCGCGGGACGTCCGGCGTAGGGCCCGCCGGTGCCGCGGCGGGGACCAACGGCCCCTCATCGGCTCGGGCGCGGGCCGGGCAGCATCGAAGGCGGCACCCGTCCGAGCCGCGCGCCAGGAGGGCATCATGCAGCGCACAACCCTGGACGCCACGATCCTGGAGACCTGTGTGTCCGCCGCGGTCGCCGCGCCGTCCATCTTCAACGCACAGCCGTGGCGGTTCCGGCTGGACCCGGACACGGTCGCCTTCGAGGTCCGGGCCGCACCCGGCCCGGGCCTGCGCCACACCGACCCCGTGGGCCGCGCGCTGCACCTGTCGGTCGGCGCCTGCGTGCTGAACCTGCGGGTCGCCATGGAGCACTTCGGGTGGACCCCCCTCACCCGGCTGCTGCCCCGCCCCGAGGACCCCGACCTGCTGGCCGCGGTCCGCCCCACCGAACCCGGCCCCACCGAACCCGGCCCCGGCACCCCGGGCCGCCCCGACACCGGCCTGTACGACGCGATCTGGCGCCGCCACAGCAGCCGGTTCCCCTACGCCGACGTGCCGCTCCCCGACGACGTGCGCACCGCGCTGAGCGCGGCCGCCCGCGCGGAGGGCGCCCGGCTGGACTTCCCCGGCCCGGCGGACACCGCCGCGCTGCTGGACCTGACCGCCCGCGGCGAACGCCGTTCCCAGCGCGACGCCGACCGGGCCACCGAGAGCCGCCGCTGGGTCCGGCGCGACCCCTACCGGCCCGGCGACACCGGGCTGCCGCCGGCCGCGATCGGCCCGCAGGACGCCCGGGAGCGGGTGCCGATGCGCGACTTCACCGCCCAGCGCCGTCCGGAACGGCTGGCCGCCGTGCCGTTCGAGCGGCACCCGGTGCTGGCCCTGCTGAGCACCGAGCACGACCGCCGCACCGACTGGCTGCGCGCCGGACAGGCCCTCGAACGCGTCCTGCTGGTCGCCACGGTCCACGGCGTACGCGCCTCCCTGCTGCACCAGGCGCTGGAGTGGCCGGACCTGCGCGACCGCACGCGCGCCGGTGCCGGCCCGGCCGGGCACGCACAGATGGTGCTCCGCCTGGGGTACGGGCCCGTCGGCCCCGACACCCCGCGCCGGCCGCTCCACGAGGTCACCGAGTACCCGCCGGCCGGCGGCGGGCGGCGCTGACCGGGCCCGGCGCTGCGGGTCAGCCCGCCACGGTCACCGGAACCGCGGCCTGGCCGTCTGCGCCCCGCCCGTCGGCCGCCAGACCGCCGGACAGCGTGCCGTACGTCTCGAAGACGTCGGCCAGCCGTACGGCGCGCAGGATCCGGCGGAACCCGGGGCTGTCGGTCACCAGCCGCAACCGGCCGGCGCGGGCGACGGCCCGGTTGCGGGCCCGGCACAGCACACTCAGCCCGGCGCAGTCGATGAACGCCATCTCGCGCAGATCGAGCACCACGTCGGGGCAGGGTCCGGCGGTCAGCGCGTCCAGGCGCTCGGTCAGCGCCCGGGACACCTCCAGGTCGATCTCGCCGCGCACCGTCACCACGACGGTGCCCGCGACGAGGCACTCCGAGAGGTCGGGCACGGACCCGATGTACATGTCGGCCATGCACCCCAGCCAACCGGTCCCGCCGCGTCCGCCGGAAGGGCCGACCGGACCCTCCTGCCCCGGCCCGTACTCCGGGCGCAGCGCGACCCCGGACGGCGGCCGGACGGGGACCGATAGGCCCAAGCGGCGCGCCCAGCGGCCGGACAAGCTGGACTTGCCGGGCAAACCCGGCGGGTTCGAGGTCGCACTGGGCCTGTGGTCACGACGGGAGAAGGTGACGGTCATGGTCGAGCAGGTTGTGCCGGACGCCCCGGGCAAGCACGCACCGGGCGATCTCGGACGGCGTCTCGGGGCGCGTCGCGCGCAACTGGGCCTCACGCTCGGCGAGGCGGCGGCCCGGGCCGGGGTGGCCCCCGGCTACCTCCGATACCTGGAGGAACGCCCCGGCGCCGCTCCGGGCACCGGGGTGCTGCTGCGCCTCGCGGAGGCGCTGGAGACCACCATGGGTGAACTCACCGGCGGAAACGCCGAGATGCCCCCCGGGCCCGGAGAGGCGGCACCGCACCCCGGGTTCACGGTGCTCACCGAGCCCCAGTGCCGGGCGCTGCTCGGCACCCACGGCGTCGGCCGGGTGGCGCTGGTCCTGGAACACGGACCGGTCGTCGTGCCCGTCAACTACGCCGTGGTGGAGGGCCAGGTCCTCTACCGCACCGCGCCCGGCACCGTCGCCTCCCGGGTCGGGGGCCGGCGCGTCGCGTTCGAGGTGGACCGTATCGACAACGCCTTCAGCAGGGGCTGGAGCGTGCTGGTCCGCGGCGACGCCCGGCACGTCACCGACCCGGAGACCGTGGGCCGGCTGGCGGCACTGGCGTACCCCTCGCCGTGGGCGGGCGGGCTGCGCGAGCTGTGGGTCCGGATCCAGCCGACAAAGATCACGGGGCGTCGTGTCGTCGCGTGAGCGGGCCAGGACCCGCCGGAACAAAGGGCTGTTGTCCGTCGCGCCCGGGACCGATGGCCCTTCGGTGCCGGCCCCGGCCACGCCGACCATGGACGTGTACCGCACCCCGAGCCGTGCCAGGCGGAAGACGGACGAGCCGATGTACCCCAATGACGGATTCCGAGAGCTACGACCGCAGGAGTGCCTGCGGCTGCTCGAACGCGTGCCCATCGGCCGCATCGTGCACACCCGCCACGCCCTGCCGGCCGTGCTTCCGGTCAACTTCGTCGTGGACGACGACGGTGCCATCGTGCTGTGCACCTCGGCCGCCTCCGAGTTGGTGCGGGCGGTCGACGGAGCGGTGGTCGCCTTCGAGGCCGACGAGGTCGACGCCGCCGCCCAGTCCGGGTGGAGCGTCGTCGTCACGGGGCCGGCCACCGTCGTCACCGACCCGATCGAGCACGGCCGGCTGGTGCGCACCGGGCCCCGCTCCTGGGTCCCCTCGCGGCACGAGATCTTCGTCCGCATCGAACCCGAACTGGTCACCGGCCGGGAACTGGTCGGCGGCCGCAGCCTCTACGGCGTCGACCTCACCACCACCTGACCGCCACCCGACCGCCCCGGCGCCCGGCCCGTACGGCCCGGGCGCCGGGGCCGTACGGAGCCCCGGTGGGTTCCTGCGGCCCCTGTCCGGGCGGGCGACCGGGCGCGAGCATCGTCGTGTCGGCCGCTCGACGGCGAGCGGACCTGAGAAGGGAAGGACCATGAACGGTCAGTACGTGGTCGTGGGAGTGGACGGATCGCCGGTCGCCGACCGCGCCCTGGACTGGGCGGCGGACGACGCCGTCCGGCGCGGCGCCGAACTGCGCGTGGTGTACGCCGTGCCCGACCTCGACGAGGCGGCCCCGGTGCTCGCCGCGGCGGTCCGGCGGGCCGGCGAGCGCCACCCGGACCTGGTGGTCCGGCGGGAGGCGGCGCAGGGCGGCGCGGTGCCCGCGCTGGCCCGGGCGGCGCGCGGCGCCGCGCTCACCGTGGTCGGCACCCGCGGCTACGGCAACGTCGGCTCGCTCCTCGCCCGCTCGGTCAGCGTCCGGCTGGCCGCCCGGGTGCCCGGACCGCTGCTGGTGGTCCGCGGCGACCACCCGTGCGACGACGGCCGTGCGGTCGTCGTCGGTCTGGCGAGCGACGACGACACCCGCGCCGCCGCCTTCGCCTTCCGCGAGGCCTCCCGGCGCGGGGTCGCCCTGCGCGTCCTGCACGCGCACGGCCACCGTCACTCCCGCCCCGAACTGCCCTCGCTGGTGCCGGCCACCAGCCCCGGCCAGCGCGCCGAGGCCCGCCTGGACCTCGCCGAGGAGGCCGTGCCCCGCTTCGGCGTCGCCGAACTGCGCGAACTCCACCCGCGGGTCGGCGTGGACGCCCGCACGGTGCGCACCGCGCCGGCCCGGGCGCTGCTGGACGCCACCCGGGACGCCGGCGTGGTCGTCATCGGCCACCACCGCCGCAGCGGCCCCCTCGGCCCCCACCTCGGCGCCGTGGCGCACGCCCTGCTGCTCCGGTCGCACTGCCCCGTGGTGCTGGTCCCCACCGCCCCGCACGACTGACCGCACCCCTCGGCACGGGCGGCACCGGAGCCCCGCGGCTCCCGCCACGCGGGTACGGGGCGCACACACGGGGCGGACGGCGCAGAGGACGGGGCAGAAGCGGCGGCGGGCGTGCGCCCTGTCAGGGCCACCCGCCGCCCGCCTACAGTGTGGCGCCCAAGCCCTGCGACGCGGATCCGGCGGGGCGCGCACCAGCACCCCCCAGGTCACCGTCCGCCCCGCCCGGCCCTCCCGCGAGCGGCGTACGCGACCACCCCGCGCGACAGGCACCATTCGTGACACCGCTCGGGCCGTACGACAGGGTGCCCACGGCGCGGGCGGCGTCGAGAGCCAGTGGAGGCCGCTGTGTCCCGACCGTGCATCGCCCTGATCGCCGACCCGACGTCGCCCGAAGGCTGCCGGGAGTACCTGGCCGAGGCGGCACACCTGCTCACCGGCGCCGCGCCGGTGCGGATCGACTCCCGGCACTTCGCCACCGGCGGCACCGGCCGTGCGGTCCGCGACGGCGGCCGGTTACGGCTCCAGGTCCCCGAGGAGGACCTGGACGTCGTGCCCGACGCGGTGCTGCTCTACGAGATCCCGCCGCACCGCAGGCAGACGCTCGCCGGCTTCCAGCGGCTCCTGGCGGCGCACGGCGTGGTGACCCTGGCCACCGGGCCCGACGCCTGGCGCACGGCCACCGAGAAGAACCTCACCGTGCGGCGCTTCGCCCGCGACGGCATCGCCCAGATGGAGACCGCGGTCCTCTCCCGGCCCACCGCGCGCGAGGCGCTGGACGCCTTCGAGCGGCTCGGCGGCGACACCTGGGCCCGGCCGGTCGTCGGCACCGGCGGCAACGACACCTTCCACGTCACCACCCCGGACCGACTGGCCGACGCCGCGGCCTACTACGCCGAGCGGGACACCGACTGGCTGCTCTCCCGCGACGCCGGAAACGTCACCGCCGACGGACGGCGCCACCAGTTCCGCGTCTTCGTCCTCGACGGCCGGGTCATCCACGCCCGCGAACACCTCCAGCCCGCGGTCGACACCCCCTGCAACACCTGCCAGGGCGCCACCGCGGTGTTCATCGACCCGCCCGACCTCTCGCCCCGCCTCACCGAACTCGCCGTCGCGGCCACCGCGTCGGTCGGCCTGCCGTTCGCCGGCGTCGACCTGGCCGTCGAGAACGGCGGCGTCGTCTTCGAGGTCAACGTCCAGCCCGCCTTCGTCGACGGCGAACTCCCGCTCGTCGCCGTCCCCTACGTCCGGGCCCACCTGGACGCCCTCGCCCTGACCACCCGGATCCCCACCCCGCTCGGCCGGGACGGCTCCCTGTCCACCCACTGACCGGGCACACCACCCGAGAAGCGCCCGCGCCGGCGTCTTCGGCGCAGGCGCTTCCCTGGTCGGCCTGATCACGGCGGGTCGAACGGGGGAGGCCCGGGGGACCGGTGGGCCCTGCTGTGGCGCCTGGTGAACCGGGAGAGTGGGGGCAGGTTTTCGAGGAGGGGTCCTGATGTCCCGTACCGTCACCGTCGCCCTGGACGGTTCGCCCGAGAGTGCCGCCGCGGCCGGCTGGGCCGCGCGCGAGGCCGTGCTGCACACCGCGCCGTTGCGGCTCGTGCACGTGCGGGAGCGGCCGCCGTCCGGTGCGGACCGCGACGCCCGGATGCTCACCGAGGCCGCGGCCGAACTGGCGCGCCGTCATCCCGGACTGGACGTCGCCGCCGAGCAGGTCGCCGGACGGCCCGCCCAGGCCCTGTCCGCCCTGGCACGGCGCTCCCCGGTCCTGGTGCTGGGCTCCCGGGGACGCGGCCGCACCGCCGGATACCTGCTCGGCTCGGTCGCGGCGGCCGTCGTGGCCCGCGCCGAGCAGCCGGTGGTCCTGGTCCGCGCGGGCGCGGACCCCGCCGCCGAACACCTGCCGGACGCACCGGGGCGCCCCGCCGGGACCGGACCGTACCGGGACGTCGTCCTCGGCCTGAACCAGCCCGAGCGGCCCTGCGAGGCCCTCCTGGCGTACGCCTTCGACGCCGCCGAGCGCCGCGCCGCCACCTTGCGGGTCGTGCACGGCTCCGCGCCCGACCCGGCCGGCGCCGCCGACGACCTCGCGGCCGGCGCCGACGCGACCTGCGCCGCGGCGCTGCGCCCCTGGCGGGAGAAGTACCCGGACGTCCCGGTCGTCGAGGAGACCGTCGTCGGCTCGCCCGGCCCGCACCTCGCCGACGCCTCCCGCGACGCCTGCCTGGTCGTCGTCGGCCGCCGCACCCGTCACCCGGCCGTCGGCCCCCAGATCGGCCCCGTCCTCGACACCCTGCTGCGCCACGCCGAGGCCCCGGTCGCCGTCGTGCCCCACGAATGAGCCCGCACGGACATCGGCCTCCCTCCGGCGTGCCGGAGGGAGGCCGATGCGGTGAGGCAGGCGGACGGCGGGGTCAGCCGGACGGTGCCGCCTCGGCCGGCACCAGCCGGATGCCCGTGACCAGATCCGGGCGGATACGGACCGCGTAGTCCATGGTCTGTGCCACCCACGGCCGCAGCAGCGCCCGGTAGCGGTCCAGCTCCGCCGGGTCGGCGACCAGATGGGCGTATCCCGTCACGACGACGCTCCATCCGAGGTGCGTCTCGGGGTCGATGTGGTCCGCCTCGTAGGCGACGACCACGCCGGGGTCGCCGGCCTGCCGGGTGCGGGTGGTCAGGGCCGCGCCCTCGTGGGTGCGGATGACGACGTCCCCGTCCACCAGGACGTGGTTGACGGGCCGCACGGTAGGCAGCGCGTGCCGGGTGAAGACGATCCTCCCGAAGGAGACGCTGCCCAGCAGCCGCAGCGCCTCGGCGCTGTCGAGGTCGATGCTCCGGCGCGGGCCCACCGGGGTGGGCCGGACATGGTCGAGGGGCATGAGGCGTTCCACGGGGTCGACGCTGTTCGATCAGGTCATTCGACCGGTTCGCGGCCGTCGGCGGCTAGGGCCGTTCGGCCCCGCCGCGCGGCCGACCGACCCTGCGGGCCCGGGCCGGAGGGCCGGCCGGCCGCGCTCAGGCATGCCGGGCTTCCTCGGCGGTGTACGTCAGCGCGTTGACCACGCCGACGACGCCGTCCACCCGCCAGGCCACCCACACCGCCGACGCGGCGTCGTCCCGGTGGGCGATCTGCCCGGACAGCGTCACCATGCCCTCCCGCACGGAGACGTCGACGGCGTCCGCCGGCAGCCCCGGCGCGCCGGCCCGGATGGTGTCCAGCACATCCCGCCGGATCGCCTCGTCGCTGCGCAGGAAGACCCGCAGCAGATCGCGGCGGGTGGCGATGCCGATCAGCCGGTCCTCCTCGTCGACCACCGGCAGGCGCTCGACGTGGTGCCGCTCCATCACGCGCGCCGCGGCCGGGACCGGCTGCTCGGGGTGCACGGTGATCGCCGGTGTCGACATCAGCTGCTCGGCGGTGACCGGCCGGCCTCCCGGGGCCTCCCCGTGGGTCACCTGCGCACGCACCAGATCGGTGCCCGACACCACGCCGAGCACCTTGTCGTCGTGGTCGACCACCGGCAGACCGCTGATGCCGTGGCGGTGCAGCAGGCGCACCAGCTCCTTGAACGGTGTCGCCCGGTGGGCGTGGACGACCTCGCGGGTCATCACCTCACCGACGGTGCTCGGTTCCACGGCGCTCCTCCTTCGCTCGTCGCACGGACGGCGGACCCGCCTTCCCGGGCCCGCCGCCCCGTACGGGACCCGGCCCGGGTCTCAGACCCGTCCGCCCTGCCCCGGGCCACCTCGCCACGGCGGCGGGGCGGTCGCCCGCCGGGCCGTCTCACCGCGGTGCAGCACCCGGTCGACCTGGCCGCGCAGCCGGTCCTGCAGCCGGTCGGCGAGCTCGTGGGCGCTCGCCTCGTCGGCGTGCACCAGGACCAGGTCGCAGCCGACGCGGATCTCGCCGCCCGCCGACCACGGCTGCCCGGTGTGCGCCGGGACGTGCGCGACGCGCACCTCGCCGGAGACGGCGGGCAGTCCCGGCCGGTCGAGGGCCGCGTCCACCTTGGCCCGCACGTAGGCGAGGTCGTCCTCGCGCACGTCGCCCTCGGCCCGCACCAGCACCGTGCCGGTGGCGGCGGTGTTCCGGGCTGCGGTGTCCCTGGGAGTCATCTGCTCCCCTCCTTCGTTCGTCCGTCGGCCCCCTCAGCGTGACTCCGCCGCCCCGCGCGCCCCAGGGGCCGCCCGGCCCCGAACGCGGGCCGGGGGTCCTGCACGGGACCGGCGAACGGGGGAACCCGTTCATCAGGGCCGATCGGCCCTGGTCCGTCCGGCCGCGGCTGGGGGAGGATCGGCTACGGGCCCGACCGCGCCGAGCGCGTGCCCCCGCGGACGACCGAACGCGACACGACAGTGAACGACGACACGAGGAGTGAACCGATGGCGGACAGCCGGCGGCCGGACCCCGAGACACCGATCAGGGTCTTCCTGCTGGACGACCACGAGGTGGTGCGGCGCGGCGTGCACGACCTGCTGAACGACGAGCCGGACATCACCGTGGTCGGTGAGGCGGCGACCGTCGAGCAGGCCCTGGTGCGGGTCCCGGCGCTCCGCCCCGACGTGGCCGTGCTGGACGTCCGCCTGCCGGACGGCGACGGCGTCACCGTCTGCCGCGACCTGCGCTCCCGGATGCCCGACCTGGCCTGTCTGATGCTGACCTCCTTCGACGACGAGGAGGCGCTGCTGGACTCCATCATGGCGGGCGCCAGCGGCTACGTGCTCAAGCAGATCCAGGGCTCCGACCTGGTCTCCGCGGTCCGCACGGTCGCCGCCGGGCAGTCCCTGCTGGACCCCAGCGCCACCGCCCGGCTGATGGCCCGGCTCCGCCACGACCAGCACCAGGAGGAGGAACCCGACGTCCTGCCCGGTCTGACGGCGCGTGAGCGCGAGATCCTCGCCCTCATCGGGGAGGGACTGACCAACCGGCAGATCGGGCAGAAGCTCTTCCTCGCCGAGAAGACCGTCAAGAACCACATCTCCCGGCTGCTCGCCAAGCTCGGCGTGGAACGCCGCATTCAGGCGGCCGTCATCGCCACCCAGGCCCAGGACCGGCTGCGCCGCCCGGAGTAGACGCCCCGGCCCCGCGTCGGCCGCGCCGCACGGAACCGTGTTCCGGCCCACCCCGGGGCGAGCCGGCGCGTGCGCATCCCGTATCGTCGCCTGCCCTGGGACGTTACCGTGGCTGGTGAGCCCGGACGGCCGGGCGCGGAACACGGTACGGGGATCGGGAGGACCACGGGTGACAGACGCTGAGGAGGGCAACGGCGAGGCCCGTGTACGGCTCCCGCAGCTCCGGCTGGACGAACTGCTGGAGGAGCTGCAGGCACGCCTCGACGCGGCCCGCGGCACCCGCGACCGGGTGCACAGCCTGCTGGAGGCGGTGCTGTCGGTCGGCCGCGAACTCGACCTGGAGCAGGCCCTGCACAGCATCGTCGAGGCCGCGGCCGTCCTCGTCGACGCCCAGTACGCCGCGCTCGGCGTGATCGGCCCCGACGGCACGAGCCTGTCGGACTTCCACACCGTCGGCATCGACGACGAGCAGATCCGCGAGATCGGCCACTACCCCGAGGGCCACGGCATCCTCGGCGAGCTGATCCGCCACCCCGAGCCGCTGCGCCTGACGAAGCTCTCCGAGCATCCCGCCTCGTACGGCTTCCCGGCGCACCACCCGCCGATGAACAGCTTCCTCGGCGTCCCCATCCGGGTGCGCGACCAGGTCTTCGGCAACCTGTACCTCACCGAGAAGCGCGACGGGGCGCAGTTCGACGAGGACGACGAGTCCGTCCTGTCGACGCTCGCCGTCGCGGCCGGCGTCGCCATCGACAACGCCCGCCTGTACGAGGAGTCCCGGCTGCGCGAGCGGTGGCTGCGGGCCACCGCGGAGATCACCCAGAGCCTGATGTCCGGCAGCGAGCGCACCGAGGTGCTCCGGCTGATCGCCGACCGGGCCCGGGAGATCACCGGCGCCGCCCTGGCCGTCGTCGCCACCCCCATGGAGGACACCGGCTCCCTCACCGTCGAACTGGCGCTCGGCGCCGAGGCGGAGAAGCACCAGGGACTGGTGCTCCCCGTGGACGGCAGCCTCCTCGGGGAGGCGTTCACCACCGCGGCCCCGGCGACCAGTGCCGACGCGCCGACCGACAGGCGGATCAAGGCCGGCTCGTCGCGTTTCGCCGGACTGGGGCCCGCCGTCGCCGTGCCCATCGGGTCGGGCGACGAGGTGAGCGGTGCGCTGCTGCTGGTGCGCCATTCCGGCCAGGGCCACGCCCCCTTCTCGGAGAAGGAGATCGACCCCCTCCAGGGCTTCGCCGCGCAGGCGGCGGTCGCGATGGAGCTGGCCCAGCGCCGTCAGGACGCCGAGGAGATCGCGGTGCTCCAGGACCGCGACCGGATCGCCCGTGACCTGCACGACCTCGCCATCCAGCGGCTCTTCGCCACCGGTATGACCCTGCAGAGCGCCGGGCGCTTCATCGAGCACCCGGAGGCCGCCGAGCGGGTCGTGCGGGCGGTGGACGACCTGGACGAGACCATCAAGATCATCCGGTCGACGATCTTCGGCCTGCGCTCCCGCGAGGCATCCGGCGGCTCCGGACTGCGCGCGCGGGTCGTCCGGGTGGTCGGCGAGACCGCTCCGGTGCTCGGCTTCGCACCCAGCGTCCGGATGGAGGGCCTGGTCGACACCGCCGTGCCCCGCGAGATCGCCGACCATGTGGTCGCCGTGCTCTCCGAGGCGCTCACCAACGTCGCCCGCCACGCGCGGGCCGACCGCGCCGACGTCATGCTGGCGACCGACGGCCGCGAGGTACGGCTGACGGTCTCCGACAACGGGGTGGGCATCCCGGCGGAGGGCCGGCGCAGCGGGCTGCGCAACATGGCCGAGCGCGCCGAGCAGTACGGCGGCGAACTCGCGGTGACCTGCCCGCCGGAGGGCGGCTCGACCCTTCAGTGGCGGGTGCCGGTCGGCGACGGGGAGTAGCGCCACCCGGGCCCCTCGGCCCGCCCGATCACCCGACGGCCCCTCACCGAGGGGCCGTCGGCCCTTTCCCCCGCGCGGTGCTCCAGGTGAGGCTGGATTGATCCGTCCGAGGAGGGCACCGTGCCGTACGCCTGGTCAGCGTCGCGCCACCGGCGGACAATGCTCCCAGCACTGTGCCGATCTCCGAAACCGTGCTCGGCGGGCGGGCCGGGGCACGGCCCGTCGTCGAGTTCCGAGGCCCGGCCGCGACCGGGCCATTGGGGAGGCCGCAGAACATGGGAACCGTCACCGTGGGAGCCGTACGGGAACGAGCCCCCGGGGAACGCCGGGTGGCTATCGTCCCCGAGGCCGTCACCCTCCTGCGCCGGGCCGGGATCGACGTGCTCGTCGAGACCGGTGCGGGCTCGGGAGCGTGGTTCACCGACGCCGACTACACCGAGGCCGGCGCGCGGGTGGTCCCGCCCGACGAGCTGTACGCCCGCGCCGACGCCGTCCTGTGCGTCGGCCCGCCGGACGCCGACGGCACCGCGGCCCTGCGCGCCGGCCAGACCCTGATCGGTCTGCTCGAACCGCTGCGCCACCCCGACCTGGTCCAGGAGCTGACCGGGCGCGGCGTGCGCACCGTCAGCCTCGACCTGCTGCCCCGCACCCTCAGCCGCGCCCAGTCCATGGACGCCCTGACCAGCCAGGCCAACATCGCCGGCTACCGGGCGGCCGTCCTCGCCGCCGACACCTACGACCGCTTCTTCCCGATGCTGACCACCGCGGCCGGCACCATGCGCCCCGCGCAGGTGCTGGTCCTCGGCGCCGGGGTGGCCGGACTGCAGGCCATCGCCACGGCCCGCCGCCTGGGCGCCGTCGTCACCGCCTACGACGTACGCCCCCAGTCACGCGGCGAGGTGGAGTCGCTCGGCGCCCGGTTCCTCGACGTGCAGGGCCCGCCGGAGCGCGAGCCGGGCACCGGGCGCGGCGGCTACGCCCGGGAGCTGACCGAGGAGGAGCAGCGGGCCCAACGCGCCGCCCTCGACGCGCACATCGCCCGCAGCGACGTCGTCATCACCACCGCCCAGGTGCCGGGCCGCAGGCCGCCCCTGCTGGTCACCGCCGCCGTACTGGAGCGGATGAACCCCGGCTCGGTCGTCGTCGACCTCGCCGCCGGCGACCTCGGCGGCAACGTCGAGGGCTCCGAACCCGACAAGACAGACGTCCTGGACAACGGCGTCACCGTGATCGGCGCCGGACGACTGCCGTCGGCGATGGCGACCGCGGCGTCCACCGCCTACGCCCGCAACCTCGTCGCGCTGCTGCGCCACCTCGTGCGCGACGGCGAACTCGTCCTCGACCCGGCCGACGAGATCACCGGCGCCCTGATGGGAGAGACCGCCCCATGACCCAGCTCGACCTCCTCACCGCGATCACCGTCTTCGTGCTGAGCGTCCTGGTCGGCATCGAGGTGATCAGCAAGGTCCCCGCGACCCTGCACACCCCGCTGATGTCCGGCTCCAACGCGGTGCACGGCATCGTCGTCGTCGGGGCCATGCTCATCGCCGCCCACGCACACAACTGGATCGGCTACACCCTCGCCTTCGCGGCCATGGTGTTCGGCGCGATGAACGTCGTCGGCGGATACGTCGTCACCGACCGCATGCTGGAGATGTTCAAGCCGAAGCCGACCGCCGAACGCCCCGCCCCCGAGCAGTCGGGCGACGGGCGGTCCGGCGCCGGGCAGTCGGGCGCCGGGCAGTCGGGCGCCGGGCAGTCGCCGGCCGGGAAGGTGCGGTGACATGGACACCGTCGAGAACGCCGTCCACTACGTCTTCCTCGGCGCGGCCGCCTGCTTCGTGCTCGGCCTGCGCCTGATGAACCACCCGCGCACCGCCCGACGCGGCAACACTCTGTCCGCCGCGGCCATGACGGTCGCCATCGGCGCGACCGTCTGGCTGGTCGCCCACCAGGGCCTGATCACCCGCACCGGCTGGACCGTGCTGATCACCGGCGGACTGGTCGGCGCGAGCCTCGGCCTGTGGAGCGCCCGGTCGGTGCGGATGACCGCCATGCCCCAACTGGTCAGTCTGTTCAACGCCGTCGGCGGCGGCGCGGCGGCCCTCATCGCGGTCAGCGACGTCCTCCAGACCGAGGACGCCGCGCTGCTCGGCGCCCGCGTGTCCCTGCCCGCCGCGCTGGACATCGTCATCGGCGCGGTCACCTTCTCCGGCTCCCTCGTCGCGGCCGGCAAGCTGCAGGGCCTGGTCTCCGGCGCACCCGTCGTCTTCCCCGGGGCGCGACTGCTCAACGCGCTGCTGCCCGCGTCCTTCGTCGCCGGGACCGTGTGGCTGGTGCTGGCCCCCGACTCCCGGACCGCCCTGTTCGGACTGGTGGCCGTGGCGCTGCTGTTCGGCGTGACCATGGTGCTGCCCATCGGCGGCGCCGACATGCCGGTCGTCATCGCCCTGCTGAACGCCTTCACCGGCTCCGCGGTCGCGATGGCCGGCTTCGTGCTGAACGAGACCGCCCTGATCATCGCGGGCATGCTGGTCAGCTCCTCCGGCGGCATCCTCACCAAGCTGATGGCCGACGCCATGAACCGCTCCCTCGCCGGCATCGTCGTCGGCGGCTTCGGCACCGCGGACAACGGGCCCGCCGCGGCCGGCACCGGGGGACCCGCCCACGTGCGGTCGGTCGGCGCGGACGACGTCGCCATTCAGCTCGCCTACGCCCGCAAGGTCATCTTCGTCCCCGGGTACGGCCTGGCCGCGGCACAGGCACAGCACGAACTCGGCGACCTCGCCCAGCTGCTCACCGACCACGGCGTCGACGTCAGCTACGCCGTCCACCCGGTCGCGGGCCGCATGCCCGGCCACATGAACGTGCTGCTGGCCGAGGCCAACGTGCCCTACACCCAGCTGAAGGAGATGGACGACGTCAACCCCGAGTTCCCGCAGGCCGACGTCGCCCTCGTCATCGGCGCCAACGACGTCACCAACCCGCTCGCCCGCAAGTCCGGCAACGCCATCTCCGGGATGCCCATCCTCGACGTCGACCGGGCGCGCAGCGTCGTCGTGGTCAAGCGCTCCATGGGCCACGGCTACGCGGGCGTCGACAACGAGCTGTACACCGACCCGAAGACCGGCATGTTCTTCGCCGACGCCAAGCAGGGGCTGAGCGATCTGAAGGCGGCGGTCGGGGAGTTCGTCGGCTGACGGGAGGGGCGGCGGCACCCGTACCGGTCAGCGGTGCGGGACGACCGCCACCGGGCAGCGGGCGTGATGGATCATCGCGTGGGTCACGGGGCCGGTGTGCGGGAGCAGGCGAGGTGCGCGGATCCGGCGGCCCACGACCAGCAGGGCCGCCTCCCGCGACGTGCGCAGCAACTCCTGCGCGGGGTGCCCCTGGACGACCAGCACCCGCACCACCACAGCCGGGTACTGTGCCCGCCACGGGTCGAGGATCCGGGCCACCGCCCGCTCGGTGTCCTGCTGCTGAGCCGCCGTCACCGCCTCCGGGGCCGGGCGCACGGCGAGCGGAAGCTGCCAGCCGGCCACCACCCACAGCTGCGAGCCCCGCCGCGCCGCCGCGTCGAAGGCGAACGCCGGCACCTCCTCGCAGGGCTGCTCCGCGTCCACGCCGACCACGACCGGGCGGCCGACACCCGGGTCCGAGACGTCCGGGACACCGGGGCCGTCGACCGGCGGCCGGTCGGCGCGCACGAGGACCACGGGCCGGTCGGCGCGCGCGACCGTGGCCGACGCGACCGACCCGGCCATGAACCCGCCGATCCCGCCGAACGCCCTGCTGCCCACCACCAGCAGCTCCGCCCGCGACCCCGCCGCGACCAGCGCCTCGGCGGCCGGACGGGCGACCCGCTCGGTGCTCAGCGGCACCTGCGGCAGGCACTCCTCGATCCGGTCCGCCGCCGCCCGCAGCACCTTGTCCGCCCAGTACCGCGAGGCGTCGGACTCCGGCGGACCGGAGCCGGTGCCCAGCTCCTCGTCCGCGTACAGCAGGCGCAGCGGCAGCCCGCGCCGCAGCGCCTCCCGGGCCGCCCAGTCGGCGGCGGCCAGGCTCTCGTGCGAGCCGTCCACTCCTACGACGATCGGGCGCGGCACGGCCGCCACCTCCCCGCATCACAGCTCCACCCGCCCGGACACGGGCTCCTCCCCGTAGTGTCCCGCCCGACCCCCACCCCCGGACAGGGCCCGCCCGGCCCCGCACCGGGGCCGAACGGATTCCCGCCGGTGCACGGGTGGCCGGGTGCGCGCCTCGCCGTCGCGGCCGCGGCGGTGGCGGTAGCCGTGACCGTGGCCGGCGCACGGTGCCGGGCCGGGTGGGCTCGCGGGCCGGCCGCCGGAGCGGGTGCCGGTGACCGTGACGTGGCGCCGGACCCGCCTGGCCCGCCGGTCACGCGGTGGCCCGGGGCGGGGGCGGCCAGTCCGCCGAAAGGCGGTCGCCCTCGTCGGTGACGGCCGTGCCCGACTCGGCGCAGAGCCGGGTGAGACGGTCGGCGATCCACGCGTACTCGTCCCGGTTCGCCAGGCGGGTGTGGCAGTAGTCCAGGGCGATGGGGACCGCCTCGGTACGCAGCGGACCGTCCCCGCCGAGGGTGACGAACCACAGCAGGCCGAGATCGTTGCGCAGGCTCGGATGGACGGCGTAGTCGTCGACGAAGTCGCCCAGGTCGAACAGGACGGGGCGGGTGAAGCCGTGGAAGACGTGGGCGGAGTGCCCCACCACCAGGTCCGCGCCGGCGGCGGTGAGCGCCGAGGCGGCCCGCCGGACGTGGGGCACGGGACGGGCGGTCATGTTCGGCCCCCAGTGGACCGTGACGACGACCAGGTCCACGGAGCCGGCTCCGGCGAGGTCCCCCAGCGCCCGGACCGCCCACTCGGGCACGTCCTCGTCCCAGAGGTTCGCGTACGCCACCCCGGGCCGGTCCGGTCCGGCCGCGAATTCGGCGGGGTGGTCGGTGAGCGCGAGGATCCCGAGCCGCAGCCCGCCGGCCGTCACCACCAGCGGCGCCCTGGCCGCCGCCGCGTCCGCCCCCGCCCCGACCGACCGCACGCCGGCCCGGGCCAGCTCGGCCCGGGTGTCCAGCAGGGCGTCGGGACCGTAGTCGAGGGCGTGGTTGTTGGCCAGCGACACGGCGTCCACGCCGAGGCCCGCCAGGACGTCGGCCGCGCGGGGCGGGGCGCGGAAGAAGAACGGCTTGCCCGGCACGTCGACCGGGGCACCCCGGTCCGACACGCAGCACTCCAGGTTGACCAGGAACAGGTCCGCGTCCCGGACGGCGGTGTGGACCGCGGGGGAGAACAACGGGCCGGGCCGGCTGTGCCGCAGCGCCTCCGCGACGCCGCGCCCCAGCATCGTGTCCCCGGCCAGCGCGACCCTGACGACCATGACTCCCGGGCACCTCCCTGGGCCGGCCCGCACTCCTCCTCCCATTGTCGTCGGTGCCGCGCGGAACGCGGGAGCCCGGAAGGACAGGAAGGGGAGGAACCGGAGCGCCGGGCCCGTGGGGCGGCGGTGTCCGCTGACGTCCGTTCCGACGTCGCCGGCCTGCCACGGGCCCGGCACGGGGGCGGGTGACCTGGTCCGCCCCCTCCGAGGAGCCGCCTGGGCGGCAGATGCCGGTCCCCACACCGGCACCGGCCCGTGAGACCCGCGACCCCGCATCGGGCATCCGCCTGCCAGACCCGAGGCGAGGACCGCGAGCGGCGTCAGGGCGCAGATGAGGGACGCGCCCCGTGCCGCCGGTCTCACGGGCTCGCCACCACTGTGCCGTGCCCGGCACCGCCGGGGCATGGGCCGAGCGGCGCACCCCGCGGGGGCCGACCGCCCCCCGGCTCCCGCCCGTGCCAGGGCCGTTGGACCCCGCCCGCGCCCCCGGCCGCCGTCCGTGCCCCACGTGAGCCGCACGGCACGCCCCAACGGCCCTACCGGCCGGCCCCGCCGGCGCCTGTGATGGGGGGAGGAAGACCGGAAGGGACGGACGGATGACTGAAACGGCGGTACCAGCGATGCCCGGGGGGTCTCACCTGCTGCCCGATCACGCGGCCCACTACCTCGTCCGCGCGGCCGTCACCGCGCCCTCGCACTGCAACGCCCAGCCCTGGCGCTTCGTCGCCCGGGACGGCGAACTGCACCTGCACGCCGACCCGACCCGCATGCTGACCGCCTCCGACCCGGACGGGCGGGAGACGCTGATCAGCTGCGGCGCCGCGCTGTACAACGTACGGCTGGCCGTGCGCCACCTCGGCTTCCTGCCCCGCGTCGCGCTGTTCCCGGACCCCGCGCGGCCCTGGCACGTGGCCACCGTCCACTGGGGGCCGTACGCGCCGCCCAGCGCCGAGGAGGAGCGGTTGTTCGCCGCGCTGCCGCAGCGGCACACCCATCGCGGCCCGTTCCGCCCCGACCCGCTGTCCGCCCGCCTCATCGAGCAGCTGCGCCGGCACGCCGGAGTGGAGGGCGCCGGGCTGTACACCGTCTCCGGCCGGGAGGACCTGCGCCACCTCGCCCTGCTGATCCGCGAGGCCGAGTCCACCCGGCGGGCGCTGCCCGACTGCGGCCGCGAACTCGCCGAGTGGACGCCGCGCGCCGGCAGCGGGCGAGCCGACGGCATCCCCGCCCACGCCTACCCGCGCAACCCCGACACCACCGCCTTCGCCGGGCGCGACTACGCCGCCCACACCCGGCGCGGCCACGACGGCGGCCCCGCCCAGCGCACCCTGCGGCCCTCCCTGGGCCTGGTCGTCCTGCTGGACACGCGGCACGACCAGCGCACCGACTGGGTGCGCACCGGCCAGGGCCTGCAGCGGATGCTGCTGCACGCCGCCGCGGCCGGCGTCGCCGCCGCCTTCCACACCCAGCCGCTGGAACTGCCGGACCTGCGCCGCCGGGTCCGCCGCTCCGTGTTCGGCGGCGGCCACCCCCAGGTGATCCTGCGCCTCGGCTACGTCAACACGGTCCGCCGCACCCCGCGCCGACCCGTCCGCGACGTCCTCACCGTCCGGACGGCGACGGGACTGCCGCTCACCGTCTGACGGCTCCCGTGCCCGGGCGACCGGTGCCGCCGAGGCCGTCCGCGGGCGGGGCGGGGCGGGCGCGGCGGGCGTCGGCAAGCGCGCCCGGGCGGCTCCCCGGGGGCGGGGGGGGGAGCCGGCACGGGGACGTGGTGCGGGGCGGGTTCGGACGCGCGTGGTCGGGGCGGGTGTCGCGGGCCGCGTGCGCGGGGGCGTGGAGCGGCGGAGCGCGTTCCGCCCGTGCGGGGGACCGGCTCGGCACACTCCTAGTCTCGCGGCGGCCCGGCCGGGCGCGGCTCACGGCGGACGCCCCGGCCGACGGCGGCCCGCGGGGCGATGCGGGCGGGACCGGCCGACCGGGCCGCTGCAAGGGGCCGGTCGGCCCATGCGGCGGGGGCGTTCGTGGCCGACGCTGGGAGCAGGAGGTGTTCGGCACCGATCATCGCGACCTCTGCCGGCGCGCCGGCATCGAGGAGGCCCCCCATGACCACCCTGACCACACCCCGCCCGACCAGGACGCTGCCCGCCGAGTACCGGGGCCGGCTGATGTCCCTGGCGCACGAGGTCCGCTACCCGGGCGGCATCCGGCTCTTCGCGGAGGGCGGCCCCGCCGACCGGCTGTGGATCATAGAGTCCGGCACCGTCGCCCTGGAGATGCGGGTGCCCGGTGCCCAGCCGGCCGTGATCGACACCCTCGGCAGCGGTGAACTCCTCGGCTGGTCCGCGCGGTTCCCGCCGTACCGGCGGCGCTTCAGCGCCCGGACCGTGGGCCCGGTGCGTGCCTTCGAGTTCGACGCGGCGGCCGTGCGCCACCTGTGCGAGGACGATGCCGAACTCGGCCAGGTCGTCGCGCAGTGGGCCGGCGAGGCCGTGGTCCGCCGGCTGCAGGCGGCCCGCACCCGGCTGCTCGACCTGTACGCCCCCTACGGCAGCGGGGCCCGGGGATGACCCGTATCGGCCGGTGAGCAGGTCACCCCGGCGGGAGGTGTCGGCGATGGCGAGGACGGGACGGGGACGCGGGACCGGGCGGCGGTGGCTCTGGCGCTGGCGGGCCAATCCGCTGCGCCGCCTCAGCGACCGCGTGGAGGCGTGGATCATCCTGAGCGCCTGGATCCTGGCCCTGGCCGGCGGAGTTCTCGCCGGTGTGTCGGCGGGGACCGGGACGCAGCACCTCCTCGACGCGCACCGCGCGGCCGTGCACCAGGTGACCGCCGTCCTCACCGCCGACGCCCCGAAGGCCCCGCCCGCGGCAGACGACGGCGTCGGCGACGGCCTGGTCTGGGCGCAGGTGCGCTGGACCGACGCCGACGGGGCCACCCACACCGGCCGGGCCAAGGTCGAGCCCGGCGGCGAGACCGGCGGCAAGGTCACCACGTGGACCGACGGCTCGGGCCGGCTGGTCGCCGAGCCCCTCACCGCCTCGGCGGCCGAACTCCAGTCGGCGATCACGGGCACACTGGCCGCACTGGGCACCGCGACCGGCGTCCTGCTGGGCTCCCGCCTCGCCCGGCGCCCGTTGGACCGCCGACGGATGCGGGCCTGGGAGACGGAGTGGGCGCAGGTCGGACCGCGCTGGCGCAAGAAGATGTGGGGCTGACGCGGGGCCGGGGAAGCAAGCGGCCGGTGGTCCTTTCCCGGGGCCCGGACGGCTCACGCCCGCCGCGGCCGGCGGCGGGACCCTGGAAGTGGAAGAGGCGGAGGAGGTGCCCCATGAGCGCGATGACGGAGCGGCTGCCCGGCTGGCCGAGCCTGCCCGACCTGTTCGGCTGGGTCGAGGGCGGACTCCCCCTGGCACACACGGTGCCGGGGACGCACGCCATCCGGATCGAGGAGCAACTGACCGACGGCGCCTACGTCCTGCGCGCCGAACTCCCGGGCCTGGACCCGGCGAAGGACGTCGAGGTCACCGTCGACGAAGGCCTGCTCACCCTGCGGGCCGAGCGGACCGAGGAGACGAAGGACAAGCACCGCACCGAGTTCCGGTACGGCACGTTCACCCGGTCCGTGCGGCTGCCCGCCGGAGCCAAGGCCGACGAGGCCACCGCCGAGTACGAGGGCGGTGTCCTGACCATCACCGTACCGGTGCCGCAGAAGGAGGAAGGAGCCAGGACCATCCCGGTGCGGCTCGCCTAGCACCGTGGTGCACGGATGCCGCACCACGTACGCGCGGCCGGGTGCGACCCCTCCCGGCCGCGCTCCGCTGCGCCGGTCCCGGCGGCCCCCGGTACGCGGTTCAGTCCGGTGCGTCGTAACACGCCGGCCTCGTCCGCCGACCGCCGTCGCGCCGGAGGAGCGGACGGCACAGAGCGCGGACGGCACAGAGAACGGACGGCACCCGCCGACGGGCGTACCCGGTCCGGCCGGCTCCCGGGACCGTGTCCGTCCGTCGCGTCTGCGCGGTGCCGCCCGGCGCGGCCCCCGGGCCGTTCGGCCCAGTGCGGCCGAGGCGGCCCCGGCGCATGGTCGGAAGAGGACCGCGGGAAACGGTCCGCAGGGAAGGGGGCTCGTATGCCCTGGGAGACGATCCACAAGGACACTCCGCCGCAGGTGCCGCCCAACCTGGCCGACTACGACAGGACGTACACCGGTTTCTCGTGGTCCGAGGCCCGCGCCGAACTGGCCGGACTGCCCGGCGGGCGAGGACTGAACATCGCACACGAGGCCGTGGACCGGCATGTCGCGGCCGGCCGCGGCGACGCGGTCGCGCTGCGCTGCGTGGCCCGCGACGACACCGTCACCACCGTCACCTACGGAGAGCTGGCCGCTACCGCCTCCCGGTTCGCCCACGTGCTGCGCACCCTCGGCGCCGGCCGCGGCGACCGGGTGGTGACCCTGCTGGGCCGCTGCCCGGAGCTGTACACGGTGGTCCTCGGCACCCTGAAGAACACCAGCGTCCTGTGCCCGCTCTTCTCCGCCTTCGGCCCCGACCCGGTGGCCCAGCGGCTGCGGCTGAGCGACGCCCGGGTCCTGGTCACCACAGCGGACCTGTACCGCAGGAAGGTCGCCGGACAGCGTGACCGGCTGCCGTCCCTGGAGCACGTGCTGATCGTGGGCGACGGCGCGGACGCTCTCCCCGGCACGCTCTGCCTCGACGAGCTGACCGCGCGGGCGCCGGACGCGTTCACCATCCCGGCCACCGCACCCGAGGACATGGCGCTGCTGCACTTCACCAGCGGCACCACCGGCACCCCCAAGGGTGCCGTCCACGTCCACGAGGCCGCCGTCGCCCACTACGCCACCGCGCTGTACGCCCTCGACCTGCACCGCGGCGACGTGTACTGGTGCACCGCCGACCCGGGCTGGGTCACCGGCATGTCGTACGGCGTCGTCGCCCCCCTGATGCACGGCGTCACCGTCGTCGTAGACGAGGGCGACTACGACGCGCGCCGCTGGTACCGCATCCTGGCCGAGCAGCACGTCACCGTCTGGTACACCGCCCCGACCGCGCTGCGCATGCTGATGCGCACCACGCCCCGGACGGGCCCGTACGACCTGCCCGCCTCCTACGACCTCCGCGCCCTGCGCTTCATCGCCTCGGTCGGGGAACCCCTCAACCCCGAGGCCGTGCTGTGGGGACGGGACGTGCTCGGGCTGCCGGTGCACGACAACTGGTGGCAGACCGAGACCGGAGCGATCATGATCGCCAACTTCGCGGCCTGTCCCGTCCGGCCCGGCTCCATGGGCCGCCCGCTGCCCGGCGTCGAGGCGACCGTGCTGCGGCGCGGCGAGGACGGCCGCGCCGAGGTCGTCGACGGCCGCGTCACCGAGCTGCGCGAGCCCGGCGTCGAGGGGGAACTCGCGCTGCGCCCCGGCTGGCCGTCCATGTTCCGCGGCTACCTCCACGACGAGGACCGCACCGCGGCCGCCTTCGCCGGGGGCTGGTACCTCACCGGCGACCTGGTGCGGCGCGACGCCGACGGCTGGTACTGGTTCGTCGGCCGGGCCGACGACGTCATCAAGTCCGCCGGACACCTCATCGGCCCCTTCGAGGTGGAGAGCGCGCTGATGGAACACCCGGCGGTCGCCGAGGCCGGTGTCATCGGCCGCCCCGACCCCGTCGCCGGGAACGTGGTCAAGGCGTTCGTGACCCTGCGCCCCGGTGCCGCGCCCACCGACGGCACCCGGCGCGAACTGCTGGCCTTCGCCCGACGCCGGCTCGGACCCGCCGTGGCCCCCCGCGAGATCGCCTTCGACCAGCACCTGCCGCACACCCGCAGCGGCAAGGTCATGCGCCGGCTGCTGCGCGCCCGGGAACTCGGCCTGCCCGAGGGCGACCTGTCCACCCTGGAGTCGACGGAGGGGCCGTCATGACCGCCAGGAAGCGTGCCCGCCCGCAGGAACGGCACCGGCTCGACCTGCTCGCCTCGATGCTGCGCATCCGCCGTTTCGAGGAGCGCTGCGTGGAGCTGTACAGCGCCGCCCGCATCCGCGGCTTCATGCATCTGTGCATCGGGGAGGAGGCCGTCGCCGTCGGCGTCAACGAGGCCCTCACCGCCGACGACGCGGTGGTGTCGACCTACCGGGAACACGGACACGCGCTGGCCCGCGGCGTGCCCGCCGACGCGATCATGGCGGAGATGTTCGGCAAGGTCACCGGCTGCAGCCGGGGCCGCGGCGGCTCCATGCACCTCTTCGACGCGGGCCGCCGCTTCTACGGCGGCAACGCCATCGTCGCGGGCGGACTGCCGCTCGCCGCCGGCCTGGCCCTCGCCGACCGCATGACCGGCCGGAACCGTGTCACCTGCTGTCTGTTCGGCGACGGCGCCTTCGCGGAGGGCGAGTTCCACGAGACCGCGAACCTGGCCGCGCTGTGGGGGCTGCCCCTGCTGCTGGTCTGCGAGAACAACCTGTACGCCATGGGCACCGCCCTCGACCGCCACGAGGCCGCGACCGACCTGGCACTGCGGGCGGCCTCCTACGGCATGGTCTCCTGGGCGGTCGACGGCATGGACGTCCGCGCCGTCGAGGACGCCGCCCGCCGCGCCGCCGAGAGCGTTCGCGCCGGCGCCGGCCCGCACTTCCTGGAGATGCGCACCTACCGGTTCCGTGCCCATTCCATGTACGACCCCGACCGCTACCGTGAGAAGGGCGAGATCGAACGCTGGAAGGAACGCGACCCCGTCGACCTCCTCGTCCGCGGCCTCGAAGAGCGCGGAGAACTCACCGACGAGGCACTCGCCGCTCTGGAGGAGCGGACGGCGGACGAGATCGACGCCGCCGTCGACAGCGCGGAGCGGGCCCCGGAGGAACCGGTCGAGGACCTGCTGCGCCACGTCACCAGCGCCCCCGCGGAGGTGAGCTGACCATGGCCGCGCACACCGCGAGCCCCACCGCGGACCGCAGCGGGGAACGGGCCACCGGTCGGGCCCCGGCACGGACCACCTACCGGGAGGCGCTGCGCGAGGCCCTGCGCGAAGCGCTGCGCACCGACGAGCGCGTCTTCCTGATGGGCGAGGACGTCGGCCGGTACGGCGGCTGTTTCGGCGTCAGCCTCGGCCTGCTGGAGGAGTTCGGCCCCGAACGCGTGCGCGACACCCCGCTGTCGGAGTCCGCGTTCGTCGGCGCCGGGATCGGAGCGGCCCTCGCCGGGATGCGGCCCGTCGTGGAGATCATGACCGTCAACTTCAGCCTCCTCGCCCTCGACCAGATCCTCAACAACGCGGCGACCCTCCTGCACATGTCCGGCGGCCAGCTGGCCGTCCCCCTCGTCATCCGCATGACCACCGGCGCCGGACGGCAGCTCGCCGCCCAGCACTCGCACAGTCTGGAGGGCTGGTACGCGCACATCCCCGGTCTGCGGGTCCTGGCGCCGGCGACCGTCGGCGACGCCCGCCGCATGCTCGCGTCCGCACTCGCCGACCCCGACCCCGTGCTGATCTTCGAACACGCCGTACTGCTCAACGTCTCCGGCGACCTGCCCGCCGACGCGGGCCCGGCGGACCTGGACCGTGCGGCGATCCGCCGGCCGGGCACCGACGTCTCCCTGATCACCTACGGTGGCTCGCTGCCCAAGACGCTGGCCGCGGCCGGGGAGCTGGCGGACGCCGGCATCAGCGCGGAGGTCGTCGACCTGCGGACCCTGCGCCCGCTCGACGACGCCACGATCACGGAGTCCGTCTCGCGCACCCACCGGGCGGTCGTCGTCGACGAGGGCTGGCGCAGCGGCAGCCTGTCCGCCGAGATCTCCGCGCGCCTGACCGAGCACTGCTTCTACGACCTCGACGCCCCCGTCGAACGCGTGTGCAGCGCCGAGGTGCCCGTGCCGTACGCCCGGAGGCTGGAGGAGGCCGCGCTGCCCCAGGCCGCCGGCATCGCCGCCGCGGCCCGCCGGGCGGTCGGACCACCGCCCTACACGGCGGACGCGCGGCGCCCGCGGGAGGCGGGGGAGGCGGGCTGACATGGCCGAGTTCACCATGCCCTCGCTCGGCGCAGACATGGACGAGGGACTGCTCCTGGAATGGCTCGTCGCTCCGGGGGACCAGGTGGCCAAGGGCGACGTGGTGGCGGTCGTGGAGACCGACAAGGCCGCGATCGAGGTCGAGTGCTTCCACTCCGGGACGGTGGGCCGGCTGCTGGTCCGACCGGGGACGCGGGTGCCGGTGGGGACGGTGCTCGCGGAGATCGAGACCCATGGGGCGGGGAGCGGCTCCGCCACCGGGGCGCCGACGGCCGGCGACACCGGCGCCCCGCACCCGACGGGCGCCCGCCGCCGCGACCGGCCCCGTGCCGCCGCCTCCGAGCCGTCGGGGAGCCGGACCGCCCTCACCGGCACGCCCGCGGCCGCGGGCGGTCCCGGCGAGGCGCCGCCGCGGCCGCCGGAGACCGCGCGGGTGGCGAGGACCGCCGAGGTCCCGGACACCGCGCGGGCTGCGGCAGCCACGGAGGGCGCGAGCCCGGCCGGTGCCGTCGGCACCGGCGCCGGGACACGGCGCGCGGGGACCGCGGGCCGTGCGGCGGCCCCCGGGCCGCCGGCCGCGGCCCGTCCCGCCGAGGGCGGGGAACCCGTGGGGGACGCGGCGCAGGCGGGCGAGCCCGCGCGACCCGCCCCGTCCGCCGGGCCGCCCGAGGGGGAAGAGGTCACTGACGCGGCACGGACCGGAGGGCAACCGGCCGGGCACGCGGCTGCCGGGTCGCCCGGCGGCGGGTCCGGCACGGGCGCCGGGCCGCTCGTACGGCATCTCGCCGAGGAGCGCGGCGTCGACCTCGGGGCCGTCCACGGCACCGGGCGCGGCGGCCGGATCACCCGGGCCGATGTCGAGCGGGCGGCACCGGTCGCACCCCCGACCGTGCGAGCCACCCCGTACGCCCGGCGCCTGGCCCACACCCTCGGCGTCGACCTCACGACGCTGCGCGGGACGGGACACGGCTCGGCCGTGCGCGCGGCGGACGTCCACGCGGCGGCCCGGACGGCACCCGAGCCGGCTACGGCGCCGCGCCACGGCGGGGCCGAGCCCGCAGCGGTCCCGCGCCGGCAGGACGACGACCGGCGCGACGAGCACACGGCCACCATGCGCCGGGCCATCGGTGAGCTGATGAGCCGGTCCAAGCGGGAGATCCCGCACTACTACCTGTCGACCACGGTCGACCTGGCGGCGGCCGAGGAGTGGCTGCACCGGCGCAACAGGGGCCGTCCGCCCTCCGACCGCGTCGTGTCCGCCGCCCTGCTGCTCAAGGCGGCGGCGCGCGCGGCTCGCGCCGTGCCGCAGCTCAACGGCTTCTGGCAGGACGGTCACTTCGTCCCCGGGCCCGGCGTGCACCTGGGTTTCGCGGTGTCGCTGCGCGACGGCGGCCTGCTCACTCCGGTGATCCACGAGGCGGACACCCTCGCGCCCGAAGCCGTCATGGCGGCCCTGAAGGACCTGGTGCGGCGGGCCCGCCAGGGACGGTTGCGCGGCAGCGAGGTCGCAGGCGCCACGCTCACCGTGACCAGTCTCGGGGAACAGGGCGTGGAGTCGGTGTTCGGCGTGATCCACCCGCCCCAGGTCGCCCTGGTCGGCTTCGGCGCGGTCGTCGAGCGGCCCTGGGCCGTGGGCGGGATGCTCGGGGTACACCCGGTGGTCACCGTGACCCTGTCCGCCGACCACCGCGCCAGCGACGGCGCCGTGGGGGCGCGCTACCTCACGGCCGTGGACCGTCTGCTGCAGGAACCAGAGGAGTTGTGATCCGGATGACGTCACTGACCAGTGCCGAGGCCCGCCACCTCGTGGAGGAGGCCATCACCGGGATCGTCCCGGACGCCGACTTCACCCGCGTCGGACCCGACGACCGGTTCCGCGACGTGCTCGAACTGGACTCGCTCGACTTCCTGACGCTGGTGGAGGTCCTGTCGGAGCGCACCGGGGTGCGGATCGACGAGGACGACTACCCCCGGCTCACCACGCTGGCAGACAGTGCGGCGTTCCTCGTCGAGAGGTCCCGCTGAGTCGTGGGGGCGATGGGTGAGGCCCGAGGTGTTCGGCGGACGGCCCGAGGTGTTCGGCCGACGGACGGCTGAGGGGCGACGCGGATGACGGACGCGGCGCGCCACCGCACCCGTCGGCTCGGTCCGGTCCGGCCGCCGTGCGTCCGGATTCTCGACGACGACCTCCGGCCCCCTCGCCGCCGCCGAACGCGAGGCCATGGCCTGCAAGTAGCGGATCATGAGGTCGTGGCGGAACTCCTCCGACGGACGGCCGGCCTGGGTCGGCACCGTATGGCGCGCCTCGCCCGAGGCCGTCGCGCTCTCCCGTGTGTACCGGTCGTTCATGGCAGCCCCCCACGGTGCGCGTGGACAGGGTCCCCAAGGCCACCATCGCGCCGACACCCCGCCGGTGACAGGGCCGCCCGGCCCCTTGTGCGGGTCGGGTCGGCCCCTGGAAGGGGCGACACCCCCTTCGTAGCGTGGAAGCGAAGCGACCCGGCATCGGACGCCACGTCCGGCTCGGGAGGTGACCATGATCCGGTTCCGTGTCTTCCTCGCCCGTTTCCGCCCGGCCGGCGCACCCGGCCCGGCGGTGGCGGGCGGCGTGCCCGCCGACCGGACCGCCGAACTCGCGGCCGAACTGGCGGCGCCGCTCGCCCTGCTGGACGACACCGTCGCCCGGGCCGCGGCCCTGCGCGCCGACGCCGAGCGCGAGGCGACCGCCCGCCGCCGCGCCGCGGTCGCCCGGGCCGACGCCGTCGTCCGGGCCGCCCGTGCACGCGCCCCCGGCATCAGGGCCGAGACGGCCGCCCGGTGGGCCGAGCGGTCCCGGGAGGCGGCCGCCCGCACCGAGGCAGCGGCCGAGGACACCCTGGCCCGGCTCCGGCAGCGGGCCGAGCAGCGCACACCGGCCGTGGCCGCCCGACTCGTCGCCACGGCCCTGCGGGACATCACCGCGGCGGCCGACCCGGACCGCCCGCCCACCGCCGCCACCGGCTCACCCCCCGGGCCCCCGCCCGGTGCCCCGGCTCCGCCTGCCCGTCCGCCGTACGGCAGCGCGCCCCCGTCGGCCCTACCTCCAGCCGGCCCGTCTGCCACCGGCCCACGCGCCACGGGCCCGCCGCAGGACTCCGCCGGCCCAGGTGCCTCGGGTCCGTCGCAGGATTCCTCTGGCCCACCTGCCTCGGGTCCGTCGCAGGATTCCTCTGGCCCACCTGCCTCGTGTGCGCCGCAGGATTCCTCCGGTCCACCTGCCTCGTGTGCGCCGCAGGATTCCTCCGGTCCACCCGCCTCGGGTCCTCCGCAGAACTCCGTCGGCCCACCCGCCACCGGTCCACGGCCGGACTCCCGCCCCCCGGACCCGCACCCGGAGCCCAGACCTCCGCTCACCGGCGACCCGCCCCCACGCGGCGCGGAGCCGAGCGGTGCGCAGCGCGGTCGTCCGCTCGGGCCGATGCCCGACGCCGGACCTCGGGCACCGAACAGCGCCGGCCACGGCGACCGCGACCCGGGCCACGCCCCGTCGACCGGGGGAGCGGACGCCCGAACCCCGGGCGGCCAGGTCGGCGACACCCCGCCCTCCGGAGGCCCGGCGTCCCCGGCCTCCGGTAGCCCGGCGCCCTCGCCCTCCGGTAGCCCGGCGTCCCCGCCCTCCGGAGGCCCGGCGTCCCCAGCCTCCGGTAGCCCGGCGCCCTCGCCCTCCGGTAGCCCGGCGTCCCCGCCCTCCGGTAGCCCGGCGTCCCCAGCCTCCGGAGGCCCGGCGCCCTCGCCCCCCGAAAACCCGGCGTCCCCGCACACCCGCCCGGCGGGCCTGGGCGCGGCGGACGAGCGCGGCGAGGAGGAGTGATGGGCGCGGGATGGGTCGCCGGGGTGACGCGGGCCAGAGCCATGACGGCCACCTGCGCCGGCCCCCGGCGCGCCCACCGGGTCGCCGCGGCGGCCGACCGGGACGAGGCGTGGCATGTACTGGCGGGCACCGCCTACCGGCGCGACCCCGTGGAACGGGACGAGGGGCCGCGGACCGTCGCCGACGTCCTGGTGTGGCAACTGCGGGTCCTCGCCGGCTGGCAGCCGCGGGCCGGTGCCGCCGCCCTGCGCCTGCTCGCCTCGGGGTTCGAGATCGCGAACACGCGCTCGCACCTGCGCGCCCTGTCCGGTGTGCCGCAACCGCCGCCGTACCGGCTGGGCGCGCTGTCGACCGCCTGGACCCGCCTGGCGCGCACCGCGTCCCCGGCAGAGGTGCGGGCCGTGCTGGCCTCCTCCGTGTGGGGCGACCCAGGTGGCGAGGCCCCGGCCTCCGTGGTCGCCGCGATGCGTCTGTCGGCCGCCGCCCGGACCGCCGCGGGCGTCCCGCACGCCGCCCGCTGGACCACCGGTGGAGCCGCCCTGCTCGTCGCCCGCGAGACCTTCCTGGCCGGCCGCCGGCCGGAGGGCCAGGCCGCCCGGCAGGCGACCGTACTGCTGGGCCGGGGCGCCCTGTCCGCGGTGTCCTACGGCGACTACCGTGCCCGGCTCCCGGCCGACGCCCGCTGGGCGCTGGGCGGGTCCGACCGGCCGGAGGACCTGTGGCGGGCCGAGGCCCGCTGGTGGCGCGAGGTGGAGCAGGACGGGCAGCGCCTGCTGCGCGGCACCAGCCCGGGCCCGGCCCCCGTCGTGGGCGCCGCCGCCGTCCTGGCGACCGACGCCCGGCGGGTCCGAGCCGCCCTGGAGTGCGCCGCGTACGGGGGCCGGGCCGTGGAGGCGTTCGATGAACTCCTGGGCTGACACGCTGGTGCCGACGCGGATGCGGCGGGTGGCGGTGATGGCCGCCGAGCCGGCCCTGCGGGACGTCCTGGTACGCGTCGCCGACGCCGGCTGCGTCGAACTGGACCGCCCCGCCGGGGCCGCCGCCGGGGACCCCGGCCCGGCCGCCGCCCGGCTGCGCGGATCGGCCACGCCCCCGGCCGCCCCCCGGCTGTCGGCCGCCCCACCCGATCTCGACGCGCTGTCCGCCCGGGGCCGCACCGATCTGCTCGCGGGCGAGGCCCAGCTGGAGGCGTACCGGGCGGCGGCCGTGCGGCGCGGCCCCGTCGCGGCCCTGGCCGGCTGGTGCCCCGCCGCCGACGTACCCCGCCTCGCCGGCCGGCTGGCCGACGCCGGGGGCGCCGTCGTACCGCTGCGTAGCCCGCGCGGCACCGACCCGCCGACCCTCCTGCCCGACACCGGCCCGGTGCGGCGCTCCCTGGCACCCCTGGTGCGCACCTACGGCACCGTCCCCTACGCCGACGTCGACCCCACGTTCGCCGCGGGCCTCGCCTACGTCGTCATGTTCGGCATGATGTTCGGCGACGCCGGTCACGGCCTGCTGCTGCTCCTCGGCGCACTCGTGCTGCGCTCCGGGCGCCCCCGCGGCCGACCCGCCCTGCGCCGGGCCTGGCCCTTCCTGGCCGGTGCGGGCATCGCCAGCACCCTCGCCGGCATCGCCTACGGGGAGTTCTTCGGGCCCACCGGGGTGCTGCCCGTGCTGTGGCTGAACCCCCTCGACCGGCCGCTCCCGCTGCTGCTCGCCGCGATCGCGTTCGGCGCGGTCCTGCTGGCCCTCGCCTACGCCGCGGGCACCGTCAACCGCTGGCGCGAGGGCGGACCGGGCCGCGCCCTGTACGCGTCGTCCGGTGTCGCCGGCGCCGCCGTCTTCCTCGGCCTCGCCGGGCTCGCCGCCGGCATCGCCCGCCACCTGCCCGCGCTCACCGCCGGGGGCGCGGCCACCGCCGGTGCCGGGCTGCTCCTGGCGGGCGCCGGACTGTACGGCGCCACGGGGGGCGGTCTCTCGGGCGGCCTGCAGACGGCCGTCCAGCTCTTCGACGTCGTCGTCCGGATCGGCTCCAACACGGTCTCCTTCGCCCGCCTCGCCGCGTTCGGGCTCACCCACGCCGCGCTGGGCGCGATCGTCTGGCAGGGCACCGAAGCCCTCGCGAGGACCGGCGGCCCGCCCGCCCTCGTCGCGGCCGGCCTCGTGCTGGTCCTCGGCAACGCGCTCGCCTTCGCCCTGGAGGCGCTGGTGGCGGGCGTACAGGCGCTGCGCCTGGAGTTCTACGAGCTGTTCTCCCGGGTCTTCGACGCGGAGGGCCGGCCCTTCCGGCCCTGGCACGTGCCCACCGAGGTGCCGGAACCCCCCGCACCCCGGCCCGCCCCCGCCCCCGCATCCCGTCGCACGGAGGTGACATCATGATCGCCTGGCTGGTCGCCCTCCCCGCGTTCCTCGCGGCCTTCGCCCTGACCCGCCGACTGCTGCGCCGCCGCAGGCCGACCGCGCTGCGGCCCCTCCTCGCGCTCGACGGGGCCCTGTTCGCCGGAGGTCTCGCCCTGCTGCTGGTCGCCCTGACCGGTGATCCGGCGCGGGCCGACACCGTCACGACCACCGCACAGGACTCAGGCTCCGGTTCCGCCGCTCTCATCGGCGCCGCCATCGCGGTCGCCGGCGCCTCCATCGGTGCCGCGATCGCCGTCGCCTACACGGGAGCGGCGGCCCTGGCCGCGCTCAGCGAGCGTCCCGAACTCTTCGGCCGGGCCATGGTGATCGTCGGACTCGCCGAGGGAATCGCCATCTACGGCCTGGTCGTCGCCATCATCCTCATCGGGAAGGCCTGACCATGGCCCGGATCGCGGCCATCGGGGAGCGGCCCCGGGTGACCGGGCTGCTGACGGCCGGCGTCGAGGTGTTCCCCGCGCACGACCCGGACGCCGTACGCGCCGCCTGGGACGCCCTGCCGGCCCACGTCGCCCTGGTCATCCTGACCCCCGCGGCGGCCGCCGCCCTCCCCCCGGACCGCCTGGACGGGGACCGGCCACTGACTGCGGTGATGCCGCCATGACCCCCGAGCCGGCCGCGGGCGGCGGCCGCGCGCACGCCTCTCCGGCCCGTACACCGTCCGGCACGCCGGCCGCGCTCCCGCTCCCGCGGGGTGCCGGTGCGGCCCTGGACCCGGTGCGGACGCGGCTGCTCGCCGACGCCCGGGAGGCCGCCCGGGCGCTGCTGGCCGCCGCCGACCGGGACGCCGACGCCGCCGTGCGGGACGCCGGGGCGAGCGCCGCGCGGATCCTGGCCGAGGCGCGCCGGCAGGGCAGGGCGGACGCCGACCACCGCGTGAGCGCCGAACGGGTCCGCGCCCGCCGCGCCGCGCGCGCCCGCGAACTGGCCGCCCGCCGGGCATGCTGGGAGGAGCTGTGCCGTCAGGTCGTGGCCGGCGTCGAGGCACTGCGCCGCACCGACACCTACCCGCCGCTGCGTGACGGGCTCGCCGCGCGCGTACGGGCCGCACTCGGGCCGGACGCGGTGATCACCGAGGCCCCGGGCGGCGGCGTCGTCGGCGAGGTGCCCGGCCGCCGCATCGACTGCCGGCTGGCCACCTTCGCGCGACGCGCCCTCGACCGCGCCGCCGCGGGAGAGGAGGAGCCATGGGTTCCCTGACCCGGGCCGCGCCCGCCGCCGGCCGCGTCCTGCGCGTCGCCGGTCCCCTGGTGGAGGCCGAGCACGTCCCCGGCACCGCCATGAACGACCTCGTCGCGCTGGGCGAGGCCGCACTGCCCGGCGAGGTCGTCGCGATCCGGGACGCCGTGGTCACCGTCCAGGCCTACGAGTACACCGGTGGCCTCGCGCCCGGCATGCCCGCGCGCCCTCTCGGCCGGCCCCTGTCCGCGGCGCTCGGTCCCGGCCTGCTGGGCGGCGTGTTCGACGGCCTGCTGCGCCCGCTGTCCGGTGCGGGCGACTGGCTGGCGCCCGGGGCCCTCGGCGACCCACCCGGGCCCCGGCCCGCCCGCGAGTTCACCCCCCGGGTGGCCGAGGGGGACCGGGTCCGGCCCGGCGACTCCCTCGGCGAGATCACCGGCACCGGCCCCGTCCGCCTCAGCGCGCTGGTGCCGCCGGGCCGGGCGGGAGAGGTGACGCGGGTGGCCGCACCGGGCCGGTGCCCCGAGGACGCCGTCCTCGCCCTCGTGGCGGGCGTACCGGTCCGCATGACCACGCGCTGGCCGGTACGCGTCCCCCGCCCGGTCCGCGCCCGGACGCCCGCCGAGCGTGCCCTGACCACCGGCCAGCGCGCCATCGACCTGCTCTTCCCGGTCGCCGTGGGCGGCACCGTCGCCGTGCCCGGCGGGTTCGGCACCGGCAAGACCGTCCTGCTCCAGCAGATCGCCAAGTGGTGCGACGCCGACGTCATCGTCTACGTCGGCTGCGGCGAGCGGGGCAACGAGATGGCCGACGTCATCGACGAGTTCGGCGCGCTCACCGACCCGCGCACCGGGGGCCGGCTCGCCGACCGGACGGTGATCGTCGCCAACACCTCCAACATGCCCATGATGGCCAGGGAGGCCAGCGTCCACACCGGGGTCACGGTCGCCGAGTACTTCCGCGACATGGGCCTGCACGTCGTCGTCATCGCCGACTCCACCTCACGCTGGGCCGAGGCCCTGCGCGAGTTCGCCTCCCGGACCGGCGCGCTGCCCGCCGAAGAGGGCTACCCGGCCGGCCTGGCCTCCGCGCTGGCCGCGTTCTACGAGCGCGCCGGCCCGGTCACCACCCTGGGCGGACGCGCCGGTTCCGTCACCGTGATCGGCGCGGTCTCGCCGCCCGGCGGGGACATGACGGAACCCGTCACCGCCCACACCCAGCGGTTCGTGCGCTCCCTGTGGACCCTGGACCGCGACCTCGCCTACGCCCGCCACTACCCGGCCGTCTCGTGGGCCGAGTCGTTCTCCCGCGACATCGAGACACTCGACGCCCGCGACCTGACGCCCGCCGCCGACGGCGCGGCGGCCGGCGACCCGGACCGGCCCGCGCGCCGCGCCCGGGTCGCCGCCGTGCTCGCCGAGGCCGACCGGCTCGCCGAC
The DNA here is from genome assembly GCF_057707805.1 of Streptomyces sp. bgisy159. Lineage (NCBI taxonomy): Bacteria > Bacillati > Actinomycetota > Actinomycetes > Kitasatosporales > Streptomycetaceae > Streptomyces > Streptomyces sp. bgisy159. Next base: position 168,504 of record NZ_JBYIQX010000006.1, on the reverse strand, counting down.
CTCGTCGACCTGCTCGGCATCACCGCGCTCCCCGCCCGCGAGCGGATCGGGGTGCTGGGCGGGCGGCTGGTGCGCGAGGCCGTGCTGCAGCAGAGCGCCCTGTCGGCCCGGGACGCCTACAGCGGCCCGGAGAAGACCGCGGCCCTGGCCGACGCGGCTCTGGCGGTCGCCGCCCGCTGCCGCGAACTCGCCGACGGGGGAGTCGACCCGGCCCGCATCGAGAACGTCGACTTCGCGCCGCTGCTGCGGGCCCGAGAGGAGGCCGGCCCGCACGACTCCGACACCGTGCGCGCCCGGTGCCGCGCCATGCTGGACCGACTCGGGGAGCTGCGGTGAACGCCGTACGGGACTGGGGGCGCGCCGAGTTCACCTCGGTCAGGGAGCTGCGCGGACCCCTCCTGGTCGTCGACGGGGTCGAGGGCGTCGGCTGGGACGAGTACGTGGTGCTCACCCTCGCCTCGGGAGAGCGGCGGCACGGCGTCGTACTGGAGGTGGACCGGGGCACGGCCGTGGTGCAGGTGCTGGAGAACACCGCCGGCATGGACCCCGGACGGATCGCCGCCGCCTTCGCCGGCAGCCCCTTCCGCGTCCCCGTCGGACCGGGCTGGCTGGGCCGCGTCTGCAACGGCCGCGGCGTGCCGCTCGACGGCGGACCGCCCGTGTTCGCCGCCGACAGCGCCGAGGTCGGCGGCCGGCCGGTCAACCCGGTGCGCCGTGAACCGCCCGCCGAACCGGTCCTCACCGGGGTCAGCGCCGTCGACGCCCTGACGACCCTGGTGCGCGGCCAGAAACTCCCGGTGTTCTCCGCCGCGGGCCTGCCGCACCTGGAACTCGCGGCCCAGATCGCCGCCCGCGCCACGGTCGGCGGGCAGCCCTTCAGCGTGGTGTTCGCCGCGATGGGCGTCACCCACGCCGACGCCGACTTCGTCCGTGACGCCCTGGAGGAGCGCTCCGCCGCCGGTGAGCTGGTGCTGCTGCTCAACACCGCCGACGACCCGGTCATCGAACGGGTCCTCACCCCGCGCATCGCCCTCACCGTCGCCGAGCACCTCGCCTTCGCGGCTGGCCGCCACGTGCTCGTGGTGATGACCGACATGACGAGCTACGCCGAGGCCCTGCGCGAGGTGTCCGCCGCCCGAGGCGAGATCCCGGCCCGGCGCGCCTACCCCGGCTACCTCTACAGCGACCTGGCGTCCCTGTACGAGCGCTGCGGACGGGTCCGGGGCCTGCCCGGCTCAGTCACCGTCCTGCCGGTGCTCACCATGCCCGCCGGCGACATCACCCACCCCGTGCCCGACCTCACCGGATACATCACGGAGGGGCAGATCGTGCTGTCCCGCCCGCTGCACGCCCGGGGCGTCTACCCGCCCGTGGACGCGCTGTCGTCACTGTCCCGGCTGATGCGCAAGGGCGCCGGGCCCGGCCGCACCCGAGCCGACCACCTGGACGTCGCCGCCCAGCTGCTGTCGGCGCTCGCCCGCGCCCGCCAGGTCCGCGACCTCGCCGACCTCGTCGGGCAGGGCGCGCTCGGCGCGGTGGACCGCCGCTACCTCGACTTCGAGGAGGCCTTCGCCCAGGGCCTGCTGCGGCAGCGGCGGGACGAGGCGCGCCCTTTGGCGGACACCCTGGAGCGTGCCTGGCGGGTGCTGCTCACCCTGCCGCGCAGCGAGCTGTCGATGCTGCCGGCCGACCTGCTCGACGCCCACGGGGCGTCCTCCGAGGGGCGGTGATCTGGTGCCCGAGCCACGCGTCCCACCCGGCCGGGCCGGCCGGACCCGGCTGCGGCGCCGCCGGGAGGCGGCCCTGCGGGGCGCCGACCTCCTCGACCGCAAGCTGCGGATCCTGCTGCGACGGCACCGGGAACTCCGACGCGTCGAGGACGAGACACGGGTGGTGTGGCACGACCGGGCGGCCCGGGCGCAGGCCTGGACCCGCCGGGGCGTGCTGCTCGGCGGCCCCGACGGTCCCGGTGGCGCGACCGGCCCGGACGCCGCCGACTACCCGCACCGCGCGGAGCTGCGGATCACCTGGGACTCCACGACGGGGGTACGGCATCCCGGCGCCGTGCACTGCGAGACGGCCGGCCGGGACCCCTCGGCCCCTGCCCCCGACAACACCGCCCTGCTGCTCGCCGAGGCCGCCTGGGCCGACGCCGTCCGCGCGGCGGCGGCCCACGCCGCCGCGCGCCGCGCCGCCCACGTGGTGGGGGAGGAGGTGCTGCGGACCCGGCAGCGGGTGCGGGCACTGCGGCGGCACTGGATACCGGCGCTGGAGACGGCCCTCGCGCGGCTGGAAGCGGCACTGGAGCAGGCCGAGCACGAGGACGCGGTACGCAGGCGGTGGGCGGCCGGGCGGGGAAACGGATGACCGCCCGGCGCCTTCGCCGGTCGGCGGCCGGGCCACCCGGCCCGCACGGCCCGTCGGGCCGCGGGGGCGCGCCCGACGGGGAGCACGGTTGCTTCCCGGACCGCGCCCGCACCGGGGGCATGGGGCTGCGGTGGGGCGGTGGGCCGTGGCGTGACGGCGGGAAGGACCATCCACTTCTCGCGGATCCCGATTGCGCGGTGCGCGACCGGTGAAGGTCGCTTCCCCGCGTCGTTCCGATCGGTCCTTCCCGTCGCTCCCAGCACACCACACAGACCCCCCGCGCGCCAGGGCCGAGCGGCCTCAACCGGAAAGGCGCCCGCCACGGCCACCGGCGGACACCTCCCGCACCCGTGTTCCGGTCGGCACGGGACCCCCGGCCCCGCTGCCGGGACCTGCGGCGGGCCGGTCGGCTCAAGTGCCGCCCCTCGGTGAGGAGTTCTATGGAAACGGGAAGACCGCACCGTTCTCCGCGCCATGTCGACCGGCCGGGAGGGCCGGGAAGGAGCGAGGACCATGGGCACGAGCCTCACACCGGAGTTCTGGGAGCGCCTCGCCGTGCTGCTGCTGGCGGCAACGGGCGTGACCTTCGTCCTGACCGCCGTGCTGGACGCCCTCGCCCTGCGCGTGGCCCGCCGGCGCGCCGCCCAGCTGCCGCCCACACCCCCGCCGCCCCTGCCGGACGCCCGGGCACCCCGCCCGCACCCGCGTGCCCCCTCGGACCGTCGCCCGCCGGTGCCGTGCTGACCCCGGCCGGTGCGCGGGACGCGGCGAGGACCGCCGCGCGGGGGCCGCGTCTTCTCCCGGCTCACCGACGGCGGCACCGTGACACCGGCCGAGCTGCGGCGGGCCCCCGGTCCACGGCGGCACCCCGTCGGCATCAGTGCCGTGTCCGGCCCGTCAGCTCCTCGGCTATCGCGTCGGCCCAGCGGTCCAGGGCGTCCCAGTCGCGGTAGTCGCCGTACCGTCCGCAGAACAGGTGGAACACGAACCGTCCGGTCAGCGAGAGGTGGGCGGGGCGGACGACGCCGGAGAACAGCCGGTGCTCCCGGAGGGGCAGCCCGCCGGGCAGGCTCTCCACGATCACCGGGGCCTCCTTGGGGCCCATCCGCCGCCAGGGTCCCCGCAACGCGTCCGGCATGCCCACGCTGAACAGCCACACGGGCCGCTCGCGCAGGACGTCCGCGCCACGCCGCAGGAACTCCTTCGCCGGATCGAGCCAGGTCTGCCCGTGCACGGCGCTGCCCAGGACGAACGCCGCGTACGCGCCCGCGTCGGGCACGCTCTCCATCGGTCTGGCCTCGGCCGTCAGGCCCGCCGCGCCGAGCCGGGCGGCGAGGCTGCGGGCGATCTCCGCCGTCGATCCGTGCGCGGTCGCGTATCCCACCAGGACGTCCATGGGATCACCTCCACGGGTCAGGTCCGGGCCGGGTGAGGTCACGCCACGCCCGCGCCGCTGGGCAGCCGCGCCGGTGGCGCCTGCACGATCCGCAGGTCCGGTTCCGCGCGGTCGGGGTCCGGGGCCGGGACGGTGACCACCGGCACCGCGGCGTGACGCAGGCACTCGCGGCTCACCGGCCCGACGGCCGGGAGGTCCTCCCGGCCGCGGGCGCTGTGGCCGAGGGCCAGCAGCAACGCGCCGTCGGTGTGGCGCAGCAGGACCCGGGCGGGCGGCCCCTCGGCCAGGACGGCGTGCACCGCGGGGTCCACGCGGGGGCCGAAGACCTCGCGGACGGAGTCGGCGAGCAGCGCGGCGGCCCGCTCGCGCTGCTGCGCGCGGGTCGGCCGGCCGGCGACGGGGGCGTACGGCGCGGCGTGCAGGGGGGCCGGTTCCCAGGCGTGCACGGCGAGGACCCGCGTGCCGAGCACGTGGGCCTGCCGCGCTGCCCAGCGCAGCGCGGCGCGCGACGCGTCGGAGCCGTCCACACCCACCACGATGCCGTTGCTGTCGGTGCGCTGGGTCATGGCTGCCTCCTTCGACGGTCCCTGTCTCCACCGTGCCCCGGCGCGGGCCCTGCCCGCGTGGGCCGCCCGGCACCCGTGCGGTGCCGGGCGGCCCCTGCGACGGGCCCGGCCCGCGTGCTCACGCATCGGGCTCGCGGCCGCCCTGGTCCAGGCGGAACGGCGGGTAGACGTCCGTCATCAGCGCCGCGTACGCCGCGACGCGCAGCACCCAGCGGTTCAACCCGACGACCAGGTCGAAGATGCCGCGCGGATAGCGCCCGGTGGCCGCCAGGGCCACCCCGGCGAACAGGACGAACAGGGCGATCAGCCCCACGTCCGCCCACGGCACGCGCGCCCCGCCGAGGAGGACGGCCAGCACCATGTAGTGGGGGATCGCCAGCAGCCACCACTTGACCAGGACCAGCCCCCGGGACAGCTCGTCCGGGTAGTCGAGTTCGAAGCGGGCCGGGTAGTCGGGCACGTCCGCCAGGGTGAACGGCGGATAGCGGTCGGTGCCGAGCCCGCCGTAGGCGTAGTACGACACCCGCCAGCTCCAGCGCAGCACGCCGGTGTTGAACTCGAACAGGGCGCGCGGGTAGCGGCCCGTGAAGAGGATGGCGAAGAAGGCCACCACGCTCACCACCACGAACGCCACCCACAGGAAGCACAGGACGACGTAGTGGGGGAGGGCGAGCAGCCACTTCACCAGCCACAGCCAGCGCGACAGCGGCCGGTCCAGCTCGGCTGTCACGCGTACCGGCATGTCCGGCGCGCGGGGCCCGCCGGTGCCGGTGTCGGTCTCGGTGTACGGGGCGGTCTTCACAGCGCCTCCTTCGTCCGTCAGCCACGGAATCGGCGATGGTCGTCGTCGCTGCGGCCGATGTAGTGCCGTTCCTCGATGACGGTCTCGTTCTCGCCGGGACGCTGGTGACCGGCGACCGTACCCATGAACATCAGCAGGCCCAGCAGCCCGGCGGCCATCAGGACGAGTCCGAGGACGACCGTGTTCTGGAACACCAGCCAGGTCCCGAGCCCGAGCGCGATCAGAAGCAGGAACGGAGCGGTCATGGCCGGTCCTCCCTAACCATTTGTCCTGTCTCAAGCGTCTGCCCGGCAGGCCACCCGCCCCAGGGGCCGTTCGGCCCGTCCGGGGGCCGGTGCACCCCTGTCCCGCGCCGGTACCCGGTGGCAGAGTGACGATGGAGTGAGGGGTGCCCGCCCGGCCCGGTGCCGCGCGGACGAGCCTGGGAGGCGGTGAGGAGCATGAACCTGCCCGTGGTCGTGGGCGTCGACGGATCCCCGGACGCCCTCACGGCGGTCGAGTGGGCGGCCGACGAGGCCGCCCGGCACGGCCTGCCGCTGCGCCTGCTGTACGCCTCCCTGTGGGAGCGCTACGAGGGCGACCGGTCCCCCGAGGAGCCCGGCCCGGCTTCGGAGCAGGTGATGGCCGACACCGTCGTCGCGACCGCGGCGGACCACGCCCGCCGGCGGGCCCCCGGCCTGAAGGTCCTGACGGACATCGTCCCGGAGGAGGCGGTGCAGGCGCTGCTGTACGCCGGCCACAACGCCACGCTGCTGGTCACCGGTTCCCGCGGCCGCGGCGGACTGCGCGGCCTGCTGCTCGGCTCGGTCGGCCTGGCCGTCGCCGGGCGCGCCCACTGCCCCGTCGTCGTGGTCCGCGGCGACCGGGCCGCGCTGGCGGGCACCCACGAGCGGATCCTGCTCGGCGCGGGCGACCCCGACAGCTGTGAGGAGGCCGTCCGGTTCGCGTTCGGCGAGGCCAGGGCGCGCGGCTGCGTCCTCGACGTCGTGCGCGCCTGGCGTCGGCCCCTGCACGACCCCGCCGGTCATCCGCTGCTCATCGGCGACCCGGCCCACGAGCAGGAACTGCAGGCCTCCGAACAGCTCGACGCGGTGCTGCGGGAGGCGGCCGAGGACCATCCGGAGATCCGGCTGCGCCGTGCCACCGCCGAGGGACCCGCCCGGCGGGTGCTCCTCGATCGCTCGGCCGCCGCCGACCTGGTGATCGTCGGAGCCCGGCGTCGCACCGGTCTCGTCGGCCTGCAACTGGGCCGGGTCGCCCACACCCTGCTGCACCACGCCCCCTGCCCGGTGGCGATCGTGCCGCAGCGGGTATGAGTGGCCGCAGGGCTACGGCGTAGCGCGGCGGAGCCGGGGAACCCGGACCCACCGCCGACGGGAGGGAGTGCCGCAGTGACGGGCTGGACCTGGGAGTACGAGGGTTACGAACCCGAGGACGAACGCCTGCGCGAGTCACTGTGCACGCTGGGCAACGGCTGCTTCGCCACCCGGGGAGCGCTGCCCGAGTGCGCCGCCGACGACGTCCACTACCCCGGCACCTATGTCGCCGGCTGCTTCAACCGGCTCACCTCGGACGTCTCGGGCCACGAGGTCGAGAACGAGGACATGGTCAACATGCCGAACTGGCTGCCGCTGCGCTTCCGGCTGCCCGGCGGCGAGTGGCTCACCCCGGACACCGCGCCCGTCCTCGAACACCGCCTGAGACTGCAGCTGTCCGCCGGTCTGCTGGAACGGCACACCCGCTACGGCCTCGGCGACGGACGGGAACTGACGGTGCGCCAGGAACGCCTGGTGCACATGGCCGATCCCCATCTGGCAGCGCTGCGCACCCAGTTCACCGCCACCGGCTTCTCCGGCACCGTGGAGGTGGAGGCCGCGCTGGACGGCGGGGTTGTCAACGCCGGCGTGGCCCGCTACCGCCGGCTGGACGGCCGTCACCTCGAACACGTGCACACCGGCGACACCGGACCGGACACCGTGTGGCTGCGCTGCCGCACCCGCACCTCGGGCATCCGCGTCGGCCTGACCGCCCGGCTCACCGCCGACGCGCCCGTCACCGCACGGCACGAGAGGACGCGCGTCCTGCAGCGGCTGGACCTGGAACTGACCGAGGGCCGCCCGGCCGTCGTCGACAAGACGGTCGCCGTGCACACCTCGCGCGACCCCGCCATCAGTGACCCCCTGCACGCCGCACTGCACCGGGTCGAACGCGCCCCGGCCTACGACGACCTGCTGGAGTCCCACCTGACGGCCTGGGACCAGCTGTGGCGCCGCGCCGACCTCGACGTGCCCGGTGAGTCCGGCCCCATCCTGCGCCTGCACCACTTCCACGTCCTGCAGACCCTCTCCCCGCACACCGCCGACCTCGACGTCGGCGTGCCCGCCCGGGGACTGCACGGCGAGGCCTACCGGGGCCATGTCTTCTGGGACGAGCTGTTCGTCCTGCCCTACCTCAACCTGCACTTCCCGGAGGTGTCCCGGGCCCTGCTGCGCTACCGCCACCGCCGTCTGGAACAGGCCTGCGTCGCCGCCCGGGAGGCCGGCCGGCGCGGCGCGATGTACCCGTGGCAGAGCGGCAGCGACGGCCGCGAGGAGACCCAGCAGCTCCACCTCAACCCCAACTCCGGACGCTGGCTGCCCGATCACTCCCGCCTGCAGCACCACGTCGGCTCCGCCATCGCGTACAACGTCTGGCAGTACTGCGAGGCCAGCGGCGACAGCGAGTTCATGCACACCAAGGGCGCCGAGATGCTGCTGCGGATCGCCCGGTTCTGGGCGGACAGCGCGGTCTGGGACGACACCCTCGGCCGGCACCGTATCAAGGGCGTGGTCGGCCCCGACGAGTACCACGACGCCTACCCCGACGCCGCCGAGCCGGGCCTGGACGACAACGCCTACACCAACGTCACCGCCGCCTGGGTGCTCACCCGCACGCTGGAGCTGCTGCGCTCGCTGCCCGAGCCGCGCCGCCGCGAACTCGTCGAGCGCACCGCGCTGGACGGCGGCGAACTCGAACAGTGGGAGGACGTCTCCCGCACCCTGCACGTGCCCTTCCACGAGGGCGTCGTCAGCCAGTTCGACGGATACGGCGACCTCGCCGAGCTGGACTGGGAGGGCTATCGGGAGCGGTACGGCGACATCCGGCGGCTGGACCGGATCCTGGAGGCCGAGGGCGACACCGTCAACCGCTACCGGGCCTCCAAACAGGCCGACGTCCTCATGCTCGGCTACCTGTTCTCCCCGGCCGAGCTCACCGGCCTCTTCCGCCGCCTGGGCGTGCGCCTGGACGACGACACCTGGCGCCGCACCGTCGACTACTACCTGCACCGCACCAGCCACGGCTCCACCCTCAGCGGCCTGGTGCACGGCTGGGTACTGGCCCGCGCCCGCCGCGCCGAGGCCTGGACGTTCTGCCAGGAGGCCCTGCAGGGCGACATCGCCGACGTCCAGGGCGGCACCACCGGCGAGGGCATCCACCTCGGCGCCATGGCCGGCACCCTCGACCTGGTGCAGCGCGGCCTGACCGGCCTGGAGACCCGCGGCGGAGCCCTCTGGCTCGACCCGGTCCCGCTGCCCGAGCTGTCCTCCTACGGGTTCTCCCTGCGCTACCAGGGCCACTGGGGCATCCGGCTGCGCCTGGAGCGCGGCTGGCTGGAGATCGCCGTACCGTCCTCCGACGAGTCCCCCATCGATGTGCGCCTCCCCGACCGGGCGGTGTGCCTCCAGCCGGGCGAGACCGTGAAGCTGGCGCTCCCCGACTGAGGCCCGCGCCGGCCCGGGGGCCGGACGGCCCCCGGCGCCGGCCCGACGGCCCCTGGCATCCGCCGCCGCACCGAGGGACGCTGGCTGCGAGGAACCCTGCCGTCCGCCTCCGAGGGGAGGTGCGCCATGCCGGCGCGACCACTCGACCCGATGACCGTGCGGGCCCTGGTGGCGGCCGCCACGGCCGCTCCCTCGCTGCACAACGCCCAGCCCTGGCGCTTCCGCTACCGCAGCGCCGACCACGTCCTGGAACTGCGCGCCGACTTCGAGCGCGCCATGCCGTACACCGACCCCGACCACCGCGCCCTGCACATCGGCTGCGGCGCCGCCCTGTTCAACCTGAGGGTCGCCGCCGCCCACCACGGACTGGGCGCCCCCGTGCGGCTGCTGCCCGACGCCGCCGAACCCGGACTGCTCGCCGCCGTCCGCCCGGCCGCCACCGACCAGCCCGACCACTCGCTCGCCGTGCTGCACCCGGCGATCCCGCGCCGGCACACCAGCCGCCACCCGTTCCGCGACGAACCCGTGCCGTTCGACGTACGGGACGAACTGTCCGCCGCCGCCCGCGCGGAGGGCGCCCAGCTCTTCTTCCCCGACCCCTGGCACGTGGCGGCGCTGCTGAACCAGATCCACGACGCCGAGGGCCGCGACCTGGCGGACCCGGAGCGGACCGATGAGGTACGGCGGTGGACCCGGGTCGGCCCCGAGGCCGCCGACGCGGCCGTCGACGGGATCCCCGAGTACGCCTTCGGACCGTCCAAGTACGACGGCGGCGCCCCGGTCCGGGACTTCGCCGGCCGACGGCACCTGGCCGACCGCACCTGGGCGACCTTCGAACCGGCTCCCAACATGGTCCTCCTCGGCACCCGCCACGACCGCGCGGCCGACTGGCTGACGGCCGGGCAGGCCCTGGAGCGCGTCCTGCTCCTGGCCACGCTGCACGGCCTGGCCACGGCCCTCGCCTCCCACTCCCTGGAACGCTCCGACCTGCGCGAACTCGCCCGCGACCCCGCGTCCGACATGGGCTACGTCCACATGATCCTGCGCATCGGGCACGGCCCGGCGGGTACGGCGTCACCGCGCAGGCCGGTGCCGGACGTCCTGGACATCGTCTGACCGGCACCGGCACCCGCCCTGGACCTTCCGGACCACCGGCCCGGACCGTCCGGCCCACCTGCCCGCGCCTTCCCTACGCCGACGGGCCGGGGGCCGGGTCAGGGGCCAGGGAGAAGTAGCTCTCCTCCTCCTGCACGAAGTGCAGGCGCAGCACCGTGTGCAGCCCGTACAGGCAGGCGCGCAGGTCGTCGAGCTGCTCGGGGGCCAGGCCGGCCGGTCCGGCGAGCGCCAGATGGGTGGCGACACGCCGGGCCAGCCGGTCGATCTCCGCGTGGGCGCGGCTCATCGTCGCCGTCGCCTCGGGGCCGCCCAGGGCCGGTGCCAGCGCCGGGTAGAGCTCGTGCTCCTCGGCGTGCTCGTGCGGCAGCAGCCGCTCGGTCAGCAGCCGGTGGACGCCCGCCACCGCCGCCAGGGCCTCGTCCGGGTCCGCGTCGGCGGAGAGGCGGTCGGCGGCGTCCCGGACGGCGTCGAGGACGTCCCGCAGATCGTCGTGCTCGGCGGCGAACCGGCGGACCAGCTCCGCCGCGCGCGGCTGGAGCGCCGGCCCCACCGCGCGGTCCGCGCCGAGGGCCCGCAGCGCGTTGAGGATCACCGCCGCGTCGATGCCCTCCTGCAGCAGCGCCCCGGCCGCCGGGGGCAGCAGCCCGAAGGCCGCCGCGACCATCGCGGCCAGCGACAGCGCCATCCCGCCGAGCGCGCTCTGCACGGCGATCCGCCGCGCCCGCACGGCGATCTGGACGGCGTCGGCCAAGCGGTCCACGCGGTCGGTGGTGAGCACCACGTCGGCCGCCTCCGAGGACGCCGTGGAACCGTGCGCGCCCATCGCCACGCCGACGTCGGCGGCGGCCAGCGCGGGCGCGTCGTTCACCCCGTCGCCCACCATCACGGTGACCGCCCGCTCGCGCTCGGCACGCACCTCGGCGACCTTGCCGGCCGGGGAAAGCCCGGCGCGCACCGCGTCCAGCCCGAGCACGGCGCCGACCTCGCGGGCGGGCTCCGCCCGGTCCCCGGTGAGCATCACCAGACGCCCGAACCCCGCCGTCCGCAGCCTGCGCAGCGCCCGCGGCGCGTCCGGCCGTACGGGGTCGCGCAGCAGTACGGCCCCCACCGCCCGCCCGGCAACGGTCAGCCACGCCACCGCCGCCCCGTCCAGCAGCGCCCGGTTGTCCACGGCCCGCACCCAGGCCGGGAGCGGCGATCCCGGGGCCGCCGAAGCGCCCGGCTCCTCGGCGAGGCGGCCGACCGTGACCCGCCGGCCCTCGACGACACCGGTGGCGCCCCGGCCGGGCTCCTCGGTCACTCCGTCCGGCGCCGACAGCTCCAGGCCGCGTTCCCGTGCCGCCTCCACCAGCGCCCGGGCCAGCACGTGCGGGGAGTACTGGTCGACGGAGGCGGCCAGCCGCAGCACCTCGCCCGGCGGTGTGCCCGGCGCGGCGAACACGTCCAGGACACGGGGCCGGCCCCCGGTGAGCGTTCCCGTCTTGTCCAGCAGCAGGGTGCGGGCCCGGCCCAGCGTCTCCAGCGCGCCGCCGTCCCGGACCACCACCCCGAGCCGCGACGTCCGTGACAGACCCGACACCACGGCCACCGGAGCCGCCAGCAACAGCGGGCAGGGCGTCGCGACGACCAGCACGGCCACCGCCCGCACCGGGTCGCCGCTCAGCAGCCAGGCGATTCCGGCCACGGCGAGGGACAGCGGCAGGAACCAGGCCGCGTACCGGTCGGCCAGCCGCACCACGGGCGCCGACCGCTCCCCGGCCTCCCGGGCCAGCCGGACGATCCCGGCGTAGGTGCTGTCCGCCTCGGTCGCGCTGGCCCGCAGGTCGAAGACGCCGCCCGCGTTGACGACACCGCTGCGCACCGCTTCTCCCGGCGCCCGCCGCACCGCGAGCGGCTCCCCGGTGAGCGCCGACTCGTCCAGCACGGCCGTGCCGCCGGTCAGCCGCCCGTCCACCGGGACCACCTCGCCCGGCCCGACGACCACCGTGTCCCCGACGCCGATCTGGTCGCACGGCACCGTACGCACCTCGGCGCCCGCACGCAGCCGGGCGGTGCGCGGCGCGCGCTCCAGCAGCGCCCGCAGGTCACGCGTCGCCCGCCGCCGAGCCGCCGCCTCCAGCGTTCGGCCGGTGGCCAGCATCAGCGCGATCAGCGCCCCCGCCAGGTACTCGCCCACGGCGAGCGTCCCGCCGAGGGCCAGTACGGCGATCAGGTCCACGCCGGCCTGCCCGCGCCGCAGCGCCGACAGCACCCAGCCGAGCGCGGGCACCACGGCGATCCCCGCGCAGGCCCCCCACAGCAGGTCCGCGAGGCCGGCGGCGCCGGCCCAGCGGGCCACGCCGCCGGCCGCCACCAGAACCGCCGTCACCACCAGCAGCACGGGCTCCAGCCGTGCCGTGCGGGAACGCAGCACCTCCATGGCGGCACCCGGCCGGTGTTCAGTCGTGCGGTACGACGGCGACGGGGCAGGGCAGGTGGTGCAGGGCCGCGTGCGCGACCGGCCCGAGCTTCCACATCAGCGGCGACGGGTGCCGGCGGCGGCCCACCAAGGCCAGCCGGGCGTGTGCCGACGCGGTCAGCAGTACCTGGGAGGCGGAGCCGTGCGCGGTCTGCTGCACGACGTCGACGCCCGGGAACTTGTCCTGCCACGGCGCGAGAACGGCGGCGAGCCGCTCCCGCTCGCGCTCCAGTTGCCCGTCGGTGCCCGGGTCCCCGGCCAGAGTGGACAGCGCCAGCGCCCGCACGGCGCGCAGCGCCACCCCGTGGACGTCGGCGGTGGCGAAGGCGAACTCCAGCAGCGGATCGACGGCCGGGGCGACATCCTGCACACCGACGACGACCTCGTCGCGGCCGGTGACCGCCGGACGGCCGAAGCCGGTCTCCACGGCCGGGTCACCGGCCCGCACGGTCACGGCGGGGCAGTGGCTCAGTCCCAGCACGTGCAGACTGATGGAGCCGAGCAGGAAGCTCGACACCGAGCCGTACCCGCGCGAGCCCAGCACCAGCAGCTCGGCGCTCTCGCTCAGGTCCACCAGGGCCTGGGAGGCCGGCGCCGAGACCAGCTCCGCGGTGACGGCCAGCGTGTCGTAGCGGTGGAGCAGCTCCGCCTCCGTCCGCCGCAGCACCTGCTCGCCGTAGCGTCGCTTGCTGTGCGCGGCCTGCGCGATGGGTACGTTGAGGGGCTGCGTGGTCCACGAGTGGAGCAGCAACAGGGGCAGTCGCCGGTCCACCGCCTCGCGGGCGGCCCACCACGCGGCCGTCACGCTGGCGGGGGAGCCGTCGAGCCCGACGACGACGGGTCCGGTCATGGCGCACCTCCGGGGTCGGCACGGCGACGGGGCGGGGAGTCCCCGCCGCGCGTCTTTTCCTCCCACCTCCAGACTGGCCGCCCCGCCCCCGCCGGGGGAGGGCCGGACGGTGCGGGCTTGAGGCCCGGACGGCCCACTGCGGCGGCTCCCGGCCCGGCCGAGGCTGGGAAGCGGGCAGCGGACGGGCGGCTGCCCGCCGCGCCGCGCCGCCCACGGCACCGGCGCTCCCGGACGCCCGGGGAACCCGGAACAGGAGAGGCCATGACGGTACCGAGGACGGTCGAGGAGACCGCCGCTCGTCTCGGAGTCGACCCGCGCACCGGACTGACCGCCCGGGAGGCCGCCGAACGCGCCGCCGCGCACGGGCCGAACCGGCTCGCACAGCCCGCCCGGCGGCCGGAGTGGCTCAGGTTCCTCGACCAGTTCCGCAACTGGCTCATCGGCATCCTGCTGATCGCCGCCGTCGTCGCCGCCGCGATCGGCGAGGTGCGGGACGCCGTCGTGATCACCGTCGTGCTGCAGATCAACGCCGTCCTCGGCTACCTCCAGGAACGGCGTGCCGAGCGCAGCCTGGAGGCGCTGCGCCGCATGCTCGTCCCGACGGCCCGGGTCCGCCGCGACGGCACCGAACGCGAGGTCGCCGCCGAGGCCCTGGTCCCCGGCGACGTGGTCCTGCTGGAGGCCGGTGACCGTGTCCCCGCCGACGGACGGCTCCTGGTCGCGGAGTCCGTCGAGGTCGCCGAAGCGGCCCTGACCGGCGAGTCCCAGCCCGTCCCCAAGACGGCGGACCCGCCACCCGCGCCCGCCGGAACCGGTCCCGTTCCCCTTGCCGAGCGGACCGGCGAGCTGTTCATGAACACCGCCCTGACGCGCGGGCGGGCCGAGCTGGTCGTCACCGCGATCGGCATGGACACCGAACTCGGCGCGATCGCCGAGGCGCTGCGCTCGGGCGGCGAGCCGCCGAGCCCGCTCCAGGTGCAGCTGGACAGCCTGGGGCGGCGGCTCGCGGTGCTCAGCGGCGTCGCGGTGGGCCTGTACGCGGTGCTCGCGCTGCTGCGCGGCGAGGCGCCCTCCGACATCGCCCTGCGGGCGGTCGCGCTCGCCGTCGCGGCGATCCCCGAGGGACTGCCCGCCGTCCTGGCGCTGACCCTGGCCCTCGGCGTGCACCGTATGGCCCGCCGGGGCGCCGTAGTCCGGCGCCTGGCCTCGGTGGAGGCGCTGGGCTCGGCGACGGTGGTGTGCAGCGACAAGACCGGCACCCTCACCCTCAACGAGATGACCGTGCGGTCCGTGTGGACCGCCGGCCGCCGCTACGCGGTCACCGGCGAGGGCTACGGCACCCGCGGCACCGTCGTCCGCGCCGACGGCAGCCCGGCGGACTCGGCCGAAGTGCGCGCCGGGGTCCTGCCGTTCGCGCTGTGCAACGACGCCCGCCTGACCGGGGACGGCTTCGTCGGCGACCCCACCGAGGCCGCCCTGCTCGTCCTCGCGGCGAAGGCGGGCACCGACCCCGACGCCCTGCGCGCCGAGCGGCCCCGCACCGGCGAGCTCCCCTTCGACGCGGCGACCAAGTACATGGCGACCTTCCACACCGAACCCGGCGGCCGCACCCGCGCCTACGTCAAGGGAGCCGCCGACGTCCTGCTCGACCGCTGCGCCACCGTGCTCACCGAAGACGGTGTGCGGCCCCTCGACGAGCCACGCCGCGCCGCCGTCCGCGCGGTCACCGCCGGACTGGGCCGCTCGGGACTGCGGGTGCTCGCGGCGGCCACCGCCCTCGTGGACGGCCCTGCCGGCCCCGTCGGCCAGGGCGGCGTGGACGGCCACGAGGGCCCGACCGGACTGACCCTGGTGGCCGTCGCCGGCCTCGCCGATCCGCCCCGCCCGCAGGCCCGCGCCGCGATGGACCTGTGCCGCACGGCCGGCGTCGCCGTCAAGATGATCACCGGGGACCACGCGGACACCGCGGCCGCCGTCGCCCGCGAGGTCGGCATCACCGGCGAGGTGGTGACCGGCGCGGACCTCGACCGGATGCCGGAGGGGGAACTGACCCGCCGCGTCGAGGGGATCGGCGTCTTCGCCCGCGTCGCCCCCGAGCACAAGGTGGCCGTCGTCCGCGCACTCACCGCCCGCGGCCACGTCGTGGCGATGACCGGCGACGGCGTGAACGACGCGGCCGCGCTGCGCGCCGCCCACATCGGCGTCGCCATGGGCCGCACCGGGACCGACGTGGCCAAGGAGGCCGCCGACCTGGTCCTCACCGACGACGACTTCTCCACCATCGTGCGGGCGGTGCGCGAGGGACGCGCCATCTACGCCAACATCGTGAAGTTCGTCCGCTTCCAGCTCGCCACCAACATCGGCGCCCTGCTCACCCTGCTCGGCGCCTCCGCCGCCGGGCTGCCCGCGCCGCTGACCGCGACCCAGCTGCTGTGGGTCAACATCATCATGGACGGGCCGCCCGCGATGGCCCTGGCCGTCGACCCGGCCGGCGAGGACATCATGCGCCGCCCGCCCCGCGACCCCGCCGAGCGGATCCTGAACGCCCGCCGCCTGCTCGCCGTCGGCCGGGCCGGCGCGGTCATGGCCGTCGGTACCGTCACCCTGTTCGCCCTCGCCCGCCCCCGGACCGGCGACGCCACGGCGGCCACCATGGCGTTCACCGCGTTCGTCCTGTTCCAGCTGGTCAACTCGCTCTGCGCCCGCGCGGAGGACAGCCCCCTGCTGGGCCGCCACCAACTGACCAACCGCACCCTGTGGCTGTGCCTGGCGGGCGTGCTGGCCGTCCAGGTGGCCGCCGTGCACCTGCCGTGGGCGCGCTCCGTGTTCGGCACCGTCCCGCTCACCGCCGCCCAGTGGGCGGTGTGCACGGCCGTCGCCTCGACGGTCCTGCTGGCGGAGGCAGCGGTCCGCGCGGCGACGGCCGTCCGGGGCCGACGGCACGTCCCGGACGGGCAGCCGTCGGGTGGTGCGGGTGCAGCAGCGGCGCGGTGACAGGGTGGCGGAGGGTGGTGCGGGTGCGGGTGCGGGTGCGGGTGCCTTGGGGAGTCCCTGAACCGTCGCGGTGAGCGCGGGCGGGGCCCGGGCGGGCAACCGTCGGTGCGGGTGCGGGTGCGGGTGCGGGTGCGGGTGCGGGTGCAGGCCGGTGCTGGTGGGGGGGCGGGTGCGGATGGATGCGGGTGCGGCGCCGATGTGGTGGCCGGGTACGGGCCTGGCACGGGCTTCGGGGGCCGCGAGCGGTCAGGGCTGCGGGCGGGGCGGGGAGCCCTGGGCGGGCAGCCGCCAGACGGTGCGGCGTGGCGTCGCGGCGCCTTCGGGGCCGTAGCCGAGCCGCAGCACCATCTGCACGTGGCGACGGCCCTGCTCCGGCGGGGACGTGAGTTCCGTGCGCAGGTCAGGCCACTCCAGCGCCTGGTGCAGCAGCGAGGCCCGCAGACCGTGCGCGGTGGCCACCAGCAGGACCCGCTCCAGGGCCTGCCCGGCCCGCAGCCAGTCCGCGCGGCGGTCGTGCTGCGTGGTCAGCACCGCCAGCCGGGGCCGGACCTCGAAGGAGCGGGCGGGCAGCGCCGCCGTACGGCGGTGGGCGCCGAAGTCACGCATCGGGAGCCGTTCGCGGTAGTCCTGCGGTCCGACCGCCGTCGGCGGGATGCCGAGCGCGGAGACGTACGGTGCCCGCAGCCAGCGGCGGCTCTCCTCCGCCCGGTCGGCGTCCACCCGGTTGCGCTGCTCGCCCTCCCAGGTCAGCCGCAGCAGCCGGTCGGTGCCGTCGGCGTCGGGCAGGACCAGCCCGGCCCCTTCCGTGAGGGCGGCCTCGACGAGCTCGGCGGGCAGCCCGGTGGGCAGCCGGCGGTCCGTGTACGGCAGCCGGCTGCTGCGCCGGCGCCACAGCGCGTCGTACAGCCCGGTCGGCTCCGGCGAGTGCGGCGGCCCGCCCAGCCGCACCCGGGCCAGCAGGCCGGGATCGTCCGGGCGGGGCAGCAGCCGGACCGCCGGCTCCCGGCCGCTGTGCGCGGCGGCGATCCTCAGATTGAGCAGCGCACACCCCACCGACAGGTGCAGGGCGCGCCCCGCAGGGTCGATGTGGCGCAGTCCGCGGTCGGCCGCCGCCCGGATCTCCAGCGCGGGGGCGTGCGGGTCGAAACGGAACCGCCAGGGCTGGGTGTTGTGGATCGAGGGAGCGGCCGCGGCCGCCGACAGCAGCGTCCGCAGCGTCGTGACGTCGAGCACCGCCGTGACCATCGAGGACTCCTCCCCGCCCGGCACCGGGACGACGCCGGGCTGTTCGCAGCCCATGATCGTCCGGGCGCGGCGCCCAGCCCAGGGGCCGTACGTCCTTGGGGCCCGCCGGAGGGCCCTCAGCGCACCAGCGGGGCGCGGGGCGCGGGCTCGGGCTGCTGGTCCAGCTGGGAGGCGAGGACCGCCGCCTGCACCCGGCGCTGGACGCCCAGCTTCGACAGGAGCCGGGAGATGTGGTTCTTGACGGTCTTCTCCGACAGGTACAGCTGCTTGCCGATCTCCCGGTTGGTCAGCCCGTCACCGATCAGCGCCAGGATCTCCCGCTCGCGCGGCGACAGGCTCGCCAGCTCGGGCGCGCCCTCCGGCGCCTCGGCGGGCTCGGTGCGCAGTGAGCGCATCAGCCGGGCGGTGGTGGCCGGGTCGAGCATCGACTGCCCGGAGGCGACCGTACGCACCGCCGAGACCAGGTCGGAGCCGCGGATCTGCTTCAGCACGTAGCCGGACGCGCCGGCCATGATCGCGTCCAGCAGGGCGTCCTCGTCGTCGAACGACGTCAGCATGAGGACGGACAGCTCGGGCATCCGGCTGCGCAGCTCACGGCAGACGGAGATGCCGTCGCCGTCGGGCAGGCGGACGTCGAGGACGGCCACGTGCGGCCGGACCGCGGGGGCGCGCACCAGGGCGTGCGCCACGTTCTCGGCGTCACCGACCACGGTGATGTCCGGCTCGGCGTCCAGCAGGTCCGCCAGTCCGCGCCGGACGACCTCGTGGTCGTCGAGCAGGAAGACGCGGATCGGGTCCTGCGTCGAAAAGGTGCGTGCGTCGGTCATGTGGACCCCTTGTCGTTCCCCGGTGGTGGCGGACTGCGGGCCGCCCCTGCCGACGATCCTGAGCCAGCGCCGACCCGCGCACTAGGGCCGACCGGCCCCTTCCGCCCCCGGGCCCGGCTCCGCGTCGCCCGTCAGCTCGAACCGGACGTCCACCACCCCTTCGACGGACCGCACCAGCCGCGCGGCCACCGGCACCAGGGAGCGGTCCCGGACCCGGCCGGACAGCACCACGACCCCCTCCTGGACCGCCACCCGCACCGACGACGCGGGAGCGGGCAGCAGGTAGGCCACCACCTCGCGGCGCACCTCCTCGGCGATGTCCTCGTCCTCGCGCAGGAACACCTTCAGCAGATCGGCCCGGCTGACCACCCCCACGAGCAGGCCCGCCCCGTCGACGACGGGCAGCCGCTTGACCCGGGCCCGCGCCATGGTCCGCGCGGCCTGCGCCAGAGTGGTGCCGGCGGTGACGGTCAGCGCCGGTGACGTCATCAGCTCGGCCGCCGTCAGCGAGCCCGCCTTGGCGAGGTCGGACAGCCGGCGCAGCTGCGTGTACCGGTCGGGGTCGCTGTCGCGGAACTCCTCCTTGGGCAGCAGATCGGCCTCGGAGACCACCCCGACGACACGACCCTCCCGGTCCACGACGGGCAGCGCGCTCACCTTGCGGCCGTGCAGGACCCGCACGATCTCCTTGAACGCGGCGCGGCGGCCGACGCGGGCCACCGAGCGCGTCATCACGTCCGCCACGATGTGCGGCGCCGCGGGCCGGCCCGTCGCCGCCTCGGGGGCGGTGCTCATCGCCCGGCCCCGCTGCCGTAGGGACCGTACAGGTCGAGCAGGCGGGTGCGTGCCGCGTGCAGCCGGTGGGCCACGACGCCGCCCACCCATTCGGCGACCGCCCGGCCGAACAGCGGGTCGCTCTCGCACAGCGACCGCACCGCGTCCGCGTCGAACTCGTACGCCCGGACCGGGCTCGCCGCCTCGGCGCCCAGGTGCCAGGTGTGCGGCGGGAACAGCCAGGACCAGCCGACCAGGTCGTTGTGGCCCAGGGACTCGATCACCGCGGCGCGGCGGCCGGGTACCCGCATGTCCAGATCGACCGTGCCGGTGCGCACGATCCAGAACCGGTCGGCGCGGCCGCCCTCCTCGAAGAGACGGGCGCCCGGGGGGAACGCCACCTCGTGGGCGATCCCCATGAGCCGCTGCCGCTGTTCGGGGGACAACGCCCGCGGCATGCTCGTGGTGGCGGGAGCGTTCATGGCGTGCCTCCAGGAAGGCGCGTACGGAAGGACACCTCCAGCGTGTGCGGGCACCCGCCCACGGGCCATGGGCCACCCGGCCCCGGCGGCGGGCCGCCCGGCTGCGCCGGCGAGCCCTCGCGGCCCCGTACCGGCGGCCCCGCGAGCGCACCGGCCCCGACACGGCGCGCGGCATTCCGTACGGCCGTACGGGCACCCGTGCCCCCCGGACCGGACGGGGCCCGACCGCCGTCGGTCGGCCCGCGGCCCGGTCGGTCCCGCGGAAGGGGCCGTTCAGCCCCCTGGACGCCGACTTTCGGCATCCGGCGCGCCACGCTCGGTGAGACCAGATTGGGCGGTGCGAGAACAGCACGGAACGAGCCGCAGACAACCACTGACGCACCACTCCCGAAGGGAACACGACCATGGCCGTTCACGACCACCCGCACCGCCACACGGGGTTCCGCCTTCCGTCCCTGCGCCGGACGCACACGGACGGCACCGTCACCGACACGGCCACCACCGCGGTGAGCGCCTACGCCTTCGCCGCACTGCGGCTGCTGACCGGGTTCGTCTTCCTGTGGGCGTTCCTGGACAAGACCTTCGGTCTCGGATACGCCACCCAGTCGGGCAAGGGCTGGATCGACGGCGGTTCGCCCACCCAGGGCTTCCTCAGCCACGTCGCGGCCGGCCCGATGGAGTCCACGTTCCACGCCTGGGCCGGGGACGCCTGGGCGGACTGGCTGTTCATGCTCGGCCTGCTCGGCATCGGCGTCGCCGTGATGAGCGGCGTCGCGCTGCGGCTGGCCGCCGTCGCCGGCACCGCCATGATGGCGCTGATGTGGATCGCCGAGTGGCCGCCCGCCAAGCACCTGTCCGACGGCGCGCTCAGCATGTCGACGAACCCGTTCGTCGACTACCACGTGATCTACGCCGCCGCCCTGATCGCCCTCGCGGCCGTCGGCGCCGGCGCCACCTGGGGACTGGGCCGCGTCTGGGCCCGGCTGCCCCTCGTCGGCCGGCACCCCTGGCTGCGGTGAACCGCCCCGGTACGGCGGGCCTTCGGCGGGCCCGCCGCCACCGGGTACCCACCCGTGAGCCGACCCCCCAGCCCCCCGTCACCGGGCTCCCACCACACCATCCGATCCGGAGGCAGACACCATGGTCCGCACAGTTGTCGTAGGACTCGACGGCTCACCCGAGAGCAAGGCCGCCGCGGCCTGGGCGGCCCGCGAGGCCGCGGAGCGCCGGCTCCCCGTCACCGTCCTGCACGTGTGGCAGCCCGTCCCCGAGGCGATGACCCAGACGCCGCCGCTCGGCGCCGAGACCCAGCAGCACTGGACCGAGCGCATCCCGCGCGAGACCGCCACCGTCCTCAAGGCCCGCCACCCCGGCCTCCAGGTCACCGCGGAGCAGCGGCACGGCTCGCCCTTCGACGTCCTGGTGGACGCCGCGAAGAACGCCGAGCTGCTGGTCCTGGGCTCGCGCGGGCTCAGCGGCCTCGGCGGGTTCGTCGTCGGCTCGGTCGGCATGTACGTGGTCGCCCACGCCCAGTGCCCCGTCATCCTCGTCCGCGCCGGGGAACAGGCCGCCGACGAACACCGGCCCGACCCGTCGGGCGCCCCCACCACCGCCACCCCGTACCGGCCCGTCGTGCTCGGCCTGAACCCGGCCGGCGCCGCCGACGCGGTCGTCGAGTTCGCCTTCGAGGCCGCCGCCCGCCGCGACACCACCCTGCACGTGGTGCACGGCTGGACCCTGCCGCCGTACTACACCTACGGCCTGGGCACCGACGCGTCCCTGCACGAGGAGCTCACCCGGCAGCAGACCGCCGCCCTCAACGAGGTCCTCGCACCCTGGCGGGAGAAGTACCCGACGGTGGAGGTCGTCGCGGACGCCCGCTCGGGCAGCGCCGCAAGCCACCTCATCGACGCCTCCCGCGACGCCTCGCTGGTGGTCGTCGGCCGGCGCGTCCGCCGCACCCCGATCGGTGCCCGCACCGGCCCCGTCGCGCACGCCGTCCTGCACCACGCCACCGCCCCCGTCGCCGTCGTCTCGCACAGCTGACCCCCCGACCGAACCCGCCGATCCCGATCGGCCGGTACCGATCCACGCACCACCCGAGGAGTTGACCCCATGAAGGCAGCGGTCGTACGAGCGTTCGGCGAGCCCCTGGTCATCGAGGAGCGCCCCGACCCCGTGCCCGGCCCCGGCCAGGTCCGGGTCCGCGTCGAGGCCTCCGGGCTCTGCCACACCGACATCCACGCCGCGCACGGCGACTGGCCCGTCAAGCCCAGCCCCCCGTTCGTCCCCGGTCACGAGGGCGTCGGCCTGGTCGAGGAACTCGGCGAGGGCGTCACCCACCTGAGCATCGGGCAGCGGGTCGCCGTGCCGTGGCTCGGCCGCGCCTGCGGCCGGTGCGAGCACTGCCTGTCCGGCTGGGAGACGCTGTGCGAGCAGCAGATCAACACCGGCTACGGCTGCGACGGCGGCTACGCCGAGAAGATGCTCGCCTGGGCCGACTTCGCCCAGCCGGTGCCCGACGGCGTGACCCCCTTCGACGCCGCGCCGCTGACCTGCGCCGGCGTCACCACCTACAAGGCCCTCAAGGTCGCCGACGTCCGGCCCGCCCAGCTCGTCGCGGTCTCCGGCGTCGGCGGCCTCGGCCACCTCGCCGTCCAGTACGCGAAGATCGCCGGGGCGACCGTAGCCGCCGTCGACGTCACCGACGACAAGTTGGAACTCGCCCGCGAACTCGGCGCCGACATCGTCATCGACGCCCGCAAGGAGGACGTCGGGGCGACCCTCAAGCAGCACGGCGGTGCCCACGCGGCCATCGCCCTCGCGGTCGACGAGGCCGCCTTCGCCGCCGCCAACGCCGGGCTGCGCCGCGGCGGGAAGCTGGTCATGGTCGCCCTCCCGGCACACGGCACCGTCCCGGTGCCGATCTTCGACACCGTGCTCAACGGCACGTCCGTCATCGGCTCCATCGTCGGCACCCGCCAGGACCTCGCCGAGGTGTTCCAACTGCACGCCGCGGGCCGCACCAAGGTCATCTACGAGACCCGCCCGCTGGAGACCGTCAACGACTCGATCCACGCCGTCCTGCACGGTCAGGTCAAGGCCCGCATCGTCTTCGACCTCGGCGCGGGGAGGTGAGCACCGTGACGACACCCCTGCTCGTCGGAGTGGACGGCTCCGAGCCGAGCCTGCGCGCCGTCGACTGGGCGGCCGACGAGGCCGCCCTGCGCACGGTGCCCCTGCGCGTGGTCTACGCCTCCCTGTGGGAGCGGTACGAGGGCAGGTCCCTCACCCCCGACCTCGCCAAGCCGGCCGAGGAGGTGCGCGCGGACGACATCCTCGACGTCGCCGTCCGACGCGCCCACCGCCGCCACCCCGGCCTCGACGTCGTCGCCGAGGCAATCGCCGAGGAACCGGAGTACGCCCTCGTCCACGAGGGCCGCGACGCCGGTCTGCTCGTGGTCGGCACGAGAGGCCGCAGCGGCATCGTCAACCTGCTGCTCGGCTCGGTCAGCCTGACCGTCGCCGCGCACGCCCCCTGCCCGGTGGTCGTGCTGCGCGGCAGCCACGACAACCAGACCGCCGCACCGGTCCACGGCCGGGTGGTCGTCGGCGTCGGCGACGACCCCGGCGACGGCACGGTGCTGCGCTTCGCCTACGAGGAGGCGCGGCGGCGCGGCGCCGTCCTGGAAGCGGTACGGGTCTGGCGGTGCCCGGCGCACGAGACGGCCGGCCACCCGCTCCTCGCGGGCGAGGCCGTGGTGGTGCACCGGGAGCGGGCCGCGGAGGTCCTGGAGGCGGCCCTCGCGGACGCCCCGCCGGACGTGAAGGTGCACCCCCGTACGGTCGAGGGCCACGCCCGGCGGGTCCTGGTGGACGTCTCGCACCGCGCCGACCTGCTGGTCGTCGGCGCCGAGCGGCGCGAGGGGCGGCACGGGCTGCAGCTCGGCCGGGTCGCGCACACCGCGCTGCACCACGCCGCCTGCCCCGTGGCCGTCGTACCGCACCCGGCGTGATGCGGGCCGCTCACAGGTCCGCCGCGCGGTCGGGGACGTACGTCTGCAGATCGCGCGGCGGGCGCACATAGCCGGTCGACTCCGGCCGCTCGGGCAGCTCCAGCACGGGAGGCGGCACGTCGTGGTAGGGCAGCGTGTCCAGCAGATGGGCGATCATGTTCAGCCGGGCCCGCCGCTTGTCGTCGCTCTCCACCACGTACCAGGGCGCCTCCCTGATGTCGGTGTGCACCATCATGTCGTCCTTGGCCCGCGAGTACGCCTCCCAGCGGGTGATCGACTCCAGGTCCATCGGCGACAGTTTCCACCGCCTGAGCGGGTCCTCCAGTCGCCGCCGGAACCGCTCCTGCTGCTCGGCGTCGCTCACCGAGAACCAGTACTTGCGCAGCAGGATGCCGTCCTCCACCAGCATCCGCTCGAAGATCGGGCACTGCCGCAGGAACAGCTGGTGCTCCTCCTTCGTACAGAAGCCCATCACGTGCTCCACGCCGGCCCGGTTGTACCAGGACCGGTCGAACAGCACGATCTCGCCGGCCGCCGGCAACTGCTCGACGTACCGCTGGAAGTACCACTGGGTGCGCTGCCGCTCGGTCGGCGTCGGCAGCGCCGCGATCCGCGCCACACGCGGATTGAGATGCTCGGTGACCCGCTTGATGGTCCCGCCCTTGCCGGCCGCGTCCCGCCCCTCGAAGATCACCACCAGTCGCGCCCCCTCGGCCCGCACCCACTCCTGGACCTTGACCAACTCCGTCTGCAGCCGCAGCAGTTCGCGCTCGTAGACCTTCCGCGACAGCCTGTCCGTCGTGTTGTCCGCCATGCCGTCCTGACTCCCCTCGCCGAGGCCGCGGAGCCGAGGGCCGACCGGCCCCCCGGCCACCGCCGGACAGCCCATGGGATCCCGCCGCGTTCCGCTGGACGCTCGAAGTGTAGAAAGCATGGAGGTAATCCGCGATGTTGGACGCTCCGCTCTCCCGACCGCCGGTCCACGGCCTGCTCGCGGACGGCACCACCGTGTGCATCCGCACGGTCCGCCGGAGCGACCACGACCAGCTGCGCGGCTTCTACGAGGAGATGTCCCCGGAGAACCTGCGGCTGCGGTTCTTCTCGGCCGGCCGCCGCTCCGCGGAGATGGCCGCCGACCGAGCCTGCGCACCCCCGCGTCCCGGCTACCGGGCGCTGGTCGCCGAGACCCAGGAGCGGATCATCGGCCTCGCCGAGTACGACGCCGGGACACCGGGCGCCGACGACGATCACACCGCCGAGATCTCCATCGCCGTCGCCGACGGACTCCACCACCGGGGCGTCGGCACCCTCCTCGTCGAACACCTCGTCTCCGCCGCCCGCGCCGAGGGCATCACCCGCTTCACCGCCGACGCGCTCGCCGAGAACCACGAGGTGCTGCGCCTCTTCGCCGGCCTCGGACTGCGCACCGCCCGCCGCTTCGAAGGACCTGAGGTGCGGTGCTCCATCGCCCTCGACCAGGACGACACCTACCTGAGCGCCGTGGAGGAACGCGGCCGCGCCGCCGACGTCGCCAGCCTGACACCGTTGCTGCGGCCCCGGACGGTCGCCGTCCTCGGCGCCGGACGACGCGCCGGCTCCATCGGCCGGGCCGTGCTGCACCACCTCAAGGACGGCGGCTTCACCGGCCGGCTCTTCGCCGTCAACCCGGCGGCCCGCTCGCTTCTCGGCGTGCCCTGCCACCCCTCCGTGGCCGCCCTGCCCGTCACGCCCGACCTCGCCGTGCTCGCCGTCCCCGCCGCCGCCGTCCCGGCCGCCGCCGAGGAGTGCGGCAAGGCCGGCGTGCGCGCCCTGCTCGTGCTCACCGGCGGTCTCGCCACCGACCGGGCCCGCGACCTGCTGGCGACCTGCCGCAGCCACGGCATGCGCCTGGTCGGACCGAACTGCCTCGGCCTGTCCAACACCGACCCCGCGCTGCGCCTGGACGCCACCTTCGCCGCCGGCCACCCGCTGCCCGGCACCGCGGGCGTCGCCGTCCAGTCCGGCGGCGTCGGCATCGCCCTCCTCGACGGCCTGTCCCGGCTCGGCGTCGGGGTGTCCTCCTTCGCCTCCCTCGGCGACAAGTACGACGTCAGCGGCAACGACATGCTCCAGTGGTGGGAGAGCGACGGCCGCACCGACCTCGCCCTGCTCCACCTGGAGTCCTTCGGCAGCCCCCGCGCCTTCTCCCGTACCGCCCGCCGCGTCACCCGCCGGATGCCGGTCCTCACCGTCGACGCGGGCCGCACCGAGGCCGGCCGGCGCGCCGCCGCCTCGCACACCGCGGCCGCCGCCCCCCGCGCCGTGACCCGCGGCGCCCTGTTCACCCAGGCGGGCATCACCGCCACCCGCTCCTGCGGCGAGCTCATCGAGACCGCCGCCCTGCTGCACTCCCAGCCGCTGCCCGCCGGACCGCGCGTCGCGATCGTCACCAACGCGGGCGGTGCCGGCGTCCTCGCCGCCGACGCCTGCGCCGAGGCCGGGCTCAGCCTGCCCGCGCCCGGCCCCGACCTGAGCGACGACCTGCTCGACGTGCTGCCCGAGGGCGCGACCGTCGGCAACCCCGTCGACGCCGGAGCCGCCGTCTCCGAGGAACAGCTCGCCGGATGCGTGGAACGGATCGTGCGCCACGACGGTTTCGACGCCGTCCTCGTCGTGCTGGTGCCCACCGCGGTCGCCGCCGCCACCGGCGACGACCTGGTCCGCGCCGTCACCGAGACCGCCGCCCGGCGCACCAAGCCCCTGGTCGTCGTCCGCCTCGAACAGGCCCTGCCCGTCCAGCTGCTGCCCGCCGCCGAGGGCCGCACCCTGCCCGCGTACGCCGAACCCCAGGCGGCCGCCCGCGCCCTCGCGCACGCGGGACGCCGCGCCGCCTGGCTCGACCGGCCCGCCGGCACCGTGCCCGGCCTCGGCGGCGTCGACACCGCCCGCGCCCACACCGTCGTCGACGCCTATCTCGACGCCCACCCCGACGGCGGCCGGCTCGACCCGCGCGTGTGCGCCGAACTCCTCGACTGCTACGGCATCCCGCAGCTCCCCTGGGCGTGGGCGGACAGCGAGGACCGCGCCGTCCTGGCCGCCGAGCGGCTGCGCGGCGCCGACGGCCGCGTGGTGATGAAGGGTCACTGGCCCGGCCTGCTGCACAAGAGCGCCGAGCACGCCGTCCACCTCGACCTGCGCGGCGACGCCCAGGTCCGCGCCGCCTACCGCGACCTGGAGACCCGGTTCGCCGGGCTGCTCACCGGCGTCGTCGTCCAGCCCCTCGCCGACCGCGGTGTGGAACTCTTCGCCGGAGTCGTCCAGGACGAGGTGTTCGGGCCGCTCGTCCTGTTCGGCCTCGGCGGCACCGCCACCGAGGTCCTCGCCGACCTCCCCCGGTCTCGGCTCCGCTCGACCGGGGGGACACCCATGGCCCGTCTCGCCCCTCTCACCGACCACGACGTCCACGACCTGATCACCGACCCGAGCTGCGCGCCCCTGCTGTTCGGCCCACAGGGCGGCGGCCCCGTCGACCTGGCCGGCCTGGAACAGCTGCTGCACCGGCTCTCCCGCATGGCGAGCGACCTGCCGCAGCTCGCCGAGGCCGACTTCCATCCCGTCCTGGCCACCGCGGGCCGGGTGACCGTGCTCGACGCCCGGGTGCGGCTGCTGCCGCGCACCGCCCAGGACCCCTATCTGCGCCGGCTCCGCTGAGGAACCGCGCCGACCGCCGAGGAGGAACCCCATGAAGCACAACAAGGTCGGCTCCGTGATGACCACGGACGTCGTCCGCGCCACGTACGGCACCCCGTTCAAGGAGGTCGCCCGGCTGCTCGGTGAGCACGACATCAGCGGACTGCCCGTGGTCGACGACGACGAACGGGTCGTCGGCGTGGTCTCCGAGACCGACCTGATGGTGCACCAGGCCGGGATGCCCGACCCCTACCAGGCACACCGGCGTCCGCGTCTCGCCGACCTCACCCCCGCCGCCCGCCGGCGGGCCGCCAAGGCGCGCGCCCGCACCGCCGGGCAGCTGATGACCGCGCCCGCGATCACCGTGCACGCCGACGACACCCTCGTCGCGGCCGCCCGGACCATGGCCGCCCACGGTGTGGAGCGGCTGCCCGTCCTCGACGAGGACGACCGGCTCGTCGGCATCGTCACCCGCCGAGACCTGCTCACCGTGTTCCTGCGGCCCGACGGCGAGATCCGCGCCGAGGTGATCGACGAGGTGCTGGTCCGGGCCCTGTGGCTGACGCCGCGCGCCATCGACGTCTCGGTGACGGACGGCGTGGTCACGCTCAGCGGCGAACTGGAACGCAAGAGCGAGACCGAGATCGCGGTGTCCATGGCCCGCCGGATCGACGGGGTCGTCGCGGTCGTCGACAAGCTGACCCACCGGCTCGACGACGCCCGGATCCAGCCGGCGGGACAGACCGTGCACGGCGTGGCCGACGAATGGCTGCGCCGGCTCTGACCCAGCGAGGAGGCGGACCACCATGACCGTGAACCCGTCGGACCCACCACACGTACTGGTCGCCTACGGCTCCAAGAGCGGTTCCACCGCGCGCATAGCGCGGACCGTCGCCGAGACCCTGAGCAGGCACGGCTGCCCGGCGGAGGCGGCACCGGGCGGCCGCGTCAAGGACGTCACGCCGTACGACGCCGTCGTCGTCGGCGGCGCCCTCTACGCGGGGCACTGGCACCGCGACGCCCGCCGCTTCGTGCACCGGCACCGCCGCGAGCTGGAGGAGCGCCCGCTGTGGCTGTTCAGCAGCGGCCCCCTCGACGCGTCCGCCGGCGAGCGGGAGATCCCGCCCGTGCCCGGCGTGCGCCGGACCATGGACCGTCTGGACGCCCGCGGGCACGTCACCTTCGGCGGCTCCCTCCAGGAGGGCGCCAAGGGGCGGATGGCCCGGATGCTGCTGCGCAACGGCAAGGGCGGGGACTTCCGTGACGACGCGGCCATCGAGGCGTGGGCGTCGCGGGTCGCCGCCGAACTCACGGCCCCGCCCGAGGCCGCGTGACCGCCCCGGCCCGTACCCGCCCCGCTGCGAGGCCCCGTACCGCGCGTACGGGGCCTCGGCGGGGCCGGCCGTCGCCTGCGCCCTGCGCCCGCATCCGTCCACCGGGGCGGCGGCTGTGGGGGCGGTGGCGGCTTCGGCAGGACCCCGCCGCGCCCCGGCCCGTGCCCGGGCAGGCCACCGTCCGGGCGGCGTCCCCGGCAGCGTGCCCCGCGCCCGGCGGGACCCGCACCCGCACCCTTGCGCCGGGCCGGTTCACTCTCCGTCCGGCGGGGGACGCGGCATCGGACGATCCGCGACGGCACGGGCTCCCGGTCCGGACGTCCGGCCGTCCGGGCGTGACCGCACGGCGGGCGGCCGGACGGTGACCGCACGGACGGTGACCGCACGGACGGTGACCGCACGGACGGTGACCGCACGGGCGGCGAGGGCGCGCCGCGGCGGCTGCGCCCGGGACGGGGAGTGGAGGCGGGGACGGGGACGGGGGAGTGGAGGCCGGGGCGGGGGAGCGGAGGCCGGGGCCGAGGCCCGGCGCGGTCGTGACGCGCCGTCGCCCGCGGTCACCGTCAGCCTGCCCCGCCCGAAGCGCCCCCCTCCCCGGCCGACCGGCCCCACCACCGGGACCAAGGGTCCCTGCCCCGGTGGTGCGGGCCCGGGCCGGTAAGTCGTCCGCCGGGGACCGGTCGACCCAGGTTCCGCGCGCCCCGCGCCCTCTACGTTCGCCCCATGGAGAACGACGAGACCGCGCGCCGCCCCGACGACCGGCGCGCAGCCGAGGGCTGGCCGCTGGCCGCGCGCCGCCTGCTGACGCGCCGTGAGGTGTCCGCCGACGGCCGGGCGGTGTACGGGCAGGGCGACCCCGCGTGGGAGGGCTTCTACCGGGACCGCTGGGCCCACGACAAGGTCGTGCGCTCCACGCACGGCGTGAACTGCACCGGGTCCTGCTCGTGGATGGTGTACGTCAAGGACGGGATCATCACCTGGGAGCACCAGGCCACCGACTACCCGTCGATCGGCACCGACTGCCCGGAGTACGAGCCGCGCGGCTGCCCGCGAGGCGCCTCCTTCTCCTGGTACACCTACTCGCCCAGCCGGGTCCGCTACCCGTACGTGCGCGGCGCCCTGCTCAAGCTGTGGCGCGAGGCCCGCCGCCGCCTCGGCGACCCGGTGGCCGCCTGGGCCGAGATCACCGGCGACCCGGCCAAGGCCCGCGCCTACAAGCGGGCCCGCGGCAAGGGCGGCCTGGTCCGCGCCGACTGGGACGAGGTCAGCGAGCTGATCGCCGCCGCCCACGTCCACACCGTCAAGCGGTACGGCCCCGACCGCGTCGCCGGCTTCTCCCCGATCCCCGCGATGTCGATGGCCTCCTTCGCGGCCGGCGCCCGCTTCATGTCGCTGATCGGCGGCACCCTGCTGTCCTTCTACGACTGGTACGCCGACCTGCCCGTCGCCTCCCCGCAGGTGTTCGGCGACCAGACGGACGTGCCCGAGGCGGCCGACTGGTGGAACACCGGCTACCTGATCATGTGGGGATCCAACATCCCCGTCACCCGCACCCCCGACGCCCACTTCCTCACCGAGACCCGCTACAACGGCACCAAGGTCGTCGCGGTCAGCCCCGACTACGCCGACAACGTCAAGCACGCCGACGAGTGGCTCAGCCCGCACCCCGGCACGGACGGTGCCCTCGCCATGGCCATGGGCCACGTGATCCTGCGCGAGTTCCTCGTCGACCGCGAGGTGCCCTACTTCCGGGACTACCTGGGCAAGTTCACCGACGCCCCCTTCCTGGTCACCCTGCGCGAGCACGCCGACGGCCTGGTCCCGGACGGCTTCCTCACCGCCGCCGACCTCGGCGGCGACGAGGCGACCCAGGAGAACGCCGACTCCAAGACCGTCCTCGTGGACGGCGCCACCGGCGAACCCGTCGTCCCCAACGGCTCCCTCGGCCACCGCTGGGCCAAGGAGGACCAGGGCCGCTGGAACCTCGACCTCGGCGACGTGGTGCCCGAGCTGAGCCTGCTGGAGCGGGCCGAGGAGTGCGCGCCCGTGGTGCTGCCCCGCTTCGACGAGGGCACCACCGAGGGCGGTAGCACCATGGTCCGCGGCGTGCCCGTGCGCACGATCGGCGGACGCAAGGTCACCACCGTCTTCGACCTGATGCTCGCCCAGTACGGCGTCGGACGGCCGGGCCTGCCCGGCACCTGGCCCACCTCCTACGACGACGCGGAGCAGCCGAACACCCCGGCCTGGCAGGAGACCATCACCTCCGTCCCCGCCGAGCAGGCGGCCCGTATCGCCCGCGAGTTCGCCCGCAACGCGGAGCGCACCCGGGGCCGCTCCATGATCGCTCTCGGTGCCGGCACCAACCACTGGTTCCACTCCGACACCATCTACCGCGCCTTCCTGGCCCTGCTCACCATGACCGGCTGCCAGGGCGTCAACGGCGGCGGCTGGGCCCACTACGTCGGCCAGGAGAAGGTCCGCCCGGTCACCGGCCTGCAGCACCTCGCCTTCGCCTTCGACTGGCAGCGGCCCACCCGGCACATGGCGGGCACCTCCTACTGGTACCTGAACTCCGACCAGTGGCGCTACGAGGCGTTCGGGCCCGAGGAACTGGCCTCCCCGCTGGGCGAGGGCCGGTTCGCGGGCAAGGGCTTCGCGGACTGCCTGGCCCAGGCCGTCCGGCTGGGCTGGACGCCGGGCCACCCCGGCTTCAACCGCAACCCGCTCGACCTGACGGACGAGGCGAAGGCGGCGGGCCGCCCGGTCGCCGACCACATCGTCGACGAGCTGAAGTCCGGTCGGCTCCGGTTCGCCGCCGAGGACCCCGACGACCCCGCCAACTTCCCGCGCGTGCTCACCGTGTGGCGGGCCAACCTGCTCGGCTCCTCCGGCAAGGGCAACGAGTACTTCCTGCGCCACCTGCTCGGCGCCGACGCCGCCGTCCGCTCCGCCGAGACCCCGCCCGAGGACCGGCCCAAGGACGTGGTGTGGCGCGAGGAGGCCCCCGAGGGCAAACTCGACCTGCTGGTCACCATGGACTTCCGGATGACCTCCACCGGACTGCTGTCCGACGTGGTCCTGCCGGCCGCGACCTGGTACGAGAAGGACGACCTGTCCAGCACGGACATGCACCCCTTCGTGCACGCCTTCACCCCGGCCATCACCCCGCCCTGGCAGGCCCGCACCGACTACGACGCCTTCCTCACCATCGCCGACCGGTTCAGCGAGCTGGCCGGCGAGCACCTGGGCAGGCGCACCGACGTGCTTCCCGTGCCGCTGCTGCACGACACCCCCGACGAACTCGCCCAGCCGGGCGGCGTCGTACGGGACTGGAAGACCGGGGAGTGC
The DNA here is from genome assembly GCF_057707805.1 of Streptomyces sp. bgisy159. NCBI lineage: Bacteria > Bacillati > Actinomycetota > Actinomycetes > Kitasatosporales > Streptomycetaceae > Streptomyces > Streptomyces sp. bgisy159. The sequence goes on along the minus strand of NZ_JBYIQX010000006.1, from coordinate 136,496 downwards.
GAGCCGGTCCCGGGGCGCACCATGCCCAAGCTGGTCGTCGTCGAACGGGACTACGCCGCCACCGCGCAGAAGATGCGCGCCGTCGGCCCGCTGCTGGACACCCTCGGCACCACCACCAAGGGCGTCACCGTCCACCCCGGCAAGGAACTCGACGACCTGCGGCGCCGGTGCGGCACCGTGCGCGACGGCATCGCCGCCGGGCGGCCCTCCCTGGCCACCGCCTCCGACATGTGCGAGGCCATCCTCGCCCTGTCCGGCACCACCAACGGCCGCCTGGCCACCGAGGGCTTCCGCGAACTGGAGCGGCAGACCGGCAGCGAGGGCCTGGTGGAGCTGGCCGCCGAACGCGAGGCCGAGCGGATCACCTTCGCCGACACCCGCACCCAGCCCCGCTCCGTGATCACCTCCTACGAGTGGTCCGGCTCGGAGACCGGCGGCCGCCGCTACTCGCCGTTCGTCATCAACACCGAGCACTTCAAGCCCTGGCACACCCTCACCGGCCGCCAGCACTTCTTCGTCCAGCACGACTGGATGACCGAACTCGGCGAGCAGCTCCCCGTCTACCGGCCGCCGCTGAACACGCCCCGCCACTACGGCGACGAGCACTTGCGCGAGGACGGCCGCGCCGAGGTCACGGTCCGCTACCTGACCCCGCACTCGAAGTGGTCCATCCACTCCAACTACCAGGACAACGCGCACATGCTCGCCCTGTCCCGGGGCGGCCCGGTCATCTGGATGTCCCGGGAGGACGCCGAGAAGATCGGCGTCGGGGACAACGACTGGATCGAGGCGTACAACCGCAACGGCGTCGTCGCCTGCCGGGCAGTGGTCACCCACCGCATGCCCGAGGGAACCGTGTACATGTACCACGCCCAGGACCGCAACGTGAACGTGCCGAAGACCGAGGTCACCGGCAAGCGCGGCGGCATCCACAACTCGCTCACCCGGCTGCTGCTCAAGCCCACCCACCTCGCGGGCGGCTACGCGCAGTTCACCTACGCCTTCAACTACTACGGCCCGACCGGAAACCAGCGCGACGAGGTCACGGTCATCCGCCGTCGCTCGCAGGACGTGGAGTACTGACATGCCCCGTGGCAAAGCCCCCATCGGACGCGTGATGGCCCAGATCGCGATGGTGATGAACCTCGACAAGTGCATCGGGTGCCACACCTGCTCGGTCACCTGCAAGCAGACGTGGTCCAACCGGCCCGGCGTGGAGTACGCCTGGTTCAACAACGTCGAGACCAAGCCCGGCGTCGGCTACCCCCGCCGCTACGAGGACCAGGAGCACTGGAAGGGCGGCTGGATGCTGGACAGGCGGGGCCGGCTGGTCCTGCGCTCCGGCGGCCGCGTCAGGCGCCTGCTGTCGCTGTTCTCCAACCCCGACCTGCCCGCCATCGAGGACTACTACGAGCCGGTCACCTACGACTACGACAACCTCGTCAGCGCCCCCGCCGGCGACGACATGCCGGTCGCCCGCCCGCGCTCCGTCCTCACCGGCCGGCCCACCGACATCACCTGGGGCGCCAACTGGGAGGACGGCCTCGGCGGCGCCCCCGAACACGCCGGCGCCGACCCCAACCTGACGGGGGAGTGGGCCGAGAAGGTCAGGTTCGAGTTCGAGCAGACCTTCCTCTTCCACCTGCCCCGGCTGTGCGAGCACTGCCTGAACCCGGCCTGCGTGTCCGCCTGCCCGTCCGGCGCGATGTACAAGCGGGTCGAGGACGGCATCGTCCTGGTCGACCAGGACAGGTGCCGCGGCTGGCGCATGTGCGTCACGGCGTGCCCGTACAAGAAGGTGTACGTCAACCACGCCACCGGCAAGGCCGAGAAGTGCACCTTCTGCTTCCCCCGCATCGAGGCCGGCCAGCCCACCGTCTGCTCCGAGACCTGCGTGGGCCGGCTGCGCTACCTCGGCCTGCTCCTCTACGACGCCGACCGCGTCGGCGAGGCCGCCGCCACCCCGGACGAGAAGGACCTGCTGGACGCCCAGCGCGACGTCTTCCTCGACCCGCACGACCCCGAGGTGGCCGCCGCGGCCCGCGAGTCCGGCATCCCCGAGGACTGGCTGGCCGCCGCCCGCCGCTCCCCGGTGTACGACCTGGTCTCCCGCTACAGGGTGGCCCTGCCGCTGCACCCGGAGTACCGCACCCTGCCCATGGTCTGGTACGTGCCGCCGCTCTCCCCCGTGCTGGACGCGGTCGACGCCGCAGGCGGCGACCAGGACGACCCCGACCACGTCTTCGCCGCCGTCACCCGGCTGCGCATCCCGCTGGAGTACCTGGCGAGCCTCTTCACCGCCGGCGACACCGACGTCGTCGCCGGGGTGCTGATGAAGCTCACCGCGCTGCGCTCCTTCATGCGCGAACGCATCCTCGGCGAGAGCGGCGACGAGGCCGCCCTGAAGGCCGTCGGGCTCACCGCCCGCGAGGCCGAGGACCTGCACCGGCTGCTCGCCGTCGCCAAGTACGAGGACCGCTACGTCGTCCCCGCCGCCCACAAGGAGGACGCCGCCGCGCTCACCGCGATGGAGAACCGCTGCCCGGTGGAGTCCTCCGGCGAGCCCGCGGAACGCCGCGTGATGCTCGGCATCCCCACCCTGCGCCGCTCCACGACGGGAGACACCGCATGAGCCCCCTGCCGGCCACCGTCCCGGGCATCGTCCGCACCCGGGTGCGCGCCGCCGTCCGCCGCCACCGCCCCGAGGCCGCGGCGGACCCCGCCCAGGGCGAGCACCGCGCCCTGCTGCTGCGGCTGATGTCGCTGACGCTCCAGTACCCCGACGACGAGCTCGCCGCCGCCCGTCCCGCCGTGGCCGCCACCGTCGCCGCCCTGCCCGACTCCCCGGCCGGCGCCGAACTCGCCGCGTTCGCCGAGTGGTTCACCGGCGAGGATCCCGACGCGCTGACCCGGCACTACGTCGAGACGTTCGACCTGCGCCGCAGGAGCAGCCTCTACCTCACCTACTACCTGCACGGCGACACCCGCCGTCGCGGCATGGCCCTGCTCGCCCTCGCCCAGCGCTACCGGGCGGCCGGCTGGGACGTCGGCGGCGGCGAACTGCCCGATCACCTGCCGGTGGTGCTGGAGTTCGCCGCGCTGTGCGGGCCGGGCGCCGGCGAGGCGCCGCTGCGCCAGCACCGGCGCGGCATCCAGCTGGTGCACCGGGCGCTCACCGACGCCGGCTCGCCCTACCGGCACGTCCTGGCCGCCCTGCTGGCCCTGCTGCCGCCGCCCACCGAGGAGGACCGGAGGGCGGTCGCCGAACTCGCCGCACAGGGCCCGCCGAACGAGGACGTCGGCCTCGACCCGTACGCCGGAGACCTGTTCGCCCCGCCCGGCGCCTTCGTCCCGCCCGCCCCCGCCCCGCCGACCACCGTGGAAGAACACCGATGAACGTCTCAGGCACCGACCTGCTGCTGTGGGTCGCCTTCCCCTACGTCTGCCTCGCCGTGTTCGCCGTCGGCCACGTCTGGCGCTACCGGCAGGACCAGTTCGGCTGGACCTCGCACACCAGCCAGCTCCTCGAACACCGCTGGCTGCGCTGGGGCAGTCCGCTGTTCCACCTCGGCGCGTTCATGGTGATCGCCGGACACGTGGTCGGCCTGGCCGTCCCCGCCTCCTGGACCGAGGCCGCCGGGATCTCCGAACACGCGTACCACACCACGGCCGTCGTCGCCGGCTCGGTGGCCGGCGTCGCCATGGTCCTGGGCCTCGGGATGCTGTGCGCCCGCCGGCTGCTGACCCGCCGGATCCGCATCACCACCGACCGCAGCGACAAGGTCCTCTTCCCGCTGCTCTCGGCCACCGTGCTGCTCGGCATCACCGCCACCGCCGCGCACAACGTCTTCGGCGGCGGCTACGACTACCGCGAGACCGTCTCCGTCTGGTTCCGCGGCGTGTTCACCCTCCAGCCCGAGCCGGAGGCCATCACGGGCGCGCCGCTGCTGTTCCAGCTGCACGCCCTCACCGCCTGCCTGCTCTTCGCGGCCTGGCCGTTCACCCGCCTGGTCCACGTGTGGAGCGTGCCGGTCGGCTACCTGGTCCGGCCGTACATCGTCTACCGGCGCCGCGCCACCACGGCACCGGCGCGGCAGCACGCCACCCGGTGACCCCGCCGGCCGGCCCCCGCGGGGGCCGGCCCACGGTCCCGGGCACCACCGACGGCTCGGGCGGAGTCCGTCTTCTCCTCCGCCCGAGCCGTCCGTCCGCATGCCCGCCGGCCGGTCCGCGGACCGCCCCCGCCGTCCGCCGACCGCCGGGCCGAACAGGGCCCTTGGGCCCTGTTCACGGGTCCCACGGCCCTACCGGCAGGGGGGCACCCAGCCACGATCATGAGGCGGCGGCCGGAAGGGCCGGGTACGACATGATCGGGAGGGACACCGTCCGGTGGACGAGGTACAGACACAACACGCGGGACCCACGGCACCCACGCCGCCGGTGACCGGGAGCCCGCAGACGGCGGCGAGGGCGGCGGCCCGACCGCCCTGGACGGACTGGCTGACGACCACGGACCACAAGAAGATCGGGACGATGTACCTGGTCTCCGCGTTCGTGTTCTTCATCGTCGGAGGCCTGCTGGCGCTGCTGATGCGCGCCGAACTCGCCCGGCCCGGACTGCAGATCGTGTCCAACGAGCAGTTCAACCAGGCGTTCACCATGCACGGCTCGATCATGCTGCTGCTCTTCGCGATGCCGCTGTTCACCGGCTTCGCCAACTGGATCATGCCGCTGCAGATCGGCGCCCCCGACGTGGCCTTCCCCCGGCTGAACATGCTGGCCTACTGGCTGTTCCTGTTCGGTTCCCTGATCGCCGCGGGCGGCTTCCTCACCCCGGACGGCGCGGCCGACTTCGGCTGGTTCCTGTACGCGCCGCTGTCCGACGCCGTGCACTCGCCGGGCGTCGGCGCCGACATGTGGATCATGGGTGTGGCGCTGTCCGGGTTCGGCTCGATCCTCGGCGCGGTCAACTTCATCACCACCATCATCTGCATGCGCGCCCCCGGCATGACCATGTTCCGCATGCCGATCTTCACCTGGAACGTGCTGCTGACCGGTGTCCTGGTCCTGCTGGTCTTCCCGGTGCTGGCCGCCGCGCTGTTCGCCCTGGAGTGCGACCGCAGGTTCGGCTCCCACGTCTTCGACCCGGCCAACGGCGGGGCCCTGCTGTGGCAGCACCTGTTCTGGTTCTTCGGCCATCCCGAGGTGTACATCCTCGCCCTGCCGTTCTTCGGCATAGTCTCCGAGGTGATCCCGGTCTTCTCCCGCAAGCCGATGTTCGGCTACGTGGGCCTGATCGGCGCCACCATCGCCATCGCCGGCCTGTCGGTGACCGTGTGGGCGCACCACATGTACGTCACCGGCGGTGTGCTCCTGCCGTTCTTCTCCTTCATGACGTTCCTGATAGCCGTGCCGACCGGCGTGAAGTTCTTCAACTGGATCGGCACGATGTGGAAGGGCTCGCTGTCCTTCGAGACACCGATGCTGTGGGCGACCGGCTTCCTGGTCACCTTCACCTTCGGCGGCCTGACCGGCGTCATCCTGGCCTCCCCGCCGATGGACTTCCACGTCTCCGACACCTACTTCGTCGTCGCGCACTTCCACTACACGCTGTTCGGCACGGTGGTCTACGCGATGTTCGCCGGATTCCACTTCTGGTGGCCGAAGATGACCGGCAAGATGCTCGACGAGCGGCTCGGCAAGGTCACCTTCTGGACGCTGACGGCCGGTTTCCACCTCACCTTCCTGATCCAGCACTGGCTGGGCGTGGAGGGCATGCCGCGCCGGTACGCGGACTATCTCGCGGCGGACGGCTTCACCGTCCTCAACACCCTGTCCACCATCGGCTCGTTCGTCCTCGGCCTGTCGCTGCTGCCGTTCTTCTACAACGTCTGGAAGACCGCCCGGTACGGCGAGCCCGTCGGCGTCGACGACCCGTGGGGCTACGGCCGTTCCCTGGAGTGGGCGACCTCCTGCCCGCCCCCGCGCCACAACTTCGCCCGGCTGCCCCGCATCCGCAGCGAGTCCCCGGCGTTCGACCTGCACCACCCGGAGATCGCCGAGTTCGAGGCGGCGCGCCGGGCCGAACTCGAAGCGGCGGTGAGCTAGTCGTGGCACACGCCGTCCTCGCCCTGGGAGCCACGACGCTGACCGCCTCCGGCTGTGTCTGGTACGTGCCGGCGCTGGCCGACCTGCGCGCCGGAGCCGACCGTCCGGTCTCCCGCCGTACGGCCGCCGCCTCCTGTGTCACCGGATGGGGCGCGACCGGCGCCCTGGCCGTGCTCCTGCTGCTGGTCGACGCCTGGTGGATCCACGGCACCTGGGCCGCCGCCGGGGCCGCCACCGCGGTGGCCCTGCGGGCCCGGGCCGTCGTCCAGCGGCGCCGCGAGCTGCGGGAGGCGGCACGCGGGTGGGACCGCCTGGGGGGCGGGCCGCTCCCGGCGGACCCCACCCGCTCCCGCCGCACAGTGGCCGTCCTCGTCGTCACCGGGCTGCTCACGGCCACGGCCGCGGCGCTCCTGGCGACCGCCCGCCCCGGCACCCCGGGGTCCTGGCCGGCGACGGCCGGCGCCCCGGCGGCCGTCCTGGCCGTCTTCCTCGTCATCGCCCTCACCCACGCCCACACCGTCCGCCACCGTGCCGCCCAACGCGATCCCGGCCGCCCCGGCTGAGTCCCCGGCCGGCTTTTCCTCCCGCCCCCGCCCGCACACGGCCCCGCGCCGGCACCTGCGGGGCGGGGGCGGAGACCGGAAGGGCATGCGGCAGTCCCACGTCTACGGGCCCCGCGGACCGGTGACCGCGGGAGCCCGTGTCACCCGTCCCGGGGCGGCCGGACCCCGTCCGGTGCCCGGCGCAGGCAGCCGGGGCCGGAGCCCGCGGGAGCCCGTGCCGGCAGCCCCGGAGAAGCCGTGACCGCGGGACGGGCGGGGCGACGTCAGCAGATCCGGGGCAACTGCTCGCCCAGCGGCATGTCCACGATGCGCCGCGCCCCGACCAGCGTCCGCAGCGTCACCCGCCCCGGCGCGCCCCCGGCCGGCACCTCCCCGATCCGCACGGCCCCGGCCCCCTCCGGCAGCGACCGCAGCGCGGCCAGCGCCTCCTCGGCCCGCTCCGGTGAGACGAACGCGACCAGACACCCCTCGTTGGCGACCACGAGCGGGTCCAGGCCCAGCAGATCGCAGGCCGAGGCCACCGCCTCCGGCACGGGCACCGCGGCCTCCTCGATCTCCACCGCCACCCGCGAGTCCCGGGCGATCTCGTTCAGCGCGGCGGCCAGCCCGCCCCGGGTCGGATCGCGCAGCACGTGCACCGCCTCCCCGACCGGCGCCAGCGCCCTGACCAGCCGGTGCAGCGGCCGGGTGTCCGAGGCGATGCCGGTCTCGAAGCCCAGCCCCTCCCGGGTGGACAGCACGGTGGTGCCGTGCAGCCCGACCGGCCCCGACAGCAGCACCGTGTCACCCGGCCGGGCCAGCGCCGCGGACGGGCGCAGCGTCTCGTGCCGCCGGCCGACGCCCGTCGTGGTGACGAACAGCCGGTCCGCCGCCCCCCGGCCCACCACCTTGGTGTCCCCGGTGACCACCGGCACCCCGGCGTCCTGCGCCGCCTTGCCCAGGGACGCCATGACCGCGCGCAGTTCGGCCAGCGGCAGCCCCTCCTCCACGATCAGCGCCACGGACAGCGCTAGCGGCCACGCCCCCCGCATCGCCAGGTCGTTCACCGTGCCGTGCACCGCCAGCGACCCGATGTCCCCGCCGGGGAAGAACAGCGGGCTGACCACGAAACCGTCGGTGCTGATCACCAGGTCCGGATGCCCGGGCAGCAGCGCCGCGTCCTCCAGCGGGCCGGTGTCCTCGGCCACGGCGGGCAGGATCAGCCGGTCCAGCAACTCGGCGGTCAGCCGCCCGCCGGCACCGTGGCCCAGCAGCACCACCTCGTCGTCATGACGGGGGAGGGGACAGTCGAAGGTCATGCCGGACTCCTCACCTGATCGCGGGCGGCGGTACGCCCCGCCGCGTAGAAGGCGGCACAGGTGCCCTCCGACGACACCATCGGCGCACCGAGCGGATGCCGCGGCGTGCAGCGCACCCCGTACGCCGGGCAGTCCGTGGGCAGCTTCGCCCCGGTGAGGACCGCCCCCGCGATGCACTGGGCGTCCTCCACCGGCCGCAGCCCGCCCACGTCGAACCGCCGGGCCGCGTCGAAGCGCTCGTACCCCTCGGTGAGCTCCAGCCCGCTGCCGGGCAGCGGACCGATGCCCCGCCAGGCCCGGTCGGTCACCCGGAACACCTCCCGGACCGCGTCCTGCGCCGCGGTGTTGCCCGAGCGGCGCACGGCCCGCACGTACTGGTTCTCCACCTCGTGCCGGCCCGCCTCCAGCTGCCGGACCGCCAGGAGGATCCCCTCCAGCAGGTCCAGCGGCTCGAACCCCGTCACCACGATCGGCACCCGGTACCGGGCGGCGATCGGCTCGTACTCCCGCCACCCCATCACCGCGCACACGTGCCCGGCCGCCAGGAACGCCTGCACCTCGCAGTCCGGGTCCTGAAGCAGTGCCGTCATCGCGGGCGGCACCAGCACATGGCTGACCAGCAGCGAGAAGTTCGTCAGCCCCAGCCGGGCCGCGTGCAGCACCGCCGTGGCGTTGGCCGGCGCCGTCGTCTCGAAGCCGACCGCCAGGAACACCACCTCGCGCTCCGGGTGCCGCGCCGCCAGCCGCACCGCGTCCATCGGCGCGTACACCACGCGCACGTCCGCGCCGCGCGCCCGCAGCGACAGCAGGTCGGTGTCCGTGCCGGGCACCCGCAGCATGTCGCCGAAACTGGTCAGGATCACCTCCGGGCGGGCCGCGACGGCCATCGCACGGTCCAGGGTCTCCAGGGGGGTCACACAGACCGGGCAGCCCGGACCGTGGATCATCCGCATCCCGGCGGGCAGCAGCTCGTCGATGCCCTGGCGGACCAGGGTGTGGGTCTGACCGCCGCACACCTCCATGATCCGCCACGGGCGCGTCGCGGCTCCCCGCAACTCGTCCAGCAGGCGCCGGGCGAGCACCGGGTCGCGGTACTCGTCGAGGTACTTCATCGGTGGGTCAGATCCAGCCGGATGTCCACGACACCCTCCACGGCGCGCACCGCCCGCGCCACCACCGGGACCAGGGCGCGGTCCGGCAGGACACCGTGCACGGTGACCACGCCGTCCGCCACGGACACCGTCAGCGCGGTGGTCAGCGGCATCCGGGTCAGCACGTCGTGCCGGACCTCCTCGGCGATCTCCTCGTCGGAGCGCAGGAACACCTTCAGCAGGTCACCGCGGCTGACCACGCCCTCCAGCAGACCCACCCGGTCCACCACGGGCAGCCGCTTGACGTGCCGGCGCGCCATGATCCGGGCGGCCTCGCCGAGCGTGGCGTCCGCGTGGACGGTCACCGCGGGGCTGCTCATCAGGTCGCCTGCCGTGGTCCCGCCGGCCTTGGCGCGCTCCATCAGCTGCTGCGCGTCCAGGACGAGGCCGTCGTCGGTGGCCCGGAACTCCTCCTTGGGCAGCAGGTCCGCCTCTGACACCACGCCGACGACCCGGCCCTCGCCCTCCAGCACCGGCAGGGCGCTGACCTTCCACTGGTCGAACAGCTCGACGATCTCCTTGAAGGGGGCGTCACGGCCGACGGCGACGACGGTGTGCGTCATCACGTCGCTCACTCGGTACGGGGATTCAGGCATCGCTACCTCCCGAGGGGTGCGCTGAGGTACGGACGACCGTCAGGTCGAGGAAATGGGTGGAACAGGAGATGCACGGATCGTGGTTGCGGATCGCCCGCTCGCACAGATCCGTCAGCTCCGCGTCGGTCGGTTCACCGTCGGCGCGCGCGTCCAGCGCCCGCTGCGCCAGGCGCAGCAGGTCGGCCTCGATCGCGCCCTGGTTCTGCGCGGTCGGCGGGACCAGCAGAGCGTCGGCCACCAGCCCCGCCGCGTCCAGCCGGTAGCGGTGGTACAGCGTCCCGCGCGGCGCCTCCGTCGCCCCGTGCCCGGTGCCCGCGACCGGCGGCACCTCGACGTACGGGCGCTCCGGGGGCTCGTAGCCCTCGACGATGCGCAACGCCTCCTCCACCGCGTACACCGCCTCCACCGCCCGGACCAGGATGGACCGGAACGGGTTGCGGCAGCCGGTCCCCGCGTGGGGGTCGCCCAGCCCGGCCTCCAGGGCCGCCTGGCGGGCCACCGGCGTCAGCTGCCGCCCGTTGACGGAGTACCGGGCGAGCGGCCCGGTCAGATGAGGCCGGCCGTCCAGGCGCGAGTGCAGCGCCGTCGAGTGCGGCACCTGTGTCTCGGTGATCCGCTCGGTGAAGTCGCGCACCGGGAAGGAGAAGCGCTCGCCGTCGGCCCGCAGCGCGGTCGGCGTGCCGCCCTCGATGGCGTACGTGTCCGGCGCGGCCAGCGCCAGCAGGTCGGCGCCGGTGTCCGCGTCCGGGAAGTCGAACCCGGCCACCCAGCGCACCGTGCCCCAGGCGTCGTCCAGCGCCCGCCGCAGCTCCTCGGCCCACGGGCGCAGCTCGTCCGGGGCCGGGGCCCGGTGGAAACCGCCCAGCCGCACGTTGACCGGGTGCACGGCCCGCCCGCCCAGCAGTTCCATCAGCCCGTTGCCCGCCTTCTTCAGGCGCAGCCCCCGTTCCACCTCCGCCCGGTGGGTGCGCGCCAGGTCGATGGCGCTCGGCCGGCCCAGGAAGTCCGGGGCGTGCAGCAGGTGGATGTGCAGCGCGTGGCTCTCGATCCACTCGCCGCAGTACAGCAGCCGGCGCAGCGCCCGGACCGGCTCGGGGACCTCCACCCCGCACGCGTCCTCGACGGCCGCGCACGCGCTCATCTGGTACGCCACCGGGCAGATGCCGCACACCCGCGCCGTGATGTCCGGCGGTTCGGTGTAGGAGCGGCCGCGCAGGAACGCCTCGAAGAACCGCGGCGGTTCGTAGATGTCCAGGCGGGCCCCGGTGACCGTACCGTCGCACACGTCCAGCCGCAGCGCGCCCTCGCCCTCCACCCGGGTCAGCGCCCCGACGTGCAGTACCCGTGATCCGCGGTGTGTCATCGGTCCTGCTCCTTCGCGAAGGCGGCGGCGTTGAAGGTTGTCAGGAGGCGTTCCACGGCGGCGTCGTCGAGGCCGTCCGAGCGCAGCACCGGGATCAGCGCCGGCAGGTTCACCGACCCGGACGGGCCGAAGCAGCCGTAGCAGCCGCGCCCGTAGGCCGGACACAGCGCCCCGCACCCGGCGTGCGTCACCGGCCCGAGGCAGGGCTTGCCCTCGGCGACCATGACACAGACCGCGCCGCGCCGCTTGCACTCGAAGCACACACTGTGGTTCGGCACGTCGGGCTTGCGGCCGACCAGGAACGCGGTGATCACCTCCAGCAGCTGCCGCTTGTCGATCGGGCAGCCGCGCAGCTCGAAGTCGACCTGCACATGGTCCGACACGGGCGTGGAGGTCGCCAGCGAGGAGATGTACTCCGGGTGCGCGTACACCACCCGCCGGTACTCCTCGACGTCGGCGAAGTTCCGCAGCGCCTGGATGCCGCCGGCCGTGGCGCAGGCACCGATCGTCACCAGGCGGCGGGCGGCGGCCCGGATCTCCCGGACCCGCTCCGCGTCCCGCTCCGTGGTGACCGAGCCCTCCACGAGCGCCAGGTCGTACGGCCCGCCCGTCACCGCGCTGGACGCCTCCAGGAAGTGCGCGATGTCGACCCGTCCGGCCAGCGCGAGCAGTTCGTCCTCGCAGTCCAGCAGGGTGAGCTGGCAGCCGTCGCAGGAGGCCAGCTTGTACACGGCCAGCTTGGGCGTGTTCATCTCACAACTCCCTCACCGACAGGAGCGGTTCGGCCCGGTCCCAGCCGACGACCGGCCCGTCCCGGCACACCAGCAGCCCACCGAGCTGACAGTGCCCGCAGTGCCCGGTCGCACAGCGCATGTTGCGCTCCAGCGACACCCTGATCCCCTCCGCGGGGACACCCAGCCGGGACAGCTCACGGGCGGTGGCCCGGATCATCGGCTCCGGCCCGCAGACGAACGCGACCGTGCGGGCCGGGTCGAACGGGGCGCGGCCCAGCAGCTGCGTGACCACGCCGACGTCGCCGCGCCAGTGCGGGGTGGGCCAGTCGACCGTCACCCCGGTGTACGCCGTCGGCCAGCCGGCCGGCTCCGCCGCGAAGACCAGGTCGGCGGGGGTGCGGGCCCCCACGACCACGCTGACCCGTCCGTACGCACCCGGCTCGGCCAGGGCGCGCAGGATCAGCGGCCGCAGCGGGGCCAGCCCGATGCCGCCGGCCACCACCAGCACGTCCCGGCCGCGGGCCCGCTCAAGGCCCCAGCTGGTGCCGTACGGGCCGCGCAGCCCCACGACGTCGCCGACGCGAGCCGCGCACAGGCCCTCGGAGACCGCGCCCACCGCCCGCACCGTGTGGGCGAGGCCGCCCGTGGCCTGCACGGAACTCACCGACAGCGGGATCTCGCCCCGCCCGAAGCAGTGCACCATCGCGAACTGCCCCGGCGCGAACTCGGCCAGCGGCTCCGCGAACGGCTCCAGCCGCAGCGTGACCGTCTCCGCGGTCTCCCGCACCCGGTCGGCCACGCGGTGGGGGACGGGCACGGCGGTCATCGCGGGCCCCCCGTCACATGCGCCCCGTACAGGTCCACCAGCCGGGCCCGGGCCGCGTTCAGCCGGTGCGACAGCACCCGGCCGACCCAGTGACCGACGGCCCGACCGAACGCGGCGTCGTCGGCGCACATCCCGCGCACGGCGACCGCGTCGAACTCCCACGCGGACACCCGGTTGACCGCCTGCGCGCCCAGGTGCCACACATACGGCTCGTACAGCCACGACCAGCCCACCAGGTCACCCTCGCCGAGGGTCTCCACCACGGGTGTCGGATGGCCCGGTACGTGCATGTCCAGCGCCACCGTCCCCTCGCGCAGCACCCAGAACCGGTCCGCCGCGCCGCCCTCGTCGAACAGGCGTGTGCCCGGGGCCAGTTCGACCTCGCGGGCCATGCGCAGCAGCACCTCGCGGTGGTCCGGCGGCAGCGCGTTCGCCAGCCGCAGCGTGCTCCGGGGAGTCATCGCCCGCCCTCCGTCCTCGCCGCGAGCTCGGTGTGCAGGGCGTCGGCCTCCTCGGTGATGTCGATGCCGGCCGGGCACCAGGTGATGCAGCGTCCGCAGCCCACACAGCCCGACGAGCCGAACTGGTCGTACCAGGTGGACAGCTTGTGGGTGAGCCACTGCCGGTAGCGGGCACGGCCGGAGGAACGCACCGGGCCCTCGTGCAGATAGGAGAAGTCGAGGTCGAAGCAGGAGTCCCATTGCTGCCAGCGCTCGGTGTGGTCACCGGTGAGGTCGGTGACCTCCTCCGTGGTCACGCAGAAGCACGTCGGGCACACCATCGTGCAGTTCCCGCAGGTCAGACAGCGGGCGGCGACGTCGTCCCAGCGGTCCGCGTCAAGGCTCGCGCCCATCAGCTCCCGCAGGTCGACCGGGGGCATCGACCGCCCCATCCGCTCCCGGGCCCCGTCCACCGCCGCTCGCGCGCTCTCGCGCGTACCGGCGCCGGCCCGCTCGTGCGGCACGTGGGCCATCAGCTCCGCGCCGTCGGCGCTGCCCACCCGCACCAGGAACCGGTGGCCCTCCTCGTCCACCGTCTCGGTCAGCGCCAGGTCGAAACCGGCGTCGGCGGCCGGCCCGCCGCCCATCGACACACAGAAGCAGGTCGCGCCCGGCTCGGTGCACTCCGCGGCGATCAGGAACGCTCCGCGCCGCCGCGCGCCGTAGCCGGTGTCCTCGTACCGGCCCCCGGTCAGCACCCGGTCCTGGATCGCGATGGCCCGCAGATCGCAGGGCCGCACCCCGAGGAACGCGTACGACGGCGCCTCGGGCTCCTCGGCCCGGAACTCGACGGATCCGTCGGCCGTCCGGTCGGCGCTCCACAGCCGCTCCCGGGCCGGGTGCAGGAAGGTCTTCCAGGACTGCGGTCCCGCGCTGTGCGCGAACGCTGCCCCGTCGGCCCGCCGCACCAGCCGGTAGCGGCCGGCCTCCAGCTCCACCCCCCAGCCGTACGGCAGTTGCTCCGCCGAGGTCAGCTCCGCCAGTACCACGGCCCCGTCCCGCACGGTGGGCCCGATCACCGTCCGCCCCCGCCCCACCAGGACCCTGACCAGCGCGTCCAGTCCCGCGCGATCGATGACCAGTTCGTCTCGGGCGACGTCCATGAATGACGCTCCTCCCAGGTCCCGGGAAACTACGGGTGCCTCCACCGTCAGGTTCGTCCCGGGCACCCGGTCCGCGGCAGGGGCTGACCGGCCCTGGCCGGGGGGCCGACCGGTGCCTGCCGGGCCGTGCCGGGGCCGCGCGCCGCCGGCACGACCGGTGCCCACGCCGACGCGACGCCGCTACCGACGCCGAGCCGGGAGCGGGGAAGGCACGGAGGCGGTGGTGACGCCGGGCCGGGCCATGCCGCCGGCCCTACGGCAGCGGTTCGCCCAGCTCGCCCTCGACCGCGCCCGCCATGGCCCGCAGCACCGCCAGCGTCCGCTCGGCCTCCGCCTCGTCGACCCGGCTGATGGCGAAACCGACGTGCACGATCACATAGGCGCCCACGCCCGCCTCGGGCGTGCAGCTCAGACAGGCCTCGCGCCGGATGCCCCCGAAGTCGACGGTCGCCATCCGCAGCCCCGCCTCCTCGTGGACCTCGACGATCCGGCCCGGAACACCCAGACACATCGCCCTCATCCTTCCCGTGCCGACCGCGCCAACCGCGCCGCGGCGACCGCGGCCTGCCCGAAGCTGATTCCGCCGTCCCCCACCGGTACCTGCCCCCCGACCAGCACCCGCAGCCCCTGCGCGTGCAGCCGCCGCCGTACGTCGGTCAGCAGCCGGCGGTTGACGAAGCAGCCCCCGCCCAGGCACACCGTCCGCGGCCCGCCCTCGGCCACCACCCGGCCGACCAGCTCGCCGGTCACCACCGCCAGGGTCTGGTGGAAGGCAGCCGCCAGCGACCCGGCCGGCTCGCCGCGCCGCCGCCTGCGCAGCAGGTCGACGAGGGTCGGCCGGGGGTCGTACACCCACAGCCCGGCCACCCGCGCCAGCCGGTGCTCCAGCGGCACGGCCCGCTCCTCGCCGGCCGCCGCCTCCAGCCGCACGGCCGCCTCCCCCTCGTACGACATCCGCCCGCCGGCGAGGCCGAGCAGCGCGGCCACCGTGTCGAAGAGCCGTCCCGCGCTGGAGGCGCGCGGGCAGTTGACGTCCCGCTCCACCATCGTCCGCACGGCACGGAACTCGGCCGGGTCCAGGCCGTCCAGGAAGGGCCGCAGCAGCCACGGCCCGGGAGGCGGGGAGCCCAGCGGCTCGCCGCCCAGCACCTGGCCGAGGGCCGTGCGGGCCGGATGGCGCACGGCCGCCTCGCCGCCGGGCAGCGGCGCGGTCGCGAAGCGGCCCGCACGGCGGTACCCGGCCAGATCGGCGACCAGGATCTCCCCGCCCCACAGTGTGCCGTCGTCGCCGAGCCCCAGCCCGTCGTACGCCACTCCGAGGAACGACCCGCGCACCCCGTGCTCGGCGGCGCACGCCGCGACGTGCGCGTGGTGGTGCTGCACGGCGATGCGGCGCAGCGGCCGCTCCTGCGCCCACTGCGTCGACAGGTAGCCGGGGTGCAGATCGTGGGCGACGACGGCCGGCTCGATGCCGGTGAGCCTGCGCAGATGGTCGTACGAGGCCTGGAACGCCTCGTGCGTCGCCACGTCGGAGAGGTCGCCGGTGTGCGGGCCCAGATGGGCCCGGCCGTCGGCGGCCAGCGTGAACGTGTGCTTCAGCTGGGCCCCGACCGCGGCGAGCGGCACCGGCGACTCCAGCGGCAGCGGCGCCGGGGCCAGACCGCGGGCCCGGCGGACGGTCACCCGCACCTGCCCGGCGAACTGCACCACCGAGTCGTCGTAGCGGGAGCGGATCGGCCGGTCGTGGGTGAGGAAGCCGTCCGCCACGGCCGCCAGGTCCCGCCGGGCGGCCTCGTCGTCGACGGCGATCGGCTCGTCGGAGAGGTTGCCGCTGGTCACCACCAGCGGCCGGGCCAGCTCGTCCAGGAGCAGCTGGTGCAGCCCGGTGGTGGGCAGGAACAGACCCGCCCGGGACAGCCCCGGGTGCACCCCGGCCGCCAGCGGCGGGCGTCCGCGGCCGCGGTGCGGCCGGCGCGCCAGCAGGACGACCGGGCGCTCCGGCGCGGTCAGCGCGCGCTTCTCCGAGGTGCTGATCCGGGCGAGCCGGGTGGCCGCCGGCAGGTCCGCGACCATCACGGCGAACGGCTTGGCCGGCCGCCCCTTGCGCCGCCTGAGCTCGGCCACGGCCCGCTCGTCGGTCGCGTCGCACACCAGCTGGTAGCCGCCCAGGCCCTTCACCGCGACGATCCGGCCGGCCGCGACGGCCGCCACCGCGGCGCGCAGCGCCCGCTCGCCGCGCAGGTCCTCCCACGCCGGCGTCGGGCCGCACACCGGGCAGGCCACCGGCTCGGCGTGGAAGCGCCGGTCGCCCGGATCGGCGTACTCGGCCGCGCAGCGCGCGCACAGCGGGAAGCGGCGCATGGTGGTGCGGACCCGGTCGTAGGGCAGGTCCTCGATGATCGTGGCGCGCGGCCCGCAGTCGGTGCAGTTGATGAACGGGTAGCGGTAGCGCCGGTCGGCCGGGTCGCGCAGCTCCCGCAGACAGTTGTCGCACAGGGCCGCGTCCGGCGGCACCTCGCGCGCGGACGTGTCCCCGGGCACCGGCGTGCTGCGCCGCACCTGGAACCCGCGCGCGTACGACGGCTGCCCCGCGCCCGGGGTCAGCCGCACCCGGCGCACCCGGGCCAGGGCCGGCGCGTCGGCGCGCAGCCGGCTCGCGAACTCCTCGATGGCTGCCGGGGCACCGGCCACCTCGCCCTCCACGTGCCCGTTGATGTTGGCGACCCATCCGGCCAGGCCCAGGCCCGCCGCCGTGCGGTACACGAACGGCCGGAAGCCGACGCCCTGCACGGTCCCGTACACCTCGAAGTGCCGCACGCTCATGCCGGCCTCCCGGGCGCCACCGCGCGATACCGGGCGATCTCGTCCTCGACGGCCTCGGCCAGCGGTTCCACGGCCGCGGCGACCGCCGGGCTCAGTCCGGTCCCGAAGTCCGTCCGGGCGCCCTCCACCGCGTACACCACCAGCCGCTCGGGCAACAGGTCCAGTGCGCCGGCCAGTTCCACCGCCTCACCCAGGCCGAGCCCGTGCGAGCTGGTCGACGACGGACGGGCCGGGCCGCCCGCGGCCAGCTCCAGCCGGTGCACGCGGCCCGGACGGCCCGGATGGGCGTGCGCCGCGTCCACCACCACGGCGAGCGAGGCCCCCGCCCACAGTCCGATCAGCCGCCCCGGATCACCGTCGCAGGTGGCGAGGACCGGCCCGGCCGTCGGACCGTCGCCGGCCCGCTCGCGCAGCCGGGTCACCACGGCCCAGCCCACCCCGTCGTCCTGCCGGAAGTCGTTGCCGACGCCGACGACGACGATCGAATCCCGCGCCCTCATACCCGCCACCCTCCGCCCCGCGGCCCCCGCACCACAGGGGCCGAAAGACCCCGGTCCCAGGGCTGAAGCGCCCGCACCCCCGGCCGCCCCCTGTGTCCGGTGGCGGGTGGCGCGTCCCTGGGCGCCGAGTGGCCCGCCGCCGGGATGGTCGTACGCTGGGCGTCGTGCCCGCGGCCCGCCCACCCTCCGACGACGGCCCGTCCGACGACGACGCCTTCACCGACGGCCCGTCCGACGACGACGCCTTGACCGACGGCCCTTCCACCGACGACCCCTCCGGCAACGGCCCTTCGGCCGCCGCGGCCCGCTTCGCCGGCGCCCCGGCCGTCCGCCTGCGACCGCTGTCCGGCGAGCTCGCCGAAGTCACCCTCGCCGACGGCCGCACCGTGATCGTCAAACGCGGTGACGCGCCGCGCGCGGTACGGGCCGAGGCGGCCGGGCTGCGCTGGCTCGCCGACGCCGACACCGTCCCCGTACCGGCGGTGCACGGCCACGACGACCGGTGGCTGGTGACCGACCGGGTGCCCGGCGGCCGACCGAGCCCCGAGGGCGCCGCACGGTTCGGGCGGGAACTGGCCGCGCTGCACGCGGCAGGCGCCCCCGCCTTCGGCGCGCCCCCGCCCGACGGGCCCCGGGAGGCGTACATCGGGCGGGCCCCGATGCGCAACGTCACCGGCGACGACTGGCCCCGCTGGTACGCGGACCACCGGGTGCTGCCCTACCTGCGCACCGCCGTCGACACCGGCACGATCCGCGCGGGCGAGGCGGCCGTCGTGGAACGGGTCTGCGAACGGCTGCCCGAGCTGGCCGGCCCACCGGAACCGCCCGCACGGCTGCACGGCGACCTCTGGAACGGCAACGTCCTGTGGGACGGTGACGGCCGCGCCTGGCTCATCGACCCCGCCGCCCACGGCGGCCACCGCGAGACCGACCTCGCGATGCTCCACCTGTTCGGCTGCCCCCACCTGGACGACGTCCTGGACGGCTACCGGTCGGTCGCCCCGCTGTCCGCCGGCCGGCCCGAACGCGTGGGCCTCCACCAGCTCTTCCCGCTCCTGGTCCACGCGGTGCTCTTCGGCCGGTCCTACGCCGAACAGGCACTGAGGACGGCGCGGCGCCTCGCGTAGCCCACCGCCGGGCAGCACCGACGCCGCACGCCGTACCGCGCGTACGTCCACGCGTTCCACTCCCGCCGCGGCCGTCCCGTCCCGTCCCGTCCCGTCCCGTCCCGCAGGGCCGAACGGACCCCGCCCGGAGCCCTGGCGGCCCCTACCTGCCGCCCCGGCCGCGGGACGACGCTGGCAAGCGGAGACAACGACCGAGCGCAACGGAGCGCAGGAGGTGCGCGCATGCTGCCACCCGTCATCGCCGGAGTGGACGGATCGCCCGAGAGCCTGGCGGCCGCCGAGTGGGCCGCCCGCGAGGCCGTACGCAGGGACCGGCCGCTGCGGCTGGTCCACGCGTGGAACTGGCACCCGCGACCCCACGACGCCCCGACCGGCGCCGCCGTGCGCCATCTGGCCCGGCGGGCCCTGCGCCAGGCAGAGGACCGCATCCGCCGTACCTGCCCGGGCGTCGTCGCCCTCCAGGACCGGCAGGTCGAGGGCCCGGCCACCGGCGCCCTGCTGACCGCCTCGCACGGCGCCGAGCTGCTGGTACTGGGCTCGCGCGGCCTGAGCGGCTTCACCGGCTTCCTCGTCGGCTCGGTCGCGCTGGGCGTCGTCGCCCGCGCCGAGCTGCCCGTCGTGCTGGTCCGCGCGGGCGAGGAGGCCGCCGACGAGCACCTCCCGGCCGCCGACGGCAGCCCCGGCGTCCGCACGCCCTACCGCGACGTGGTGCTGGGCCTGGACGTCGGGGACCCGTGCGACGAGGTCATCGCCTTCGGCTTCGAGACCGCCCGTGCGCGCGGCGCCCGCCTGCGGGTGCTGCACGCCGTCCCGCAGCCCGCGGCCTTCGGACCGGTCGCGGCCACCGCGGGACTCGGCCCCGGCGAGATCGCCCTGGCCGACGGGCCCGCGCGGCTGGCGGAGTGGCAGGAGTTCGTGACCGCCGTGCTCCAGCCCTGGCGCGAGAAGTACCCCGAGGTCGACGTCGAGTCCACCCTCACCGAGGGCCGCGCCGCGTCGCCGCTGATCCGCGCGGCCTCCTCGGCCGGGCTCCTGGTCGTCGGCCGCCGCGTCACCGACCGCCCGGCCGGCCCGCGCACCGGACCCGTCACCCACGCGGTCATCCACCACGCAGGGTGTCCCGTCGCCGTGGTACCCCACACCTGAGAGCCGGCCGCACCGAGCGCCCGCCGGACCCCCGGCGCCGGCCCCCGAGAGCCACCCGCCCACCCCCCGAGAGAGCCGCCCCACCCTCGTCCGAGAGCCGTCGTAGCGCACATCCGAGAGGTCGAGTCCTGATGACCACGTCCACGCAGTACGTGTACACCTTCGCCCAGGGCAGCCGGGAGATGGCCGCCCTGCTCGGCGGCAAGGGGGCCGGACTGGCCGAGATGACCCGGCTCGGGCTGCCCGTGCCGCCCGGGTTCACCGTCACCACCGAGGCCTGCCGGGTGTACCTCGCCACCGGTGCGGAGCCCCCCGAGCTCGCCGCCGAGGCCGCCCGCGCCCTCACCGGCCTGGAGCACGCCATGGGCCGGAGCCTGGGCGCCGCCGGCGACCCGCTGCTCGTGTCCGTCCGCTCCGGTGCCCGGTTCTCCATGCCCGGCATGATGGAGACCATCCTCGACATCGGCCTCAACGACGACTCCGTGCACGGTCTGGCGAAGGCGTCCGGCGACGAGCGGTTCGCCTGGGACTCCTACCGCCGCCTCGTGCAGATGTTCGGCCGCACGGTGATGGGCGTGGACGGCGATCTCTTCGAGCACGCCCTCGCCGCCCACAAGGCCCGGCGCGAGGTGACCGCCGACGACGAGCTGGACACCGAGGAACTGGTCCTGCTCACCGAGGAGTACAAGGACATCGTGCGCCGGGAGACCGGTGAGGACTTCCCGCAGGACCCCGCCGAACAGCTCTCCCGCGCCATCCGCTCGGTCTTCGAGTCCTGGAACGTCGAACGCGCCCGCGTCTACCGCCGCCGCGAACACATCCCCGACGACCTCGGCACCGCCGTCAACGTGCAGGCCATGGTCTTCGGCAACCTCGGCCACGACTCGGGCACCGGCGTCGCCTTCACCCGCGACCCCGCCACCGGCGAACGCGGCGTCTACGGCGACTACCTGCCCGACGCCCAGGGCGAGGACGTCGTCTCCGGCGTCCGCGACGCGCTGCCCCTGCACGCCCTGAAGGAACTCGACCCGCGCGCCTACGTCGAGCTCGGCGACCACATGCGCACCCTGGAGCACCACTACCGCGACCTGTGCGACATCGAGTTCACCATCGAGCGCGGCAAGCTGTGGATCCTGCAGACCCGCGTCGGCAAGCGCACCGCGGAGGCCGCCTTCCGCATCGCCCACGACCTGCGCGAGGAGAGCGCCATCAGCGCCGACGAGGCCCTGATGCGCGTCGACGGCACCGCGCTGACCCGCCTGATGTTCCCCCGCTTCGACACCACCTCCGCGCAGGAGCCGCTCGCCCACGGTGTCCCCGCCTCGCCCGGCGCGGCGGTCGGCGCCGTCGTCTTCGACTCCGCCGAGGCGGTACGGCGGGCCGCCGACGGCGAGGCCACCGTGCTGGTGCGCCGCGAGACCACGCCCGACGACCTGCCCGGCATGATCGCCGCGCAGGCGGTGCTCACCAGCAGGGGCGGCAAGACCAGCCACGCCGCCGTGGTCGCCCGCGGCATGGGCAAGGTGTGCGTGTGCGGCGCCGAGCAGCTCGCCGTCGACACCGAGGCCCGGCGGTTCACCACCGCGGCCGGCCTCGTCGTCCGCGAGGGCGACGTCGTCTCCGTCGACGGCACCGCCGGCACCGTCCACCTCGGCGCCCTCCCGCTCACCGACTCCGAGGTGGCGGGCGCTCTGGAGACCGGAGCGGCCACCGGCAGGCTCACCGCCGCCGTCCTGGAGGCCCTGGACCACGCCGACGCCGTGCGCCGGCTGGAGGTGCGGGCCAACGCCGACACCCCGGAGGACGCCGTCCGCGCCCGCGCCCTCGGCGCCCAGGGCATCGGACTGTGCCGCACCGAGCACATGTTCCTCGGGGAGCGCCGGGAACTCGTCGAGGCGATGATCCTGGCCCGCGACGACACCGCGCGCGAGCAGGCGCTGGCCGCCCTGCTGCCGCTGCAGCGCGACGACTTCACCGCCATCCTGGAGGCGATGGACGGCCTGCCGGTCACCATCCGCCTGATCGACCCGCCGCTGCACGAGTTCCTGCCCGACCGCACCGAACTCGCCGTCCGCATCGCCAGGGCCGAGGCACCCGACCCCCACGACCTCGACCTGCTGGAGGCCGTCGAGCGCATCCACGAGCAGAACCCGATGCTGGGCCTGCGCGGTGTGCGGCTGGGCCTGGCCGTGCCGGGCCTGATGGCCATGCAGGTGCGGGCCATCGCCGAGGCGGCGGTACGGCGGCTCGCCGCCGGCGGCCGGCCCCGCGCCGAGATCATGATCCCCCTCGTCGGGACCGTCGAGGAGCTGCGGCTGGCGCGCGCCGAGGCCGAACGGGTCCTCGCCGAGGTCGCCGCGGAGACCGGCACCGCGCTGGACTGCCCGATCGGCACGATGATCGAGCTGCCGCGGGCCGCGCTCACCGCCGGCCGGATCGCCCGGTCCGCCGACTTCTTCTCCTTCGGCACCAACGACCTCACGCAGACCACCTGGGGCCTGTCCCGCGACGACGCCGAGGCGTCCTTCTTCCCGCTCTACATCGAGAAGGGCGTGTTCGAGGTGTCGCCGTTCGAGACCCTCGACCAGGAGGGCGTGGGTCGGCTGGTGGAACTGGGCGTCGACGCCGGCCGGGCCGTCAACCCCGGCCTGGAGACCGGGGTGTGCGGCGAGCACGGCGGTGACCCGCGGTCGATCCACTTCTTCCACCGGGCGGGCCTGGACTACGTCTCCTGCTCGCCGTTCCGCATCCCGGCCGCCCGGCTGGAGGCCGGCCGGGCCGCCCTGACCGACACGACGGACACCAGCGACAGCCGGTGACCGGGCGCCGGTGCGCACACACCCCGGGCGCGGAGGCCGAAGGGCCCCGCGCCCGGGGTACGCGCCCGTACTCCCTCCGCACGGGCGCGCCGGGCGGAGGGTCTCACCTCAGACGCGGTCGCCCTTGGGCTTGCCCCGCTGGTCCGGGGTGCCGTGCGGCGGTGGGCTGAAGGGCTGCGGAGAGGTCGCCGGCGACACCGGGGAGCCGGTCCGCCGCTCGTACTGCTCGGGACGCAGGGCGCCCGGATCGCCGGACGTCGGCTCGGCACCCGCGTCCGACCGCTCCAGCCGGGACGTCAGCACCTCGGTGATCGGAAGCCGGTCGGCGTGCGTCCGCTCGTACGCGAGGAGTTCCTCCACCTCGCCGGCGGACAGGGAGCGCACCCGGCTCTCCAGGCCGCCGATCGGCAGATGGTCGTAGTCGGGCAGTGGCAGGCTGCTGCGGCCGGGGCCGGCCATGCATCTCACTTCCGTTCCGCGGGGTGGGCGAGGGGTACCGGCCGCGGGGCCGGGCGCGCGGCTCAGTGCGCGCCGAGGCCGCCGCCGCCGAACGAACCGCTGGAGCCCTTGCTCCAGCGCGGCCGTTTCGTCGACGTGCCGGGCCGGGTCCTCATGTTGGACAGTTCGTAGGGCGTCAGTGGACGACCGCCCTCGGGAGTAGGGGGCACGTCCTCGGGCTCCCGGCTCTCCCGGATCTCGTGCACCGGGCCGCCCGGGGGCACGTGCGGCTGTTCCTCGGGGCGCGGGCACGGCGGCTCCCGCAGCTTGATTCGCGAGCCCAGCCAGAAGGCGCCGCCCAGCATGGCCAGCAGGGCCACGCCGACCGCGAACAGCGCCAGGCTGAGCAGGCCGCTGGTGGCGGCCATCTGCATGGATGCGCTACTCATATCAGGCGAATACCCCTGCAACCGGACGCGAACCACGCCGTGGTGCACCCTCACCGACCGTCGCCGCGCCCGTGCGGGCCGTACCGGGGGAGGGAACCGGGGGTTTGGCGCGGGGGCGCGGGGCTACCCGTGCGCCGTGACTACGTCGCCTTCCCAACAGGAGCTCTACCGGTTCCTGGAGGAACGCTTCGCGTGTGCGCAGGCGTGCACCGAGTGTGCGCGTGTCTGCGCGACGCGTGCGAGCCTCGTGGACCCGAGTGGATCCGGACAGCACGAGCCCGCCCGACGCAAGGGGATCATGTGCGCCGAGGCCTGCGACGCGACCTGCCGGGTGCTCGCCGAGCAGACCCACCTCGACGAGAGCGGCCTGCGAGCCCAGCTCGAATGGTGCCGCGCCGTCTGTCTGGAGAGCGCCCACGTCTTCGACGCGGAACCGGGCGCCGAGGAGGCCGCCAGAGCCTGCCGCACCTGCGCCCGCGCCTGCACCGACTTCCTGGACACGCTGGTCTAGTTCCTGACGGGCGGGCGTCCGGGGCCCCTGTGGGGGGCAAGGACGGCGCACGCTCGCTAAGTGTCCCCGTCGAGCGGGGCCAGGGGCCGTCCCATCCGTACGTTCCACCGCCCCGCCCGGCCGCTGAGTTCCACCGCCGTCAGCGGCGGGACGTCGGCACGCCAGAAGGCCTCGTCCGGTGCGCCCAGGGCGCGTACCACCGCCGCCCGGACCAGCTCGGGTTCGATCACCGCGACCGCCCGCCCCACCCGCTCCGGCAGCGCGTCCAGCCAGGCCGCCGTCCGGTCGCACACCGCCCGCACCGACTCCCCGCCGTGCGGCGCGGCCCCGGGGTCGCCCAGCCAGGCGGCCAGCGCCGCCGGCTCACGCGCCCCCACCTCCGCGAGGGTCTCCCCGCGCCAGCGCCCCGCGTCCAGCGCCGCCAGTGCCGGATCCTCGACCGCGTCCAGCCCCATCGCGGCGGCCGTCTCGCGGCACCGGACGGTGGGCGAGGCAAAGGCAGGCCCGGCCCCGGGCAGCGTGCCCGCCGCCTCCCTCGCCCGTCGTAGCCCCACCGGATCCAGGGGGCGGCCGTCGTCGAAGCGGGCCTCGCGCAGGGCCTCGCTGAGCGCGGGTGACACCAGGACCAGCCGGACCGTCACAGGGCACCTCTCCTCACCGAGCACCTCTCTCGGCGACCGACGGTCTCACAGCGCTCGGCACCCCGGCCGACGAAGTGATCTTCGTCTCGCCGGGGAGGCCGAACGGGCAGGAACGTGACGCCGCTTCGATACGACCCCACCGCTCCGGCGACGCCCCGTCGGCCCGCCGCACCGGCCCCCGGTTCGGCCGTACCGGAGAGGGTCGCGACACCGTCGCGGCGGCGCGCGTCGGCCCGCCGAGCCGGTCGAGCCCGTCGCCCTCCCGCGCGCCAACTCACCCTGTGCGAAGCCTACTTGCGCCTTCCGTCGACCCTCCTCACTGCGACCGGAGACCCGATCCGGCCGTCCTCGGCCGGCCACCGCCCCGGCCGGCCCGACGTCCCCTCGGTACCCGCCCCGCCCCCTCGGGTACGCCCGCACCATCTGCCCTCGGTCCGGCGGCGGTTCGCCCTCCTCGCCGCCCGGAGCCGCCGCCGCGGCCCGTCCACTGCGTCGCGCGCGAAGGGGGCGCGTCCGCCGTCACGCCACGCGCCCTTGGCCCGAACTGCGGTTTCGCGGTACGGTCTCGGGCGATATCGACGACGGTCACGCGGAAGCCGGTGGAAGTCCGGCACGGTCGCGCCACTGTGAGTCCGCTGTCGCACGCGCGTGCGGAGGCGGATGAGTCAGACCCGCGCCGTCGTCCTGTGCACCACCGAGCCGGGACGCGAGTTCCCCAGGAGGTCCTGCCATGGCGCAGTCCGCTGTCCAGCCCAGCGTCACCCCCACCCCCGCCGCCGTACCCGCCAAGCTGCCGCTCTCGGCGATCGCCCCCTGGGCGGTCTTCTTCGGCATCCTGATGCTGGTGCTGCTCTACTTCGTCGGCGCCGAGCAGGGCGCCACCGCGCTGACGTCCGGCGACGGCGTCCACGAATGGGTGCACGACGCCCGCCACCTGCTCGGCTTCCCGTGCCACTGACGGCCGCGAAGGAAACCGGCATACCGATGAACTCGGCAACCGTGCGCACCCTCCTGGTGCGCGGCATGCTCGCGGGTCTCGCCGCGGGCCTGCTCGCCCTCGTCGTCGCCTACTTCCTCGGCGAGCCGCACGTCGACGCGGCCATCGCCTTCGAGGAGGCGCACCCCCACGAACACGGCGGCGGCGAACCCGTCAGCCGCACGATGCAGTCCACCGCGGGCCTGTCCACCGGCGTCCTCGTCTACGGTGTCGCGTTCGGCGGCATCGCCGCCCTCGCGTTCTGCTTCGCGCTCGGCCGGACCGGACGCTTCGGGCCGCGCGCGAGTGCGCTGCTGCTCGCGGCCGCCGGCCTGCTCGCCGTCTACGTGGTGCCGTTCCTGAAGTACCCCGCCAACCCGCCGGCGGTCGGCGAGGCCGACACCATCGGCCGGCGCACATCGCTGTACTTCCTGATGGTGGTACTGAGCGTGCTGCTCGCCGTCGGGACCGTCATCCTGGGCAGACGTCTGGCGCCACGCCTCGGGAACTGGAACGCGACGGTCGCGGCAGGGGCGTTCTTCGTCCTCGCCGTCGGCCTCGCCTACGCCTTCCTGCCGTCCTTCAACGAGGTGCCGGACCATTTCCCGGCCCTCCTGCTGTGGAAGTTCCGCCTCGCGGCCCTCGCCGTGCAGGCCACCCTGTGGACCGCCTTCGGACTGGTCTTCGGGGAGCTGGCGGAACGGGCGCTCGCGCCCAGGCCCGCACGGACGGCATCCGTCACCCGGGCGACACCCGTCGCCCACTGACCACGCCCAACCCCCCACCCGCACCGAGCGGACGGCCCCCGGCGCACGCCGGGGGCCGTCCGCGTGCCCGCACCCTTCCCGCCTCCCCGGCATTCCCAATTTCTGCAACACGTTCTACGGTGGGCGCCGTCAGGAGACCGGCCTTGGGCCCCGCAGGAGGCGCCGTGCACCTCGACCACACCCCCGAGCAACTCCGGCTCCGCGCCGAACTGCGCGACTACTTCGCCGAGTTGGTGCCCGACAACGCCTACGCCCGGCACGTCGACCCGGTCGCCGCCAAGCGCTTCTACCGCACCACGATCCGCCGCCTCGGCGCCGACGGCTGGCTCGGCGTCGGCTGGCCGAAGGAGTACGGCGGACGCGGACTGACCCCCGTCGAGCAGTTCGTCTTCTTCGACGAGGCCGCGCGGGCCGGCGTACCGCTGCCGCTGATGGCGCTCAACACCGTCGGCCCCACGATCATGCGGTACGGCACGGACGAGCAGAAGGCGTACTTCCTGCCCCGCATCCTCTCCGGCGAGATCGACTTCGCCATCGGCTACAGCGAGCCCGGCGCCGGCACCGACCTGGCGGCCCTGCGCACCCGGGCGGTGCGCGACGGCGACACGTACGTCGTCGACGGGCAGAAGATCTGGACGACCAACGGCGACACGGCGGACTGGGTGTGGCTGGCGGTGCGCACCGACCCGGACGCCCCGCCGCACAAGGGCATCACCATGCTGCTGGTCCCGACCACCGACCCCGGCTACTCCTGCACCCTGATCCACACCCTCGCCTCGCACGACACCACCGCCAGCTACTACGAGAACGTCCGCGTCCCCGTCTCCCGCCGCGTCGGCGCCGAGAACGAGGGTTGGCGACTGATCACCAACCAGCTCAACCACGAGCGCGTCACCCTCGCCGCGCACGGCACCATGGCCATCCGCGCCCTGCACGACGTGCAGCGCTGGGCCGCGGAGACCAAACTCGCCGACGGCCGCCGGGTGCTGGACCTGCCGTGGGTGCGCCGCCTGCTGGCCCGGACCCACGTCCGCCTCGACGCCCTGAAACTCCTCAACTGGCGGATGGTCGCCGCCCTCCAGAACGGCACCCTCACCCCCCAGGAGGCATCCGCCGTCAAGGTCTACGGCTCCGAGGCGCGCCGTGACGCCTACGCCTGGCTCCTGGAGGTCGTCGCCGCACCCGGCGCCCTCCAGGAGGGCTCGGCCGGCGCCGTGCTCCACGGCGAACTGGAACGCGGCTACCGCTCGGCCGTGATCTTCACCTTCGGCGGCGGCAACAACGAGATCCAGCGCGAGATCATCTCCTGGATCGGCCTGGGCATGCCCCGCGTACGGCGCTGACGCGCGACAACCCTGTTTCCCGGCCGCCGGGCCGGACACCGTGTGCCCGGTGACGACGCCGGGCATCGCGCATCCCCGCGTGGGACGATGGTGGAGGTCGGCAGAGGCGCAGTGCCGATCACGTAAGGATGGTGCGGTCCTTCCTCGCCGAGGTGCCCCGGGAGATCCTGGAGGCGGCCGAGGTCGACGGTGCGGGACTGCCCACGGTGCTGCTGCGGATCGTCGCCCCCGTTGCCACGCCGGGGATCGCCGGATTCGACACCCACGCCGCCGGACACCATCCGTTCATCGGTCTGCCCTACCACCCCGGCCACGAGGCGGTGGGCGTCGTGGTGGCCACCGTCGGGGGGCCGCGGACTTCGCCCCCCGGCGACGGGGTGATCGTCGAACCGGGCCCGGCTCGGTGAGTGTGCCCCGTGCGCGATCGGACGGCTCCTCGCGGCCGACGGCTCCCTCGCGAAGACCGGACGGGCCCTGGCGGACAGGCGGGCAGGTGGGACGGCTACGCCGAGAGCCAGACCGCCTCGTCAGGTGAGAGCAGCCCGTCCTCCACGGTGTCGCTGGCCAGAAGGACCGATGCGTGGTCGGGGAGCCGGTAGACCTCGGTCGAGAGGTTGACCACGCAGATGAATCCCGGGTCCCGGCGGAACACCAGGACGCCCCGGGGGGCGTCGATCCAGGCGAGGTCGCCGTCGCCGAGTGCGGGGTGCTCGCGGCGCAGCCGCAGGGCACCGCGGTAGAGCTCGAGCATGGAGGTCGCGTCCCCGGTCTGCGCCTCCACGGTGCGCTCGGCCCAGTCCGCCGGCTGCGGAAGCCAGGGGGCCGCCGAGGCGTCCTCGGGGCTGAATCCGTACGGTGCCGCCTGCCCGGACCACGGAACGGGCACGCGGCAGCCGTCACGGCCCCGGTCGGTGTGCCCGGACCGCTCCCAGATGGGGTCCTGGAGCACGTCCTCCGGCAGGTCCTCGACCTCGGGGAGCCCGAGTTCCTCACCCTGGTAGATGTAGGCGCCGCCGGGCAGGGCCAGCATCAGCAGGGCCGCCGCGCGGGCGCGGCGGACGCCCAGGTCGAGGTCGAGGGGACCTTCGGGACGGTACGGCTCGTTCACGGCCCATCGCTTGACCGTCGTGCGGCCGTAGCGGCTGGTGTGGCGCATGACGTCGTGGTTGGAGAGCACCCAGGTGGCCGGTGCGTCGACCGCACCGAGCATCCGGAGCGAGTCGTCGATGACCGTGCGAAGGTCCTGCGCATCCCAACTCGACATCAAAAAGTCGAAGTTGAACGCGGTGTGCAGGGCGTCCCGACGGACGTACGCGGCGAGTCGTTCGGGGGTCTCGGCCCACGCCTCGGCGACGAAACACCGGTCGCCGGGGAACTCGTCGGCCACCTTGCGCCAGGCGCGGTAGATGTCGTGGACCTCGTCGCGGTCCCAGTGGGGGTGGTCGACGTGCTGCCGGGGCCGCCCCTGAGCGGCGGCGGGGGGAACGACGGCACCCGGCACGCCGAATTCCTGGCGGGGCGGCAGGTCGGGCAGTTCGGGGTGCTTGACCAGACCGTGCGCGACGTCGATGCGGAAGCCGTCCACACCCCGGCCGAACCAGAAGCGCAGGATCGACTCGAACTCCGCCCGTACCTCGGCGTGCTCCCAGTTGAGGTCCGGCTGCTCGGGGGCGAACAGGTGCAGGTACCAGTCCCCGTCGGGCAGCCGGGTCCACGCCGGGCCGCCGAAACAGGAGACCCAGTCGTTGGGCGGTTCCGCGCCGTCGGGTCCCCTTCCGGGCCGGAAGACGTAGCGCTCACGTTCCGGGCTCCCGGGGCCGGCCGCCAGCGCGGCCCGGAACCAGGCGTGCTGGTCTGAGGTGTGGTTGGGGACGATGTCGGGGATGACGCGGATGCCGTGGAGGTGCGCCTCGGCGATGAGCTGTTCGGCATCGGCCAGAGTGCCGAACAGGGGGTCGATCTCACGGTAGTCGGTCACGTCGTAACCGTGGTCGGCCATCGGCGACTTGTACCACGGGTTGATCCAGATGGCGTCCACACCGAGCGACTTCAGGTACGGAAGGCGGGAACGGATGCCGGCGATGTCGCCGATGCCGTCACCGTTGCCGTCGGCGAAGCTGCGGATGTAGACCTGATAGATGACGGCGTTGCGCCACCACGGTGCGGTACCGGACATACTCTGCGTTACTCCTTCGAGGATCGAGGATCGAGGGCGGGGCGCGTACGGCCCCGGTGTCTACTTCACCGCGCCGGCGGTGAGTCCGGCGACGATGCGGCCTGGAAGAGCAGCACCATCACCACCAGGGGAACGGTGACCAGGACTCTGCCGCCACCCCGGCACGTGCTGCGCGCGATCGGCCGCCTCGGTCCGGACGCCCGTCCGAGTCGGTCCGGCCTCCGGCTGACGACGCCGGACGCCTCCTCTTGAGGGCCCCCGCCGGACTTGGGCCCCGCGCCCCGCCTCCCGGTGGCGATCGCGCGCCGACGGCCACCCGCCCGGCCACCTGGCCCCTGTCGATCGCCCCGTGCTACCAAGAACCATGTCCGCACACGAGGCGACCCGCAGCCATGACGTCGTGATCATCGGCGGAGGCCACAACGGGCTGGTGGCCGCCGCCTACCTGGCCCGGGCGGGCCGGTCCGTGCTGGTGCTGGAACGGCTGGGCCGCACCGGGGGCGCCGCCGTCTCCACGCGCCCCTTCACCGGCGTGGACGCCCGACTCTCACGCTACTCCTACCTGGTCAGCCTGTTGCCGCGGAAGATCGTGCGCGATCTGGGGCTGGACTTCCGGGTGCGGGCCCGGCAGATCTCCTCCTACACGCCGGTCGAGCGCGGCGGACGGGCCACGGGGCTGCTGGTCGGCGGGGGCGAGCGGCGCACCCGGGAGGCGTTCGAGCGACTGACCGGCGGGGAGCGCGAGTACGCCGCGTGGCAGAGCTTCTACGGCCTGACCGGGCACGTCGCCGAGCGGGTCTTCCCGACACTGACCGAACCGCTGCCCACCCGCGCCGAGCTGCGCCGCCGCGTCGACGACGAAGAGGCCTGGCGGGTGCTGTTCGAGGAGCCGATCGGCGCCGCGATCGAGGACCGGTTCGCGGACGACGTGGTACGGGGCGTGGTGCTCACCGACGCCCTCATCGGCACCTTCGCCGACGCGCACGAAGCCTCCCTCGCCCAGAACCGCTGCTTCCTCTACCACGTGATCGGCGGGGGCACCGGCGCCTGGGACGTGCCCGTCGGCGGGATGGGCGCCCTCACCGACGCGCTCGCGTCGGCGGCCCGCGGGGCAGGCGCGGTCCTCGCCACCGGCCACGAGGCGCTGCGTGTGCACACCGACGGCCGCCGTGCGGAGGTCACCTACCGCACCGCCGACGGCGAGGGCCTGGCCGCCGCCCGGCACGTGCTGGTCGGCGCCTCCCCGCAGGAGCTGGCGGCGCTCACCGGCGACACCCCGCCGGAGCCGGCCGAGGGCGCCCAGCTCAAGGTGAACATGCTGCTCAGGCGGCTGCCCCGGCTGCGGGACAGCTCCGTCGACCCGCGCGAGGCGTTCGCCGGGACCTTCCACATCGCCGAGGGGTACCGGCAGCTGGCCACCGCCCACGCCCAGGCCGCCACGGGGCACCTGCCGGCCGTGCCGCCCTCGGAGATCTACTGCCACTCGCTGACCGACCCGACGATCCTCGCCCCCGACCTGGTCGCCCGGGGATACCAGACCCTCACCCTGTTCGGCCTGCACACCCCCGCCCGGCTCTTCCGGCGGGACAACGACGCGGTCCGTGCGCGGCTCCTCGACCTGACCCTCGCCCAGCTCGACGCCCATCTGGCGGAACCGCTCGCCGACTGCCTGGCCACCGACGCCGACGGCCGGCCCTGCGTCGAGGCCAGGACCCCGCTCGACCTGGAGCGCGACCTGCGGCTGCCCGGCGGCAACATCTTCCACCGCGCGCTGTCCTGGCCGTACGCGCAGGAGGGTACGGGCCGTTGGGGTGTGGAGACGCGGCACGGCAATGTCCTGCTGTGCGGGGCGGGCGCGGTGCGTGGCGGCGGGGTCAGCGGGGTGCCCGGCCACAACGCCGCGATGGCCGTGCTGGAGCGGGACGGGACCTGACCGGGGCGGCCTGAAGAGGACCACTTCGACGGGCCGAACGAGGTGGAAGAAGGCGGTGTTCCACCAGTAGGGCGGGTGCCGGACGGCGGGACCGCTCCCCAGATAACTGACGGAGCATCAGAAAAGCTCTTCCGTCGTACGGGGGTCTCGGGCATCCTGCGCGCATGCAGACGGAGCTGAGCAAGAGACTGGGAGTCGAGCACGCCCTCTTCGGCTTCACACCGTTCCCGGCCGTCGCCGCGGCGATCAGCCGGGCCGGCGGGTTCGGCGTGCTCGGCGCGGTCCGCTACACCGCCCCCGACGACCTCAAGCGCGACCTCGACTGGCTGGACGCCCACACCGGCGGCCGGCCCTACGGCCTGGACGTCGTCATGCCGGCCAAGAAGGTCGAGGGCGTCACCGAGGCCGACGTGGAAGCGATGATCCCGGAGACCCACCGCGCGTTCGTCCGCGACACCCTCGCCCGCTACGGGGTCCCCGACCTGCCCGACGGGGAGGCGTCCGGCTGGCGCATCACCGGCTGGATGGAGCAGGTCGCCCGTACCCAGCTCGACGTGGCCTTCGACCACCCGATCGCCCTCCTCGCCAACGCCCTCGGCTCCCCGCCGGCCGACGTGATCGCGCGCGCCCACGACCAGGGCGTCCTGGTCGCCGCGCTGGCCGGAAGCGCGCGCCACGCGGTGAAACACGTGCGGGCCGGCATCGACATCGTCGTGGCGCAGGGCTACGAGGCCGGCGGCCACACCGGGGACATCGCCTCCATGGTGCTGACGCCCGAGGTCGTCACGGCGGTCGCCCCCCTGCCCGTGCTGGCGGCCGGAGGCATAGGCAGCGGCGAGCAGGCCGCGGCCGCCCTCGCCCTCGGCGCCCAGGGCGTCTGGCTGGGCTCGGTCTGGCTGACCACCGCCGAGGCCGAACTCACCTCTCCCGCCCTGACCCGCAAACTCCTTGCCGCGGGCTCCGGCGACACCGTGCGCTCCCGTGCCCTGACCGGCAAGCCGGCCCGTCAGCTGCGCACCGAGTGGACGGACGCCTGGGACGACCCGGCCGGCCCCGGCACCCTACCCATGCCCTTGCAGGGACTCCTGGTCGCCGATGCCCTCTCGCGCATCCAGCGGTACGAGGTGGAACCCCTCCTCGGCACGCCCGTCGGCCAGATCGTCGGGCGGATGAACGAGGTCCGCGACGTCCAGGCCGTCGTCGACGACCTGACCCGCGGCTTCGAACGGGCCGTCGACCGGCTCGACCGCATCGCCGGAAGGAGCGCCCGGTGACGACCACCCCCGCTCGGCCCGCGCCTCCCGCCGGCTTCTGGGCGCAGGCCACCGCCGACCCCGGACGTACCGTCCTGATCGCCCCCGACGGCGAGGAATGGACCGCGGGACGCCTGCACGCCGCCGCCAACCGGCTGGTCCACGGCCTGCGCGCCGCCGGACTGGCACGCGGGGACGCGTTCGCCGTGGTGCTGCCCAACTCGGCGGAGTTCCTCACCGCCCACCTCGCCGCCACCCAGGCCGGCCTCTACCTCGTCCCCGTCAACCATCATCTGGTCGGCCCCGAGATCGCCTGGATCATCGCCGACTCCGGCGCCAAGGTCCTCATCACCCACGCCCGTCACGGCGACGCGGCCCGCCGGGCCGCCGACGAGGCCGGCCTGCCCGCGGACCGGCGGTACGCGGTCGGTGACGTCGCGGGCTTCCGGCCGTACGCCGAACTCCTCGACGGACAGCCCGAGTCGCCCCCGGCCGAGCGCACCCTCGGCTGGGTGATGAACTACACCTCCGGTACGACGGGCCGACCGCGCGGCATCCGGCGGCCCCTGCCCGGCACCCTTCCCGAACAGGCCCACCTCGGCGGCTTCCTCGGCATCTTCGGCATCCGGCCGTTCGACGACAACGTCCACCTCGTCTGCTCGCCCCTGTACCACACGGCCGTGCTGCAGTTCGCTTCCGCGTCCCTGCACATCGGCCACCGGCTGGTCCTGATGGACAAGTGGACGCCCGAGGAGATGCTCCGCCTCGTCGACACCCACCGGTGCACCCACACCCACATGGTGCCCACCCAGTTCCACCGCCTGCTCGCCCTGCCCGAGCCGGTCCGCCGGTCCTACGACGTGTCGTCGATGCGGCACGCCGTCCACGGCGCCGCGCCCTGCCCCGACCACGTCAAGCGGGCCATGATCGACTGGTGGGGGAGCTGCGTGGAGGAGTACTACGCGGCCAGTGAGGGCGGCGGCGCCTTCGCGACGGCCGAGGACTGGCTGAAGCGTCCCGGCACCGTCGGCAGGGCCTGGCCCATCAGCGAACTCGCGATCTTCGACGACGACGGCAACCGGCTGCCGCCCGGGCGGCTCGGCACGGTCTACATGAGGATGACCACCGGCGGCTTCAGCTACCACAAGGACGAGCAGAAGACCCGCAGGAACCGCATCGGCGACTTCTTCACCGTCGGCGACCTCGGCTACCTCGACGAGGACGGCTATCTCTTCCTGCGCGACCGCAAGATCGACATGATCATCTCGGGCGGGGTCAACATCTACCCCGCCGAGATCGAATCGGCCCTGCTCGCCCACCCGGCCGTCGCCGACGCCGCCGCTTTCGGCATCCCGCACGACGACTGGGGCGAGGAGGTCAAGGCCGTCGTCGAACCGGCCCCCGGCCACACCCCGGGGCCGGACCTCGCCGCCGCCCTGCTCGCCCACTGCGCCGACCGCCTGGCCGGCTACAAACGCCCGAGGAGCATCGACTTCGTCCCCGAGATGCCCCGCGACCCCAACGGCAAGCTGTACAAGCGGCGGCTGCGGGACCCGTACTGGGCGGGCCGCACCCGCGCCGTCTGACCGTACGGCGGCTCGGTCGTGCACCAGCCCCGTCGGCCGCTCGGCGGAGCGTCGGCACGGGGGCGGGCGCCCCGCGCCTGCGGGCACGTGAGCGGCACGCCGGGCAGGCCGGGCAGGCCGGCCCGCTCATACCGAGTACGCCGGGTGGGCCGAGTGCGGCGGCCGCGCCGTGGCCGCCGGCGCCGACAGCCGCCGTCGGCACCGAGGCGGCGTCCCGCACCGGTGCCCCCGCGGGGCGGCGATGCCGCCCGCCACCACCCGCGACGCCCCGGCCCTGAGAGCCCGGCCGTCCCCCCGTGCCGTGCCGCCCCTGCCCGCACCCGTCTGCGCCGCCGCCCCGTGACCTGGCCGGCCAGGTCCGGGACCTCGCTGGCCAGGTCCGGCCCGTCGTCGTCCTTCCGCCTCGCCGTGGCCGCGTCCCCGCCTCGGCCAGGGCTGGCACCTGCCGGATCCGCAGCACGCCATGCCCGCGCGCCGACAGACCGGCGCGCACTCCGACGTGGAACGCACCGCGCGGGGCCGCGGCCCGGCGCCCCGTTCCGGCGAAGGCGCGCTCCCGAAGTGGCGCCCCCAGCGGCGCCCCCGAAGCGGGCGTGCCCCAGGGGCCCCCGGGGGACGTCACACAAAGGGATGCGCGGCATCCGTGCCCGGCACGGATCGCCCGCGCGTCGTACGGATGCCCCTCCGACCAGCGTGCCCGTCCGCCGGCGAGCGGGCCGCGGGCCCGACGGCCGTCGCCCGACCGGCTCAGCGGCGGTGCGTCGTGAGAGGCGCCGAGGTGTGAAGCGTGTGACCGTCGTGGAACGGATGGCCGGCGAAGGCCCCGGACGGTCGACCTACGCCACCGGGAGGCCGCACACCACCCCGGGCGGTCACCGAGTACCCGGGAGCCCACGGCACGAGGAGACGCCGATGACGGTCGACGGAGCAGGGACGCGGACGGGAGTCGGGGCCGCTGACGCCTTCGGCCGGCTGCGCGCGGTGGCCGACGCCGTCCTCTACGAGGGCTATCTGCTGTACCCCTACCGCAGGTCCTCCCCGAAGAACCGGGTGCGCTGGCAGTTCGGCGTCCTCAGCCCGCGGGACTGGGCGGAGCGGGACGGGCCGGTGCCGCCAGGCCTCTCCGGCTCGGTGGACTCCTGGTACCAGCAGACCCAGTGCCTGCTGCGGGCCGCCCCGACCACCGTGCTCCGTGTACAGGTCCGCTACCTGCAGCTCCAGTACAAGCAGATCGAGCGACGGGAAGCCGACGGCCGGTACCGGCCCGTGGAGTCGCTGGCGGCCGGTGACGCGGTCCACCTCACCTTCGACGAGGCCGTGCCCCGCGAGGTGGACATCGTCGTCCCGCTCGAACGGCTGCTCGACCACGAGTACCGGGTGCCCGCGGGCGCGCCGGCCGGGGAGGACACCGAGCCGCTGCCCGGCGGGATCGGCCGGGTGGTGCGCCGGCGCCATCCCAGCGAGGCGGTGACCGCACTGCGCGCCGAACGCGTGCGGGACGGCGCCCCGGCGCTCTACCGGCTCACCGTGCGCACCGAGAACACCGGCGCGTCACCCGGCGCCGGCGTCCCCCGCGCCGAAGTCCTGCGTCACGCGCTCCTGGCCACCCACACCCTCGTCGGCGCGGACGACGGGACCGAGTTCCTGTCCCTGACCGATCCGCCGCCCCCGTACCAGGACCTCGCCCGCACCTGCCGCAACCTGCACACCTTCCCCGTCCTCGGAGGCGAACCCGGCGGGGGCCGCGAACACCCGGCCCCCGGCGTGTCCGGCGTCCTGCTGTCCGCGCCCATCCTGCTGCCCGACCACCCCCAGGTGGCGCCCGAGAGCCCCGGCGACCTGCACGACGCCGCCGAGATCGACGAGATCCTCTCCCTGCGCACCCTGCTCCTCACCGACGAGGAGAAGCGCGAGGCACGGGCCACCGACCCGCGCGCCGCCGACATCCTCGACCGGGTGGAGGGCATGCCCCCGGAGATGTTCGCCAAGCTGCACGGGGCCATCCGATCCCTGCGGCCGGCCGCCCCCACCGCGTGCTCCACCCCGGCGGCCGCCCCGGCACCGGTCACCCCGGTCACCGCCCCCGCCCCGGTCTCCGCCCCCGCGCCCACCCCGGGACCGCTGCCCGGCGTCCCCTGGTGGCACGACGGCGGCGACGACGGACTGTCCCCGAC
Source organism: Streptomyces sp. bgisy159 (assembly GCF_057707805.1). Lineage (NCBI taxonomy): Bacteria > Bacillati > Actinomycetota > Actinomycetes > Kitasatosporales > Streptomycetaceae > Streptomyces > Streptomyces sp. bgisy159. Next base: position 99,592 of record NZ_JBYIQX010000006.1, on the reverse strand, counting down.
GACCGACACCGTCCTCGTCGACGGGGTGCCCGTCGCCGCCGGCAGCGCCGTGCGGCTGCGCCCGGCCGGGCGGGGCGCCGACGCCCAGGACATGTTCCTGGCGGGCCGCACCGCCACGGTGGCCGCCGTCCTGCACGACGTGGACGGCAGCCTGCACGTCGCCGTCACGCTCGACGACGACCCGGCGGCCGAGCTCCACGGCTGGTACGGCCGCTTCCACTACTTCCGCCCCCACGAACTCACCCCCCTCACCCCGGCAGCGCCCCCCGCCGTGCCCCCGCCGGGTCAGCAGCCGCGTCCGCCCCGCGCACCCCGACCACACCCCTGACCACCACAGACGAGGCAGGACGCGATGGACGCCCTTGAGGTACTGGTCCACGACCACCGCATGGTGGAACAGCTGTTCCGCAACTACCACGCCGGCGCCTCCGACGCCCAGCGCCGGGCCGTCGTCGAGCTGCTCGTGCGGGAACTGTCCAAGCACGCCGCCCTGGAGGAGATGCTGATCTACCCGCTCGCCCGCGAGGTGCTCCCCGACGGCGCCCGCGAGGTCGACGACCGCCTCGGCGAGCACATGGCCCTGAAGAAGACCCTCCTCGCACTGGACCGGCTCTCCGCGGGCGACGACCGCACCGACGCACTCGTCGCCGAGCTGCGCCGGGAGGTCGAGGAGCACGTGCACGAGGAAGAGACCGAGTTCATGCCCCGCCTGCGCGCGGCCGTCTCCCAGGAGCGGCTGGACCGGCTCGGCGAGGAGCTGGCCAAGGCCAAGCGGGGCGCGCCCACCCGGCCCCACCCGCACGCTCCGGACCGCCCGCCCGGCCTCACCCTGGCCGCGCCGATGGCCGCCGCGTACGACAGGGCACGGGACCGACTGCAAGGGAGGCCGAGGACATGACCGTTGAGAGCGGCACCACCGACGTGAGCAAGGAACCCGACCGTGCGCAGGCGCGCGAAGGGTTCGACGAGATCCACATTCTCTGGATCTCCGAGGGGATGAGCTGCGACGGCGACACCGTCTCGCTCACCGCCGCCGGACAGCCCTCCATCGAGGACCTCATAGAAGGGCTGATCCCCGGCCTGCCGAAGGTGCACCTGCACAACAAGGTGCTGTCACCGAGCCTCGGCGGCGAGGACTTCCTCGCCCCCTACCGGGCCGCGGCGCGCGGCGAACTCGCCCCGTTCATCCTCGTCCTGGAGGGGTCCGTCCCCAACCAGAACATCATCGAGGGCGACGGCTACTGGACGTCCTTCGGCAACGACCCGGAGACCGGCGAACCGCAGACGCTCAACGAGTGGATCGACCAACTCGCCCCCAGGGCGTGGGCGATCGTCGCCGCCGGCACCTGCGCCACCTACGGCGGTATCCACGCCATGGCCGGCAACCCCACCGGTGCCATGGGACTCTCCGACTACCTGGGCTGGGACTTCAGGACACAGGGCGCGCTGCCCGTCGTCAACGTACCCGGCTGCCCCATCCAGCCGGAGAACTTCATGGAGACCCTGGTCTGGGTGCTCCACCACGCGGCCGGCGCCGCCCCGCCGCCCCCGCTGGACCACATGCTGCGCCCGCAGTGGCTGTTCGGGAGAACGGTCCACGAGGGCTGCGACCGGGCCGCCTACTACGAGCAGGCCGACTTCGCCAAGGACTACAACGCCCCCAAATGCCAGGTGAAAGTGGGCTGCTGGGGCCCGGTGGTCAACTGCAACGTGCCCAAGCGCGGCTGGATGAACGGCGTCGGCGGCTGCCCCAACGTCGGCGGCATCTGCATCGGGTGCACCATGCCCGGCTTCCCCGACGCGTTCATGCCGTTCATGGACGAGCCCACCGGCGGCAGCCTGTCGTCGATCCTCATCAAGCCCTACGGGGCGTTCATCCGCCGGATGCGCGGCATCACCAGTGTCGCCGTGAACCGCGAACCCAAGTGGCACCACAACGAGCCCGAACTCACCAGCGGCTACGACCCCTACTGGCGGCCGTGACCCCCGCCGGCACCCCACACATCAGGAAGTGACATGACACAGACCGAGGACCGGGCCGGGACCGGCGAGCGCAAACCCGCTCAGCTCGTCGACATGTCCTGGGACCCGATCACCCGGATCATCGGCAACCTGGGCATCTACACGAAGATCGACTTCGCCAACCGCGAGGTGGTCGAGTGCCACAGCACCTCGTCGCTCTTCCGCGGCTACTCGGTGTTCATGAAGGGCAAGGACCCCCGTGACGCCGGTTTCATCACCTCGCGGATCTGCGGCATCTGCGGCGACAACCACACCACCTGCTCCAACTACGCGCAGCAGATGGCCTACGGGATCAAACCGCCGCCGCTCGCCGAGCACATCGTCAACCTCGGCGAAGCCGCCGAGTACATGTTCGACCACACGATCTTCCAGGACAACCTGGTCTTCGTCGACTTCTGCGAGGCCATGGTCAAGGCGACCAACCCGGGCGTCCTGGCCCGCGCCGAGCGCACCGACGCGCCGAGGGCGCAGATCCACGGCTTCCGCACCATCGCCGACATCATGCGCTCGTTCAACCCCTTCGAGGGCGAGACGTACAAAGAGGCGCTGAAGGTCAGCAGGCTGACCCGGGAGATGTTCTGCAAGATGGAGGGACGCCACGTCCACCCGTCGACCCTGTACCCCGGCGGCGTCGGCACCATGGCGACCCCCACCCTCTTCACCGACTACCTCTCCGCCCTGATGAAGGTCCTGGACTTCGTCAAGCAGTCCGTCGCGATGAACGACGACGTCTTCGACTTCTTCTACGAGGCCCTGCCCGGCTACGAGGAGGTCGGCCGCCGCCGTATCCTGCTGGGCTGCTGGGGCGCGTTCCAGAACCCCGACGTCTGCGACTACCGCTACGAGACGATGAACGACTGGGGCAAGGCGATGCACGTCACCCCCGGCATCATCGTCGACGGCGAACTGGTCACCAACAACCTGGTCGACATCAACCTCGGCATGCGCATCATGCTCGGCAGCTCCTACTACGAGGACTGGCGGACCGAGGAACCCTTCGTCACCCACGACCCGCTCGGCAACCCCGTCGACATGCGCCACCCGTGGAACCAGACCACCGTCCCGGTGCCGCAGAAGCGCGACTTCGACGGCAACTACAGCTGGGTGATGAGCCCCCGCTGGTACCACCAGCAGACCGACCGGCACCTGGCCCTGGACACCGGCGGCGGCCCCCTCGCCCGGCTGTGGTCCACCGCCCTCAACGGCCTCGTCGACACCGAGTACGTCAAGGCCACCGGCCACAGCGTGCGCATCACGCTGCCCAGGAGCGAGAAGCTGCCCGAGCAGACGCTGGAGTGGAGCATCCCGCGGTGGAGCAACACCATCGAGCGTGACCGGGCACGCCCCTACTTCGTCGCGTACGCCGCCGCCATGGCCCTCGACTTCGTGGAGAAGGCGATGAACCTGGTCCGGGCCGGCGAGACCAAGGTGTTCGAGAACTTCGAGGTGCCCGAGGAGGCCATCGGCTGCGGCTTCCACGAGGCCGTGCGCGGCGTCCTCTCCCACCACCTCGTCATCAAGGACAAGAAGATCGCCAACTACCACCCGTACCCGCCCACCCCGTGGAACGCCAGCCCGCGCGACAGCTACGGCACCCCCGGCCCCTACGAGGACGCCGTCCAGGGCCAGCCCATCTTCGAGGAGAACGGGCCCGACGACTTCAAGGGCGTCGACATCATGCGCACCGTGCGCAGCTTCGACCCCTGCCTGCCGTGCGGCGTCCACATGTACCTCGGCAAGGGCAACACCCTCACCACGGTGCACTCGCCGACGTACGGGGCCGGCCATGGCGGCTGACACCCCCGCGGCCGGGACTCCCGCCGCCGAGCCGGCCACGGCCGGGGCCACCCGGCTCGGCGCCGACGCCGTGGCCGCCCGCCTGGCCCGCGTCGACGACCTGCTCGAACGCCTGGAGAGCAGTCCCGGGCCCACTTCCCGGGACGCCCTGGCGGCGGTACGCGCCCTGACCGAGGTGTACGGCGAGGCCCTGGCCCGCGTCCTGGACCGCGCCGACCCGGCCCTGGCGGCGGCGCTGGCCGACGACGAACTCCTCGGGCACCTGATGGTGCTGCACGACGTCCACCCCGAGCAGGTGCTGCCCCGGCTGGACCGCGCCGTCGAACGGCTGCGCGGCCCCCTGCGTGAGCGCGGCGGAGACCTGGAACTGGTCGGCGTCGACGAGGGAGTGGCGCGGGTACGGCTGCGCGCCGGCGGCTGCGGCTCGACGGCCGCCGGCGTCATGGACGCCGTCCGCGACACCCTCCTCGCCGTCGCCCCCGAACTGCACGGCGTCGAACGCGCCCCCGAACCCGGCGGCACCGCCGCCTTCGTACCGCTGGACACCCTCACCCTCGCGCCCGGCCGCCGGCGGGGGACGCCATGAACACCGGCGGCGCGCTCGCCCGGGTCATCCGCTCCGGCGCCGACCTGCGCACGGCGGCCGAGGAACGCTGCGAGCTGTGCGCGGCCCCCGTGCCGCAAGGCCACCGCCACCTGTACGACGGCGAACGGCAGGAGGTGCTCTGCGCCTGCCGCCCCTGCTCGCTGCTGTTCGTCCGGGACGGAACGAGCGGGGCCCACTACCGGCTGATCCCGGAACGCCGTTTGCGGCTGCCCCCGCTGGACACCGCCCCACTCGGCGTCCCCGTCGGCCTGGCCTTCTTCGTCCCGCACGCCGACGGCACCGTCGTGGCCCACTACCCCGGGCCCGCCGGCGCCGTCCACGGGCAGGTGGCCGCCGCCGCGTGGCGGGAGGTGGCCACCGGGTGTCCACTGGTGGGAAGCGTGGCCCCCGACGTGGAGGCCCTGCTGATGAACACCGCGCGCGGGGCCGGCCACCACTGGATCGTGCCGGTCGACGACTGCTTCCGGCTGGTCGCTCTCGTACGGCGGGAGTGGCGCGGACTGTCCGGCGGCACCCGCGTGTGGCCGGCCGTCGAGCGGTTCTTCACGGACCTGGCCGACAGCACCGAAGGGAGTACCACATGGGAAGCATCCGGGTCGGAAGACCGGCCGTGAAGCCGGACACCCCCACCCACGTCTTCGGCCTCCACCAGGGCAACAAGGGCCCTTACGGACACCAGGCCGGCCACCACAAGGACGGCACCGCCGACGCGCGCCGCTCCACCGGCATCCACTGGAAGAAACACAACGCGATCCTCAAGGCCATGCCCAACATCCCCCCGGGCTGAGCCGGGGCGGGACCGGGACCGGCCCCAGGAAGCAGAAAGAAGGAGAGATGGCACAGCTGACGGCCCGGCGGGTCCTGACCGCCCAGGCGGCGCTCGTCTCCGCCGCCGCCCTGGCCCTGCTGATCAGGGAGATGCCCGGCCTCGTGCGCGAGATCAGGATCTGGCGGATGGTGGGTTCCCCGGCCGGCTCCCACCACTCAGGGTGACGGCCGTGCACGAACTGTCGATCGCCACCGCGATCGTCGAACAGGCCGACGAGGCGGCCCGCGCACACGGCGCGGGCCGCCCCGTGTCCGCGGTGAACGTGCGCGTCGGCGAACTCTCCGGCGTCGTCCCCGACGCCCTCGCCTTCGCCTTCGACGTGGCCCGCGACGGCACCACCCTCGCCGCGGCCGACCTGGTCGTGCAGGAGGTGGCCGCCGTCGCCCACTGCGCGCCCTGTGACACGGAGTTCGCGGTCGGCGTACCGCCCTTCTTCTGGTGCCCGCGCTGCGACCGGCCCTCCGACGGGCTGCGCAGCGGACGGGAACTGGAGATCACCGGCATCGAGTTCGCCGAGACGGCGCACTGAGAACCGACGGCCCGCGCCGTGCGCGGCGCGGGCCGTCGGCCGTGCGGGGACACGGGACACCCGGCGGTAGGCCGCGAGCGGCCGGCCGGACCACGCGTCCCCGGTCCCGGTACCGGCCTCAGCAGATCCGGGGCAGCTGCTCACCCAGCGGCAGGTCCACCACCCGTGTCCCGCCCAGGCCGGTCGACGCCACCACCATCCCGGGGTGCTCGGCGACACACTCGCCGATGACCGCCGCGCCCGCCCCCTGCGGATGCGCGCGCATCGCCGCGAGCACCGCCTCCGCGTGCTCCGGCGGCACGAAGGCCACCAGCCGCCCCTCGTTGGCGACGTACCACGGGTCCAGCCCGAGGAACCCGCAGGCGTTCGCCACCGCGTCCGGCACCGGGACGGCGCGCTCCGACAGCCGCACACCGGTGCCCGAGGCGCGCGCGATCTCGTTGAGGGCGGCGGCCAGGCCGCCCCGGGTCGGGTCGCGCAGCGCGTGCAGGTCGGGGGTCACCGACAGCATCGTCGCCACCAGCGCGGCCAGCGGGGCGGTGTCGGAGGCGATCTCGACACCGAACTCGATGCCCTCGCGCACACTCATGATGGCCACCCCGTGCAGGCCGACCGGCCCGCTGACGATCACGACGTCGCCGGGCCGCGCCCGGTCGGGGCGGATGTCGACGCCGTCCGGGACGAGCCCGACGCCCGACGTCGTCACGTACACCCCGTCCCCGTGGCCGGCCTCCACCACCTTGGTGTCCCCGGTGACGACGGTGACGTCCGCCGCCCGGGCCGCCGCACCGACCGCCCGGGCGACCCGTTCGACGACGTCCATGCCGACGCCCTCCTCCAGCACGAACGCCGTCGACAGGTACGCGGGCACGGCACCGCTCATCGCCAGGTCGTTGACCGTGCCGTTGACGGCCAGGTCGCCGATGCTGCCGCCGGGGAAGAACAGGGGCCGCACGACGTGGGAGTCGGTGGCGAAGGCCAGGCGGGCGCCGCCGAGCCGGACCACCGCCGAGTCGGCCAGCGCGGCCAGCGTGGCGTTGCCGTAGGCGGGTGCGAAGACGGTGTCGACGAGCTCCGCCGACAGTGCGCCGCCGCCCCCGTGCCCCATGACGACGACCGGTTGGTCGCGCAGCGGCGCGGGGCAGGACCAGACGGACGGGTCCACAGGTGCCGTGACGGTCGGGTCAGCCAACGGGGTTCATCTCCTTGGGGGCGGTCGCGGCCGGTGCGGTGCCGTCCATGCGCCGGTAGAGGTGGTACGCCGCGCACGCGCCCTCGCTGGAGACCATCGTGGCGCCCAGCGGGGTGCGCGGGGTGCAGGTGGTGCCGAACGCCGGGCACTCGGTCGGCTTGATCAGCCCCTGCAGCACCTCGCCGCTGCGGCACACGGCGGACTCCTCGGTGCGGATGCCGCTCACGTCGAAACGGTGCTCGGCGTCGTGGGCGCGGAAGGCCTCGGTCAGCCGCCAGCCGCTGTCCGGGATGCGTCCGATGCCCCGCCAGGAGCGGTCGGTGACCTCGAACACCTCCTCGATCATGCGCAGTGCCGCCGGGTTGCCGGCGTCCCGCACGGCCCGCGGGTAGGCGTTCTCCACCCGGTGCTCCCCGCGCTCCAGCTGGTGCACGGCGCGGCGGATGCCCTCCAGGATGTCCAGCGGTTCGAACCCGGTGACCACGATCGGCACCCGGTGCCGCTCGGCGAGGTCCGGGTACTCGGCGGTGCCCATCACGCTGCACACGTGTCCCGCGGCCAGAAACCCCTGCACCCGGCAGGCCGGTGCGGTCATGATGGCCTCGACGGCCGGCGGCACCCGCACGTGCGACACCAGCAGGCTGAAGTTGCCGACGCCGAGCCGGCGGGCCTGGTGGACGGCCATGGCGTTGGCGGGCGCGGTGGTCTCGAAGCCGATACCGAAGAACACCACCTCCCGGTCGGGGTGCCGGCGGGCGAGGTCGAGGGCGTCCATGGGGGAGTACACGACCCGGACGTCACCGCCCTCGCTGCGCACCCGGAACAGGTCGCGGTCGGTGCCCGGCACCCGCAGCATGTCCCCGAACGAGCAGAAGATCACCTCCGGCCGGGCGGCGATGGCCAGCGCCCGGTCGATGACCTCCAGCGGCGTCACACACACCGGACAGCCCGGACCGTGGATCAACTCCACCTGCTCGGGCAGGAGTTGATCGATGCCGTGCCGGATGATGGAGTGCGTCTGACCGCCGCACACCTCCATCAGCGCCCACGGCCGGGTCACCGTCGCGTGGATCTCGTCGAGCAGCTTGCGGGCCAGCTCCGGATCGTTGAACTCGTCGATGTACCTCACCGGGCTCCTTCCTCCTCAGCGGTACGGGGCTGACCGGCCTCCTGCGCCGCACGCCCCCAGGCGTCTCCGAACTCCTCCTCCAGCAGCCCCAGTTCCTCGAAGAGCCGCAGCGACGCCTGCGCCGACTCCTCGTCCAGCCGCTGCAGGGCGAACCCGACGTGGACGATCACGTACTCGCCGACCGCGACCTCGGGGACGTACTCCAGGCAGACGCGCTTGTGCACGCCGCCGAAGTCGATGAGCCCGGTCAGGGGGTCGCTGCCGTCCTCGATGGCCAGGACCCGGCCGGGCACTGCCAGACACATATGTCACTCCGTGTTGTCGGCGTGGGAGGTGGGGGAGGCGGGGAAGGCGGGGGAGGCGGGGGAGGCGGGGGAGGCTGGAGAGGTGGGGCAGGGGCGGTGGGCCGCCACCGCGAGCTGGCCCAGGGCGAGTCCGCCGTCGCCCGGCGGGACCTCCCGGTGCCGCAGGACCGTGAAGCCGTCCTCGGACAGCAGGGCGTGACTCGACTCCTCCAGCAGCGCGTTGGCGAACACTCCGCCGGTCAGGGCCACCGTCGCGATGCCGGTGTCCTGGCGCGCCCGCCGGCACACGGCCGCGACCGCCGCCGCCAGCGCGTGGTGGAAGCGGGCCGCGACCACGGCCGTCGGAGTGCCGTGCCGCAGGTCCGCGACGAGCGCCCGCAGCACGGGCGCCGGGTCGACGAGCACCGGGGCGCCCGCCGACAGGGCGAACGCGTAGCCACCGGTGTCCGCCGCCCCGGCCCGGCCGGCCGCCGCCTCCAGCGCCAGCGCGGCCTGCGCCTCGTGGTCCGCCCGGTGGCACAGACCGGTCAGCGAGGCGACGGCGTCGAACAGCCGGCCCGCGCTGGAGGTCGCCACACAGGCCAGGCCGCGCTCCAACTGCCGTGCCAGCACCCGGCGTTCCGCGGGCGAACAGGCCGCGGCGCTCGGGAGTTCCTCGTCCCACGGGATGCCTGCCGCGAACAGCCGGGCCAGGGCGGTCCGGCGGGGATGGGCCACCCCGGCGTCCCCGCCGGGCAGCGGAGCGGGCGCCAGATGCGCGAACCGGCGGTGGCGGCGGTAGTCGGCGATCAGCACCTCGCCGCCCCACACCGTGCCGTCGTCCCCGTAGCCGGTGCCGTCGAAGGCCACCCCGATCACCGGAACGGTGCCGTCCAGCCCGTGCTGGGCCATGGCGGAGGCGACGTGGGCGTGGTGGTGCTGGACCAGCCGCACCGGCCGGCCGTCCGCGTACCGGCGCGCCCACCGCGCCGAGTGATAGCCGGGGTGCCGGTCGGCGGCGACCACCTCCGGCCGGATGCCGGTCAGCCGCCGCAGCGTGCCCTCGACCCGCCCGAGCGCGTCCAGGCACGCCAGGTCGCCCAGGTCGCCGACGTGCGGTCCGAACCACGCCTGTGCGCCCGCGCCGAGACAGGGCGCGTTCTTCAGGTCACCGCCCGCGGCCAGCACCGGCGGCGCGGTGAACGGCAGCGCCAGCGGCCGGGGGACATAGCCCCGCGCACGGCGCAGCACCTGCTCGGTGCCGTCCGGCCGCACCCGCAGCACCGAGTCGTCGCAGGGCGACGTGATGGCGCGGTCGTGGGCGAGCCAGGCGTCGGCCAGACCGGCCAGCCGGGTCAGGGCCTCGGCGTCGTCGGTGACCAGGGGCTCACCGGAGCGGTTGCCGCTGGTCATCACCAGCAGCCGGGGGCCCGGCGGATCGCCCGGCAGCCCGAACAGCAGCGTGTGCACCGGGGTGTACGGCAGCACCACCCCCACATGCGGGCTGCCCGGGCACACCCCGGGGGCCAGCGGGCCGCCGCGCGGACGCAGCAGCACGATGGGGCGGCGGGGACCGGCCAGCGCGGCCCGCTCCGCCTCCCCGGCCTCCGCGATCTCCGCGACGGCGGCCAGGTCGGCGGCCATCACCGCGAACGGCTTGCCGGCGCGCCGCTTACGGGCCCGCAACTCGGCCACGGCCCGTTCGTCGGTGGCGTCGCAGGCCAGGTGGTAGCCGCCGAGACCCTTGACGGCGACGATCCGCCCGGCCGCCAGCAGCCGGCGTGCCGCCGTCAGCGCGTCGGCCCCCTCGACGGGCCGCAGTCCCAGCCCGGGAGCCGGGACCAGCCGCAGCCGGGGGCCGCAGTCCGGGCAGGCCACGGGCTGGGCGTGGAAGCGGCGGTCGCCCGGGTCGCCGTACTCCGCCGCGCACGCCGCGCACATCGGGAAGCCGCCCATGGTGGTCGTCGCCCGGTCGTACGGCAGCGCCGTGACGATGGTGAAGCGGGGCCCGCAGTGGGTGCAGGTGATGAACGGGTGGCGGTGGCGCCGGTCGGCCGGATCGGCCAGCTCACGCAGACACTCCGCGCAGGTCGCGGTGTCCGCCGGGAGTACCGTACGGCCCTCGCCCGGCTCGGAGGGCCGGATCGTGAAGCCGGTGTCCGCGCCGGTGGCGGGGACGGGCGCTCGGTCGACGCCGGTGACACAGGCGAGCGCGGGCGGCTCGGCCACCAGCCGGGCGCAGAACCGGTCCACGCCGTCGGGCGGCCCCTCGACCTCGATCAGCACCCCGCCCGAGTGGTTGGTCACGAAGCCGCCGAGTGCCTCCTCGGTGGCCAGCCGGTGCACGAACGGCCGGAACCCGACTCCCTGCACCACGCCCCGCACCCCTACCCGCAGCCGGACGGCCGCCGCGGCGGGGGCGGTCACGACGCGGCGTGCCGGTGCTCGGGCGCGGCCAGCGCGGGCCGATGCGGCGGGGCGCCGTCCCGTGCGGCGAGGACCCGCTCCAGCAGCGCGTCCACGCCCTCCCCGGTGCGCGCGCTGGTCCGTACGACGGGCACCCCCGGGTTGACCCGCTCGACGTTGCCCGCGAAGCCGTCCTCGTCGAAGCCGGCCGCGACCGCCAGGTCGGTCTTGGTCACCACCACCAGATGGGCGGAGCCGAAGGCGGTCGGGTACTTCAGCGGCTTGTCCTCGCCCTCGGTGACCGCCATCAGCACGATCCGCAGCGCCTCGCCGAGGTCGTAGGCCGCCGGGCAGACCAGGTTGCCGACGTTCTCCACGAAGAGCAGCTCGGCCGTCGGCGGCAGCCACCCGTCCAGATGGCCGCGGACCTGCTGCGCCTCCAGATGGCACAGGCCGCCCGTGAGCAGCTGTTTGACGGGGGCGCCCGAGCGGGCCAGCCGCCGGGCGTCGTTCTCCGTCGCCAGGTCGGCGGTGAGCGCCGCCACCGGGATCTCCCGTCGCACCGCCCGGGTCAGCACCTCCGTCAGCAGCTCGGTCTTGCCGCTGCCCGGACTCGACAGCAGATTGACGACGGTGACGCCCTGGCGGCCGAGATCGGTGCGCAGGGCGGCGGCCAGGTCGTCGTTCTTCGCCATCACGGCCTGCCTGACGTCCACGGACCGGCACATCATGCGTGCTCCTTGCTGGGCGGGAAGGTGAGGGGCGGGGAGTCGAGCGCGGAGCCGGCGGGCCGGGCCCCGCCCCGATCCTGCGCTCCGGGAGCCGCGGATCCCCGGGGACCGGCCGGAGGCGGGGCCCCGGATTCCTCCGCCCGGCCGAACACCAGTGGGGCGGCCGGGTCGGCGAGCAGCCGCCCCACCACGGTGTGCAGCAGCGGCACGGCGGCCGCGACGGCCGCCCGTACCGGATCGCTCAGACCGCCCACCACGTCGGCGTCGTGGTCCGGCAGCCGCTCCGGCTCACAGGCCAGCAGCACCACCCGGGGCAGCGGACCGTCGGTCAGCCGCGCGGCCAGGGCCAGCACCTTCACCGGGTCCATGCCGTGCGCCTCCGGGGCGGTGTCGGCGGCGGCGGGCGGCTCCGGGTCGACCACGGAGAGGGTGCCCGGGCGGTGGCCCCGCGGGGCGGCGTCGACCAGCACCACGGCGTCCCAGCCGTCGAGCAGGGTGTAGGCCAGGTCCAGCCCCCGGATGCCGAAGTCCCGCACCGTCACCCCCGCGGGCAGCGGGTGGTCGCGCAGCGCGACCACGACCTCCGGGCCGAAGGCGTCGTCGCCGAGGAAGATGTTGCCGACTCCGGCCACCAGCAGACGGGGAAAACTCAACGGACACTCCTCCACGCGGACGGGGTCGTCATGACGGCGGTGACGCGCCGGCTACCGGCCGGCGGCGCCACCCGGCTCCGGCACCGGGGCCAGCGGCCGGGGCGAACCGCTCGGCACCTTGCGGACGAACGCCGAGCGCAGCGCGTGGTACGGCGCCGCGGGGTCGAAGAACACGCGGCGCATCCGGGCCAGTTCGTCGCGCCGGTACTCCGCGAGCGGCCGCCGCGCCTCGTCGCGCTCGCGGGCCGCCCGCTTCGCGGCGATCCGCTCGGGCAGCCGCGGGTCGGCGGCGAGCGCGCCGGCCAGGCGCTCCACCTCGGGGCGGAACGCGCCGGGCGCGACCGGCACCAGCCGGTCGGCCAGCCCCAGCCGGACCGCCGTGGCCGCGCTCACCGGCAGCGCCTCCTCGGTCAGCCGCGCCGCCTCCGCCTCGCCGACCCGCCGGGGCAGGCTGTACGTCCACAGCTCCGACCCGTACAGCCCCATGCGCCGGTAGTGCGGATTGAGTACGACACCGGCACGGCACCACACCTCGTCCGCCGCCAGCGCGAGCATCGCCCCGCCCGCCGCCGCGTTGCCGCCCAGGGCCGCGACCACCAGCCGGTCGGTGGTGCGCAGGACCGCCTCGGCGAGGTCGTCCATGGCGTTGAGGTTGGTCCACGACTCGCCGGCCGGGTCGGCGGCCGCCTCGATGACGTTCAGGTGGATGCCGTTGGAGAAGAAGTCCCGCCCGCCGCCGAGCACCAGCACGGACGTCGGCCGGGCCAGGGCGTAGCGGTAGGCGGCGAGCAGGCGCCGGCACTGGTCGGTGCTCATCGCGCCGCCGGGGAAGCCGAAGCTGAGCAGACCGACGTCGCCGAGCCGCCGGTAGCCGATGTCCGCCCAGGTGCGCCGCTCGGCAGGCAGCTCCAGCGGCACCAAGTCCTCGGGCAGGCCCCGCACCCGGTCGCCGAGCACGTCGGTGGCGGGCCGACGGAAGGGGGCCGGGTCGCCCGAGCCGCGCCGGGGCCGCAGCTCGGGGATCCAGACCGCGCCGTCGCGGGTGGCCCGGCACACCCCGCCGTTCCGGGTGGCCAGCAGTTCGCCGGGGCGGCCGCGCAGCCGGTCCTCGGGGTGACCGCCGTGCAGGAAGACCTCCTGGCCGAGGAGTTCGTCGAGCACACCCGGCTGCGAGTCGGCCCCGCGCAGCTTGCGCAGGACCGTCGCCGTGTCGTCGGCCGCCCAGTCGACGCGCCGCCGCTCCTGCCGGAAGAAGTCCCGCCACACCACGCCGATCGACGGGTCGCTCTGCGGGCGTGGTTTGAACGACCCGCCCGCGTACCGCTCGACCGCCTGCCGCACGGCGGCCAGCGCGGCGTCGGACACCTCCTGCCGGTACAGGTCGCTCTTGCCGACGGGCGCCACGGTGAACGGGACCGAGGCCCAGACGTCCCCGGCGTCCATCGCGGCCTCCGCCTGCAGCACGGTCACCCCCCAGCGGGGCGCCCCCTCGGCGACGGCCCAGTCCAGCGAGGACGGACCCCGGTCGCCGGGCGGTCCCGGATGCACGATCAGACAGGGGCGCGTGCGCCACACGTCCTCCGGTACGGCCGTGCGGAGCATCGGCGCCACGATCAGCTCGGGGTCGGTCTCCCGCACGGCGGCCCGGACCGCGTCATCGCCGTGCGAGGCGAGCACCACCTTCACGCGGTGCCCGAGGTCGGAGAGCTCGACGTAGGCTCGCTGGCACAGGCTGTTGAACGCGCTGGCGACGAGGAGGATGTCCATACGGCCCCTTGGCGAGGTTCTGGCGGAGCGGAATCCGGGTCTGCAGAATCGTCTCTCGCCCGGCGCCCGCCGGGGAGCGCAACGGCCGAGCGCACCAGGTTCCACCGGATGGCCGCCCGGGGCCCGGTGATCCGTGCTACGTCTCCTCCTCCATACGGATCGACTTCCGCAGGTCCCGCAGTGCTCCGTCCCGGTCCTCGCCCTCCAGTTCCAGGGCCAGCAGGACCCGGGCGATGGCGTCGAGCTTGCGCTGGATGGCGTGCTCGGCGCGCCTCTCGGAGTTCTTCAGCAGTGCGAGCAGCAGCAGGGTGACCGCGGTCATCGACTCGCCGGCGAGGAGCAGCCAGGGAACGGACAGGTGAGCGGCGTGCGCGGCGACGAAGAAGGCGACGAGGCCGAGGCAGATCACGAAGAAGAGCGGGGAGCTCGTCAGATTGGACGCGTTCTCGGCCGGACGTTCGAACCGGCCCCGCTCGGGGCCGCCGCGCTGGACCGGGCTCTGAATGGTCATGGGGCCAGCCTGGGGCCGCCGTCGGCGGTCACGCACCCGGACCGGTCGGCCGGGGGCCCGGCACGGTCCGCACCGGGTCACCGCGGCCGATGACACTTCCGGGACGGTCCCCGCACCCGCGAGCAGCCGGACCCACGGCAAGGGCGGCCGCCCGTCGCGGTCGCTGCGGTGCTCGGCGGGATCACCGCGAGGAGGCGGCCGTGGCCGGCGGCGGCGTGTGCGACGGCCGTGCCGCGGGAGACGGTCCCGCGGCCCGACGGCGGCCGGACGCCGGTGACTTGACCGGCACCCGCGCCCGGCTGAGGATCGTGGGTCATGAGGCCCGGACACGGCAGTACGGTCGACGGGGTGCTGCGGCGCAGCGCCCGGCGCTCCCCGGCGCGGGTCGCGGTCGAGTACCGCGACCGCTCCTGGACCTACGAGGAACTCGACGACGCCGTCTCCCGGGCGGCGGCCGTCCTCCTGGCGCAGGGCCTCGCCCCCGGTGACCGGGTCGGCGCCTACGGCCACAACAGCGACGCCTACCTCATCGCCTTCCTGGCCTGCGCACGCGCGGGCCTGGTGCACGTGCCGGTCAACCAGAACCTCACCGGCGACGACCTCGCGTACATCGTCCGCCAGTCGGGCAGCGCGCTGGTCCTCGCGGACCCGGCACTCGTCGGCCGGCTGCCCGCCGGCACCCGCGTGCTCCCCCTGCGCGACACCGACGACGCGCTGCTCGCCCGGCTGCCAGGGACGGCGCCGTACGACGGTCCGGAGGCGCGGGGCGAGGACCTCGTACAGCTCCTGTACACCTCGGGCACGACCGCCCTGCCCAAGGGCGCGATGATGACTCACCGGGCGCTGGTGCACGAGTACCTGAGCGCCATCACCGCCCTCGACCTGAGCGCCGGCGACCGGCCCGCGCACGCGCTGCCCCTCTATCACTCGGCGCAGACGCACGTGTTCCTGCTGCCGTACCTCGCGGTCGGCGCCACCAACATCGTCCTGGACGCCCCGGACGGCGACCTGCTTTTCGACCTGATCGAACAGGGGCGCGTGGACAGCCTGTTCGCCCCGCCCACCGTGTGGATCGGCCTCGCCGGCCGCCCCGACTTCGCCGAACGCGATCTCGGCGGCCTGCGCAAGGCGTACTACGGGGCGTCGATCATGCCGGTGCCCGTGCTGGAGCGGCTGCGGTCCCGGCTGCCGGGGCTCGCCTTCTACAACTGCTTCGGCCAGAGCGAGATCGGCCCGCTGGCGATGGTGCTCGGCCCGGACGAGCACGAGGGCCGCCTCGACTCCTGCGGCCGGACCGTCCTCTTCGTGGACGCCCGGGTGGTCGACGAGGACGGCAAGGACGTGCCGGACGGCACACCCGGCGAGATCGTCTACCGCTCACCGCAGTTGTGCGAGGGCTACTGGGACCGGCCCGAGGAGACGGCCGACGCCTTCCGCGACGGCTGGTTCCGCTCGGGCGACCTCGCGGTGCGCGACGCCCAGGGCTACTTCACGATCGTCGACAGGGTGAAGGACGTCATCAACTCCGGTGGGGTGCTGGTCGCCTCGCGGCAGGTCGAGGACGCGCTGTACACGCACGAGGCCGTCGCCGAGGCCGCGGTGATCGGCGTGCCCGACGAGAAGTGGATCGAGGCGGTCACCGCGGTCGTCGTGGCGCGCGGTGAGGTGACCCAGGACGAGCTGGCCGACCACGTCAGGGAGCGGCTGACCGCGTTCAAGGCGCCGAAACGGATCCTCTTCGTGGACGCCCTGCCGCGCAACGCCAGCGGCAAGATCCTCAAGCGGGAGCTGCGGGAGCGGTTCGGCTGACCGCTCCCCCTGGCGCGGAGCGCGGGTCAGCGGGGGCGTTCGTCCACGATCCGGCGCAGCTTGCCGAGGGACCGCTCCAGCGACTCCGGGTCCACGATCTCCACGCCGACCGACACCCCGACGCCCTCCTTCACGGCCGCCGCGATGGCGCGGGCGGCCCGCTCCCTGTCCTCCGGCGTCGCGCCGGGTCGGGCCTCCGCACGCACCGTGAGGGCGTCGAGGCGGCCCTCGCGGGTGAGCCGCAACTGGAAGTGCGGGGCCACTCCCGGCGTGCGCAGAACGATCTCCTCGATCTGTGTGGGGAACAGGTTCACCCCCCGCAGGATCACCATGTCGTCGCTGCGGCCGGTCACCTTCCGCATCCGCCGGAAGGCGCGGGCGGTGCCCGGCAGCAGCCGGGTCAGATCACGGGTGCGGTAGCGGACGACCGGCATCGCCTCCTTGGTGAGCGAGGTGAAGACCAGCTCCCCCTCCTCGCCCTCCGGCAGCACCTCCCCGGTGACCGGATCGACGATCTCGGGGTAGAAGTGGTCCTCCCACACGTGCAGCCCGTCCTTGGTCTCCACGCACTCCTGCGCCACGCCCGGCCCGATCACCTCCGACAGCCCGTAGATGTCGACCGCGTCGATCGCGAACCGCTCCTCGATCTCACGGCGCATCTCCTCCGTCCAGGGCTCCGCCCCGAAGATCCCGGCCTCCAGCGAGGTGGAGCGCGGGTCGACGCCCTGCCGCTCGAACTCGTCGAGGAGGGTGAGCATGTAGGACGGGGTGACCATGATGATCCGGGGTTCCAGGTCCAGGATCAGCCGCACCTGGCGGGCCGTCATGCCACCGGACGCGGGGACGACCGTGCAGCCGAGCCGCTCGGCGCCGTAGTGGGCGCCGAGGCCGCCGGTGAACAGGCCGTAGCCGTACGCCACGTGGACCGTGTCGCCGGGCCGGCCGCCCGCCGCACGGATCGAACGGGCCACCATGTCCGACCACATCGACAGATCGGCGTCCGTGTAGCCGACCACCGTCGGCAGGCCGGTGGTGCCGCTGGAGGCGTGGATGCGGCGGATCCGCTCGCGGGGGACGGCGAACATGCCGTACGGGTAGTTGTCGCGCAGGTCCGCCTTGGTGGTGAACGGGAAGCGGGCCAGGTCGGCGAGGGAGCGGCAGTCGTCCGGGTGGACGCCGGCCCGGTCGAAGGCGCGCCGGTAGAACGGCACGTCGGCGTACGCGTGCCGCAGCGCGGAGCGCAGCCGCTCCAGCTGCAGCGTCCGCAGCGCGTGCGCGTCCAGCCGCTCACCCGCGTCCAGCAGGTCCCTCGCCTCCGCCATGGGCACTCTCCCTCGCCGACCGGCCGTTGGTTCCCGTCGACCGATCATTCGGTCGTGGTGCTGGGGATCAGTTATTCAGGCGGGTGCGGCTCAGGCAAGGGTCCGGCGGCGATTTCCCGGGACGGGTCACCGCCGGAAACCTCGTTGCCGTGAGCGGCGGTGGGCCGCCAGGATCGTGGACATGCCGACTTTTCCCGCGGCCGACGGAACCCGGCTCGCCTACCACGTCAGAGGCGAGGGCGAGCCCCTCGTGGTCCTGCCCGGAGGACCGATGCGGGCCTCCGCCTATCTGGGCGACCTCGGCGGGCTCACGTCCCACCGCCGGCTGTTCCTCCTCGACCTGCGGGGCACCGGCGACTCGGCGGTCCCGGCGGACCCGGAGACCTACCGCTGCGACCGGCAGGTCGACGACGTGGAGGCCCTGCGGGCCCGTCTCGGACTGGAGCGGACCGCCCTTCTGGGGCACTCCGCCGGCGGCAGCCTCGCCGTGCTGTACGCGGCCCGGTACCCCCACCGGGTGTCCCGGCTGGTGCTCGTCACCACCGCCGTGCGGCCGCTGGGCCTGCGGGCGACGGCGGACGACCGGCTCGCCGCGGCCCGGCTGCGGCAGGACGAACCGTGGTTCGCCCGGGCGTACCCCAAGCTGGTGGCCTGTCTGGCGGGGGAGGGGGCCTACGAGGACGACATCACGCCCTTCTTCCACGGCCGCTGGGACGCCGCCGCGCAGGCGCTCGCCGCGGCGGACGCCGCGCAGACCGCAGAGGAGGCGCACGACCGCTACTACGCCGGCGTCGAGAGCGCGGTCGACCCGGCCCAGCTCCGGGCCCGCCTGGCCCGGCTGACCGCCCCGGTGCTGCTGCTGGCCGGCTCACTCGACGGCGGCCCCCGCCCGGAGCTGGCCCGCCGTACCGCCGCGGCCTTCCCGCGCGCCGAGGTCGCCGTCCAGTCCGGCGCCGGGCACTACCCCTGGATGGACGACGCCGACCGGTTCGTCCGCCGCGTCACCGCGTTCCTGGACGGGGCCGCTGCACCCTCGGCGGGATGAGGCGCGCGGACACGGCCGGGTGCCGCTGGAGGGCGGGCGGACACCGTGGCGGAGCGCCCGCCCACGCGGGCCGCGAGGGGCCGGCGCGGGCGGACGCGGCCCGACGGCTTCCGGTAGGGGCGAACGGTCCCCGACGGTGTGGCGGGCGGCCCCTCAGGCGTCCGCCTCCGGCGCCGTCTCCGCCGCCACCTCCCGTGCCCACCGGTAGTCCGCCTTGCCGCTGGGGGAGCGGCGGACCGCGTCCGTGAGAACCAGCTGGCGGGGGATCTTGTAACCGGCGAGCCGCGCCCGGCAGTGCCGCTGGATGTCCGACAGGGAGGGGCGCGGCGCACCCGGCCGGAGCTGGACGACCGCCGCCACGTGACTGCCCCAGCGCGCGTCCGGCACCCCGGCCACCAGCGCGTCGTACACGTCCGGGTGGGCTTTCAGCGCCTGCTCGACCTCCTCCGGGTACACCTTCTCGCCCCCGGTGTTGATGCACTGGGACCCACGCCCGAGTACGGTCACCACCCCGTCCTCGTCGACCGTCGCCATGTCGCCCAGCAGCACCCAGCGCTCGCCGTCCCGCTCGAAGAACGTCTCGGCGGTCTTCGCCGGGTCGTTGTAGTAGCCGAGCGGCACGTGCCCGTGCTGCGCCACCCGGCCCACCTCGCCGGGGGGCACCGGCTCGCGGGTCACCGGGTCGACGACCGCGGTCCGGGAGTTGACACGGATGCGGAAACCGCGTTCCGGACCGGCGTCCTGGGCCGCCGTGCCGTTGAAGCCGGACTCCGAGGAACCGAAGTTGTTGAGCAGCGCCGCGTTCGGCAGCAGCTCCTGGAACTGGCGCCGGACCGTGTCCGACATGATCGCCCCGGACGAGGACACGCTGAACACCGACGAGCAGTCCGTGCCCTTCATCGGCCCCGCCAGGGCGTCGATCAGCGGCCGCAGCATCGCGTCGCCGACCAGGGAGACGCTGGTCACCTTCTCCTTCTCGACCGTCCGCAGCACCTCCTCGGGCACGAACTTGCGGTGCAGCACGACACGCTGGCCGAAGTGGAAGCCGACGAACGCGGTGAGCGTGGAGGTGCCGTGCATCAGCGGGGGAGTGGGGAAGAAGGTGATCCCCGCGCCGCCCGCCGCCACCCGCTCGGCCAACTCCTCCGGCCTGCACACCGGCTCCCCGGTCGGCGCGCCGCCCCCGAGGCCCGCGAAGAACAGGTCCTCCTGACGCCACATCACCCCCTTCGGCAGACCGGTCGTCCCGCCGGTGTAGATGATGAACAGGTCGTCTCCCGACCGCGCCGGGAAGCCACGCTCCGGCGACCCGCCCGCCTCGGCGTCCGCGAAGGGCACGCCCGGTCCGCCCGGACCCACCCGGATCAGGTGCCGCAGGCCGGGAGCGCTCGCCCGCGCCGCCGTCACCCGGTCCGAGAACTCGCCGTCGAAGACCAGCGCCACGAGATCGGCGTCCCGGTAGAGGTACGCCAGCTCCTCCTCCACGTAGCGGTAGTTGACGTTGACCGGCACGACCCGTGCCTTCAGGCAGCCCAGTACCGTCTGCAGGTACTCCACCCCGTTGTACAGGTGCAGTCCCAGGTGCTCGCCGGGGCGGATCCCGCGGTCGAGGAGGTGGTGGCCGATCCGGTTCGCGGCCGCGTCCAGCTCGGCATACGTCAGCCGGCGGACGGCGCCGGTGCCGGGGTGGTCGACGTACACCAGCGCCTCGCGGTCCGGGACCACGTCGACGACCGACTCGAACAGATCGGCAAGGTTGTACTCCACCGCTCCTCCTGGCCCCGTGACGGTCCGGCTCCCACGACGGTTCGCCGGTCATCAGAGCAAAGGGCGCCGCAACTGGGAAGGGTCCCGGCCCCACCAATCTGACTAGCCATCAGAAAATCTCTGACTGACTGTCAGAAAACCCTTGAAGTGACCCCGCGCCTCCTGCAACCTGTTCTCGTCCTGCCGGCCGCGCGGAGACGGGAGACGGCGATGGGCGGAACCGAACACCTCACCGTGCGACGCGAGGGCGCCACCCTCGTCCTCACCCTCAACCGGCCCGACGCCAGGAACGCGCTCTCGCTGCCGATGCTCGTCGGCCTCCACGACGGCTGGCTTCAGGCCGACGCCGACGACGGCGTCCGCTCCGTCGTCCTCACCGGCGCGGGCCGGGACTTCTGCGCCGGCATGGACCTCAAGGCCCTGGCCGGCCGGGGCATGACGGGCGAGGAGTACCGGGACCGGCTCAAGGCCGACCCCGACCTGCACTGGAAGGCCATGCTGCGCCACCACCGCCCCCGCAAACCGGTGATCGCCGCCGTCGAGGGGCACTGCGTCGCCGGTGGCACCGAGATGCTCCAGGGCACCGACATCCGCGTCGCCGGCGAGTCCGCCGTCTTCGGCCTGTTCGAGGTACGCCGCGGACTGTTCCCCATCGGCGGCTCCACCGTCCGCCTCCAGCGCCAGATCCCGCGCACCCACGCCCTGGAGATGCTGCTCACCGGACGGCCCTACAGCGCCCGCGAGGCCGCGGACATCGGCCTGATCGGCCACGTCGTACCCGACGGCACCGCCCTCGACCGGGCCCTGGAGACCGCCGACCGGATCAACGCCTGCGCGCCGCTCGCCGTCGAGGCCGTGAAGGCGTCCGTGTACGAGACCGCCGACCTGTCCGAGCGCGACGGGCTCGCCGCCGAACTGGAGCGTGGATGGCCGGTCTTCGACACGGCCGACGCCAAGGAGGGGGCCCGGGCGTTCGCCGAGAAGCGGGCCCCCGTCTACCGGCGCGCGTGACGCCGCGCCGGCTCGCGCGGTGGTTCGGTGCGGCTTGTCCTTGGCCGGCCGCGCAGCCCCCGGCCCCCTGAGAGGGCTTCGCCCCCTCCGCCCCCCGATCTCCCAAGGAGGCACGCCCCCGATGACCGAAGCCCTCAAGGCCCCGCTCACCGTCGAGTTCCCGTTCACCCGCTCCCTCGGCCCCGTCCAGAGCGCCTTCCTCACCGGGCTTCGGGAACGCGTCGTCCTCGGTGTGCGGGGCGTCGACGGACGCGTTCTCGTACCGCCCGTCGAGTACGACCCCGTCACCGCCGACGAGATCGGCGACCTGGTCGAAGTCGCGCCCACCGGAACCGTCACCACCTGGGCCTGGAACCACGCCCCGCGCCGTGGCCAGCCCCTCGCCACCCCCTTCGCCTGGGTGCTGGTCCGGCTCGACGGCTCCGACACCGCCCTGCTGCACGCCCTCGACGTCCCCGGGTCCGAACACGTACGCACCGGCGCCAGGGTCCGCATCCGCTGGGCCGACCAGCGGACCGGCGCCATCACGGACATCGCCTGCTTCGAGCCCCACGACGGTGAACCGGCCGGAACCGCGGGACACACCGGCGCCTTCCACGACCCCGTCACCGGCATCGTCGCCCCGGCACGCCTCGACTACACCTACTCGCCCGGCCGGGCCCAGTCCGCCTACATCCACGCGCTCGCCGAACACCGGACCGTCGGCGAACGCTGCCCCGCCTGCCGCAAGGTGTACGTACCGCCGAGGGGCGCCTGCCCCACCTGCGGTGTCGCCACCTCGGAACAGGTCGAGGTCGGCCCGCGCGGCACCGTCACCACCTTCTGCATCGTCAACATCAAGGCGAAGAACCTCGACATAGAAGTGCCCTACGTCTACGCGCACATCGCCCTCGACGGCGCCGACCTCGCCCTGCACGGCCGGATCGGCGGCATCCCCTACGACCAGGTCCGCATGGGCCTGCGCGTCGAACCGGTGTGGACCGAGGACGGCCGGTACCCCGACCACTACCGGCCGACCGGCGAACCCGACGCCGCCTACGACACCTACAAGGAGCTCCTGTGACACGGGACATCGCGGTCGTCGCCTTCGCGCAGTCCGACACCCGGCGCACCACCGACGAGCTCTCCGAGGTGGAGATGCTCATGCCGGTCCTGCACGACGTCCTCGCCCGCACCGGCCTCAGGACCGCCGACATCGGCTTCACCTGCTCCGGCTCCAGCGACTACCTCGCCGGCCGCGCCTTCTCCTTCACCCTCGCCCTCGACGGCGTCGGCGCCTGGCCGCCCATCTCCGAGTCCCACGTCGAGACGGACGGCGCCTGGGCCCTGTACGAGGCGTGGACCAAACTGCTCACCGGCGACGCCGACACCGCGCTCGTCTACGCCTACGGCAAGTCCTCGCCCGGCTCCCCCCGCGACGTCCTCACCCGCCAGCTCGACCCGTACTACCTCGCCCCGCTGTGGCCCGACTCCGTCGCCCTCGCCGCGCTCCAGGCCCAGGCCCTGATCGACGCCGGCCTCACCGACGAGCCCGCGCTCGCCGCGATCGGCACCCGCAGCAGGCGCGCCGCCACCCTCAACCCGCACGCCCAGCTCAGGGGTTCGGTACCGCACGGCGACTACGTCGTACGCCCCCTGCGCACCGGCGACTGCCCGCCCGTCGGCGACGGGGCCGCCGCCGTCGTCCTCGCGGCCGGCGAGCGCGCCCGCGAACTGTGCGAGCGGCCCGCCTGGATCCGCGGCGTCGACCACCGCGTCGAGGCCCACTCCCTCGGCGTGCGCGACCTCACCGACTCGCCCTCCGCACGGCTCGCCGCCGAGAACGCCGGCGCCTTCCGACGGCCCGTCGACACCGCGGAGTTGCACGCGCCCTTCAGCTCCCAGGAGGTCGTGCTGCGCCGGGCGCTGCGGCTCGACGACAGCGTGCGCGTCAACCTCTCCGGCGGCGCCCTCGCCGCCAACCCGATGATGGCCACCGGGCTCGTCCGCGTCGGCGAGGCCGCCGCACGCATCCACCGCGGCGACTCCGACCGCGCCCTCGCCCACGCCACCTCCGGCCCCTGTCTGCAGCAGAACCTGGTCGCCGTCCTCGAAGGGGATCCCCGATGAGCAAGGAGCCCGTGGCCGTCGTAGGCATCGGCCAGACCAAGCACGTGGCCGCCCGCCGGGACGTCTCCCTCGCCGGACTGGTCCGCGAGGCCGCCCGACGCGCCCTGGACGACGCCGAGTCGACCTGGGCGGACATCGACGCCGTCGTCATCGGCAAGGCACCCGACTTCTTCGAGGGCGTCATGATGCCCGAGCTGTACCTCGCCGACGCCCTCGGCGCGGTCGGCAAACCCCTGTTGCGGGTGCACACCGCCGGCTCGGTGGGCGGCTCGACCGCGCTGGTGGCGGCCGGCCTCGTCGCCGCCCGCGTCCACCGCACCGTCCTCACCCTCGCCTTCGAGAAGCAGTCCGAGTCCAACGCCATGTGGGGGCTGTCCCTGCCGATCCCCTTCCAGCAGCCGCTGCTGGCCGGCGCCGGCGGCTTCTTCGCCCCGCACGTGCGCGCCTACATGCGGCGCAGCGGCGCCCCCGACACCATCGGCGCGCTGGTCGCCCACAAGGACCGGCGCAACGCCCTGAAGAACCCCTACGCGCACCTGCACGAGCGGGACCTCACCCTGGAGAAGGTGATGGCCTCGCCCATGCTGTGGGACCCCATCCGCTACTCCGAGACCTGCCCGTCCTCCGACGGCGCCTGCGCCATGGTCCTCACCGACCGCGCCGGAGCCGCCCGCGCCACCCGCCGGCCGGCCTGGCTCCTCGGCGGCGCCATGCGCAGCGAGCCGACCCTGTTCGCCGGCAAGGACGCCGTCTCGCCCCGCGCCGGCCGGGACTGCGCCGCCGACGTCTACCGGCAGGCCGGCGTCGGCGACCCGCGCCGGGACATCGACGCCGTCGAGATGTACGTGCCGTTCTCCTGGTACGAGCCGATGTGGCTGGAGAACCTGGGCTTCGCCGCCGAGGGCGAGGGCTGGAAGCTCACCGAGTCCGGGGCGACCGCGCTCGACGGCGACCTGCCCGTCAACATGTCCGGCGGGGTGCTGTCCACCAACCCCATCGGCGCCTCCGGCATGATCCGCTTCGCCGAGGCCGCCCTGCAGGTGCGCGGCCAGGCCGGCGAACACCAGCTGGCGCGGGCCCACCGGGTCCTCGGGCACGCCTACGGGGGCGGCTCCCAGTTCTTCGCCATGTGGCTGGTGGGCGACCGGCCCCCGGACTCCTGAGCCGGTGCCGGGGGCCCCGGCCGAAAGGTCTCTCACGTGACCTGTCGGCGTCCCGGGCCGATCGCTAGGCTGGCCCGCGGACGACGGAACCGGGAGGAGCACGGACGTGGCCGAGAGCACCATCCAGCAACAGCGGCTCGCGGGCTGGGACAAGCCGGAGCTGGACCTCAGCAACGCCGACTGGCAGTCCAGCAGCCGAGGCCTGGGAGATGTCCAGATCGCCTTCGTCGAGGGGTTCATCGCGATGCGCAACAGCCGCCGCCCCGAGAGCCCTTCCCTGATCTTCACGCCCGCCGAGTGGGGCGCCTTCGTCTCGGGCGCACGGGAAGGGGAGTTCGACCTCACCTGAGCCCGCCGCGGCGGGCCGAACGGGGGTGCCGGACCCCTTTTTCCGGACACGCGACCGCGCACCGCCCTGCCGGGCCGGACACCTGCGGGAAGGTGGCACCGGGGGCGCACCGGCCCCTTTCGCAGGAGCGAGGTCGTAATCCGGAGGTGAGGACCATGACCGGACTGCCGGTCGTCGCGGCGGTCGACGGTTCCGAGGACAGCCTGCGCGCCCTCGACTGGGCCGCCGACGCCGCACGCCGCCGCGGCGCACCCTTGCGCGTGGCGCACGTACGCCAGTACATCGCCTGGACACCGCCCGGCGCGCCCCTCGTCGTGCCGCCGCCACCGGAGCAGGATCCGGTCCTGGACGCCGCCCGCGCCCACGTGGAGGCGCTCGGCGACCTGCCCGAGACGGAGTACGTCGGACTCGACGGCGCGCCCGGCGTGCTGCTGCCCGGGCTCGGCGGCGAGGCCCAGCTGCTCGTCCTCGGCTCGCGCGGGCGCGGCGGATTCGCCCGCCTGCTGCTCGGCTCCAACAGCCTGACCGCCGCCCGGGACGCCGAGTGCCCGGTCGTGGTGGTGCCCCGGCCCGACGCCGCGCGCGACGAATCCCCGCCCGCCGAGGGCGGCCCGCGCGTCGTCGTCGGCCTGAAGACCGACAGCCCCGACGACGCCACCCTCGACCTCGCCTTCACCGAGGCCGCCCTGCGCGGCTTGCGTGTCCAGGTGATCGCCGCCTACCCCTGGCCGGTCCAGACCTGGGCCGCGCCCGCCGAACTCGCCCCGCAGGGCGTCGACCAGGCGGCCGTCGAACACGAGGTCCGCACCCTGGCCGAAGGGTTCCTCGCCCCCCACCGCGCCCGCCGCCCCGGCGTCCGAGCCGACGCCCACCCGGTTCCCGGCGACGCCGCCGGCCGACTGGTCGAGGCCTCCCGAGGCGCCGATCTGCTGGTCGTCGGCCGCCACCGGCGTCGGCTCCTCTCCCCGGCCCGCCTGCTCGGCTCGGTGACCCACGCCGCCCTGCTGCACGCGGCGTGCCCGATCGTGGTGGTTCCCCCCGCGCCGGTCCAGGAGTGAGGGGGCGGTGCGGCGCCGAGCCACCCGCGGCGGTCCTCGTGCGCACGGGGCCGCGGTGAAGGCCGCCGGATCGTGCGGCCCGGCCGTGCCGGGTTCCGGTGGGGCCGTCGCGTGGTGCCGCCGGACCAGGAACCCGGTTCTCCGGCCCGTCCCCGGCCCGTCCCCGGCCCACAGCTTCCACGGCGCCCCGCCCCAGCCGGGCGCCGCGCTGGCCGGACGGGTGCGCACGGTCGCGGCGCACCGCCCCGAGTCGCGGCCGCACCGGGCGGCTGCACCGGTGGTCCGGCCCGGCCCGCGGTTGTCGTCGGGGCCATGCAGCACCCGCAGAGCGCACCCGGTGACAGCGGTGCGCGCGACCGGGACAGCCGGCTCGTACTCGATCTCGCGCTGACCGTCCGGCACGACGGCCACGGCGGCGTCGCCGACGACCTCGCCGACCCGGCCGGGCTCACGGACCGGGTCCGCGCCCACCACGACGCCCTGCCGGGCACCACCGGCTTCGCCGCGGACGCCGACGGGCTGAGGGCCGTACGGGACCTGCGCGCGGCCGTCCGCGCCCTGCTCACCCACGCCGTGCGGCCCGCCGCCCCCAGCCCCGCCGACGCCGCCCGGCCGCTGCCCGTACCCGAGGCGTTCGCCCGGCTCAACCCGGCCGCCGCGCGCACCCCGACCGTGCCCGTCCTGACCTGGGACGACGACACCGAACCGGTGCTCGACCGGCGGGCCGCCCGCACTGTCGGCCGCCCTCGCCGAGGCCCCGATCGCCTTCCGCGCCGGCCCCGGCCTCCGACGCCTGCGCGCCTGCCACGCGCCGCGCCGCGTCCGCCACTTCCTCAAGGACCGCCCCCGCCAGGAACGGTGCCGCCCGTCCTGCGGCAACCGCGCCTGCGCCGCCCGCCACCACGAGCGCCGCCGGACCGGCCCCGCCTGACGCCGGCCGCTGCCCCCGGACCCCGGCTCGGGACCGGCCCGCACGGCGTTCGGGGGCTTCGGCCACGTACCATGGCGGCATGTCGTTCCTCCGCCGCCGCAGCGCCACGCCCGCCGGGCCCGACTTCGACGTCCTGGCCATGGACCCGGGTGACTGGCCCGGCAACCTGGGCGCCGGACTGCTGCCCGCGCCCGACGGCAGCTGCCAGGGCGTCTTCCTGCGCTACGACCTCTTCGGCGGCCGCGGTCCCGCGATGATCATCGGCAATCTGCCCGAGCGCTCCCCGGCCCGCGAGGTCGCCGACGGAGAGGTCCCCTTCGAGGTCGCCCAGCTGCTGCTGGCCCTGGAGAACGAGGAGGAGGTGACCGTCGTCGGTACCGAGGACGTGCCGGTGATGCAGGGCGACAACCTCCTGATCGTGCGCCGCCTGAAGCTCTCGGAGAGCCGGATCTCCTGCGTGCAGTTCGACCGCAGCGACAACGTCCTGGTCACCATCGCGGCCTGGGACCGCCCGATCACCGACGACCTGTACGCCCTGCTGAAACCGCTCCCGGCGGAACTGTTCCAGCAGGGCTGATCCCCGGCTACGCCGACGGCAGCAGCGTCACGTCCGCGGCCCGCACGAACGCCACCCGATGGCCGTACTGGATCTCGTAGTACAGGTCGTCACCGACGACGACCCGGTGCGAGTCCTGCGTGAAGGTCACCGAGTAGTAGTACTCGCCGGGCACCCTGTCGCCGACCACGTACCGCTGCCCCGCCGGCAGGGTGTACGGCAGCGGTGACACCGTCTGGACCGGCACCCCCGGCGGGTACGCGGCGGCCTCCGGGTAGGCACGGCCGTAGACGGGAACGCCGTCCCGGCCCTCCTTCGGCGTGACCACCAGCCCGGAGGCCGGTACCGCCGTCGGCTGCTCCGCCGGATTGCGGAACCACGCCTTCTGCCCCAGGTACCAGATCGCCGTCCAGTCGCCCCACCGGTCCGCGACCGCGTACTGCTGGCCCGTCGAGACCCGCGAGGAGATGTCGTTGACGCCGGTGGTCGGGGCGGTGCCGCGGCCGATGTCCTCGATCAGGGGCGCGCCCTCGTCGTGGTCCGCGTACAGCCGCACCTCGCTGGAGCCGTGCGCCGGACACGGCTCGCCCGCGCTGACGCAGCCCGTGTACACGGGCCGGTTGGCCGCGTAGTCCGGGCGGATCGTCACCAGCCCGCCGCCCGCGCGGGCAGAGGCCCGCACCGGGTTGCCCAGCAGCTCGAAGTAGTGCCGCCAGTCCCAGTACGGGCCCGGGTCGGTGTGCATCCCGGCGACCGTCGCCGCGGTCGGTCCCGGCACGGTGTCGTGCCCCAGGATGTGCTGCCGGTCCAGCGGGATGCCGTAGGTGGCGGCGAGGTGGCGCACCAGACGGGCCGAGGCGCGGTACATCGCCTCGGTGTACCAGGCGTCCGGCTGGGCGAGGAAACCCTCGTGCTCCAGGCCGATCGACTTGGCGTTGACGTACCAGTTGCCCGCGTGCCACGCCACGTCCTTGGCCTTCACGTGCTGGGCGATGTGGCCGTCCGTGGAGCGCAGCGAGTACTGCCAGGACACGTAGGTGGGGTCCTGCACCATCTTCAGGACCCCCTCCCAGCCGCCCTCGGTGTCATGGATGACGATGTAGTCGATGCCTTGCGAGGCCGGCCGGTCGCCCAGGTCGTGGTTGCCGTAGTCGTCGTCCCCGAACCGCTCGTAGGGCGCCGGGATCCACTCGCAGGACACCGACGCGGGGCACTCGGTGCCCGCCGCCGACGCCGCCCGCAGACCCGTCCGCGCCAGCTGGGCGGTGTCGGGCACCACGTCCGGCCGAGCCGCCAGCGCGACCGGCTGCCCGGCGTCCGTGGTGCGCCGCCGCCCGGTCCGGATCACGTCGAAGACGTCGCGCGCGTACGCCGCCGCCGTCGCCCGGTCGTCGGCGCCGGAGAACCGGGCCACCGCCCCGTACCAGTCGGCCGGGTCGGCGCTCGGCGGCTCGCCCAGCTCCCGCTGCGCGGCGGCCAGCAGGGCCGCGCCGCCCGCGATGTTCGCCGCCGGGTCGGCGCGCAGCTCCTCGGGGTCGGCGCCGGTCAGCTGCGCAGCCCTCGGCAGTGTCCTCAGCCGGGCGGGCAGCTCGGTGTCCGCCGGAAGGTCCGCCCGCGGGTGCAGCGCGGCGCGGGCGGAGTCGCCCCGGGGGTCCTCGCTGGCCCCGCCGTGGTGCTCGGCGCCGGCCAGCGCGGTGCGGGCGTCGGTCAGGTGCATCGGCCCGTAGCCGCCGACCACGCTCGGCGCGCCGCCGTGCGCGTCCCAGCGGGACTGCAGGTAGGAGACGCCCAGCAGAACGCTGCCGGGCACGTGGTACTCGGCCGCCGCGGCGGCGAACGCGCGCTGCAGCGCGCCGCCGTCCGGTGGCCCGGCGTCGGACGGGGCCGCGCCGAGCAGGGGCAGCAGCAGCGCCGCCGACGCCACGGCTGCCGCACCTCGGCGGGTGCGCCCGGACACGGTGACGGAACCTCGCAAGGCGGCCTCCTGGGACACGAGAGGTGGGGGGAAGGTGCGGGGCCGGACGTGACCTCAGTGGTACCGGTCGGCCGACACCCCGTCAATCATGCCCACGGACTGCCCATATCCCCGGACGGCAGGCGCTTCGGCGCGTTCCGCACCCGGACATGCGAAGGTCCTCGGCGCACCGCGGAGCACGGTGCGCCGAGGACCTCCGCTCCCCTCAGCGAGTGCCGACCGCCGCGCGCACGGCCCGACGGGCCAGCTGGCAGTCGTCGTGCAGCCGCCGCAGCAGCAGCCGCTGTTCCTCGCCGGACGGCGCGGCGCCCGGGTGGGCCGACCCCGGGGCCGTCGGGGCCGCGTCGTGCATCGAACGCTGCACGGCCGTCTCGTAGGTGCGGATCTCCCGGGTCAGCACCAGCATCAGGTTCACCAGGAAGGCGTCGCGCGAGGCCGGGCCCGCCGACTGCGCGATCTGGCTGATCTGACGGCGCGCCACCGCGGCGTCACCGAGCACCGACCACAGCACCGCCAGGTCGTACCCCGGCAGGTACCAGCCCGCGTGCTCCCAGTCGACCAGTACGGGACCGGCCGGTGACATCAGGAGGTTCGCCAGCAGGGCGTCGCCGTGGCAGAACTGGCCCATGCCCTGGCGGCCCGCGCTCGCCGCGATACCGCGCAGCAGCTTCTGCAGGTCGCCGAGGTCCCGGTCGGTGAGCAGCCCCAGCTCGTGGTAGCGGGCGATCCGGGCCGCGTAGTCCAGCGGCGCGTCGAAGGTGCCCGCCGGCGGCCGCCAGGCGTTGAGCCGGCAGATCGCGCCGAGCGCCGCCCGGATGTCCGCGCGCGGCGGGGCCTCGACGGGGTGGCGCTGGAGCGCCGCCGGCCGTCCCGCCATCCGCTCCACGACGAGCGTGCAGTGGTCCGGATCCGCCGCGATCAGTCTCGGTACCCGCACCGGGGGGCGGTGCCGGACGAACGTGCGGTACGCCGCTATCTCGTGCCCGAACCGCTCGACCCACGCGGGGGAGTGGTCCAGTAAACACTTGGCGACGGCCGTGCTGCGTCCGGTCGTGCCGACCAGCAGCACCGAGCGGCCGCTGCGGCGCATCACCTGGACCGGCGCGAACTCCGGGCAGATGCGGTGCACCGACGCGATCGCCGTGCGCAGCTGTGCGCCCTGCGGGCCCGACAGGTCGATCCTCCCGCTGAGCGGCTGCGGGCCGAGCCCCGGAGCGCGCAGGGGACGGCCGGCGCCGAGCACGGAGCCCGCCGTCCGCACGGTCGGGTCGAGGTAGGGGCCGCCGCCCTGACGGGGGCGCAGCGGCCGGGGCGGTGCGGACACGGAGGACGATGCTGCGTACATGGGCGAAACAGATCCCTTCGTGTGCCTGCGACGACGTTGCGCGGCCCGGCCCGGTCTCCCGGGTGCACCCTGGGGAATGCACCGGCCGTACTGCCTGTACCGCGAGCTGTACCGCGAGGAGGGCGACCGGGTCGGGGTGGCGCGTTCCTACCTGACACCCGATGGCCCGTGGCACACCATCTAGCGCACCCTGGCGAAGCCTGGCGAATAGTCGCCCGGCAACTCTCCCGGGGCTACTGTCAACTCAGCCGAGAACCTGGGGGCTTGACGTGAGCGGAGAACCAAACACCCGACTTTCGGACCTGTTCGGCCTGACCGGCTGGTCCAAGGGCGAACTCGCGAGGCTGGTCAACAAGCAGGCGGCGGCCATGGGCCACCCCCAGCTGGCGACCGACACCTCTCGGGTGCGGCGGTGGATCGACACGGGAGAGATCCCGCGCGACCCGGTGCCGCGGGTGCTGGCGGTTCTGTTCACCGAGCGTCTCGGCCGTGTCGTGACCATCGAGGACCTTGGTCTGGTCCGGCACGGGCGTACGGGGAAACGGCAGGGCGGCGGGAGCGTGGAGCATCCCGACGGTGTGCCGTGGGCGCCCGAGCGGACCGCCGCGGTCCTCACCGAATTCACGGGAATGGACCTCATGCTCAACCGACGCGGCTTGGTGGGCGCGGGTGCCGCGCTCGCCGCGGGACCAGCACTCAGCAACGCCATGTACGACTGGCTGCACACCGACCCCACCCTCTCCGCCGACGCACCCGTCCTCGACCACCCCCTGGGCGCCGATCCCGCCGGCTTCGACCGCTACGAGGCCGCTCCCGTCGGAACGGAGGAGATCGAGGAGCTGGAACGCTCGGTCGAGGTGTTCCGTGCCTGGGACGCCGCCCGTGGCGGGGGACTCCAGCGCAAGGCCGTGGTGGGCCAGCTCAACGAGGTGGGCGGCATGCTCGCCTATCGCCACCCCCACCATCTGCAGCGCCGCCTGTGGGGCGTCGCCGCCAACCTCGCCGTGCTCGCGGGCTGGATGTCGCACGACGTCGGCCTGGAGCCCACGGCCCAGAAGTACTTCCTCATCGCCGCCCACGCGGCCCGGGAGGGCGGCGACCGTCCGCGCGCCGGTGAGGCCCTGTCCCGCGCCGCCCGGCAGATGGTGCACCTGGGCCGGCCCGACGAGGCCCTGGACCTGATGAAACTCGCCCAGTCCGGTTCCGGCGAGGCGGTGCTGCCGCGCACCAAGGCCATGTTCCACACCATCGAGGCCTGGGCGCAGGCGTCGATGGGCAAGGGGCAGGCCATGCGCCGCACCCTGGGACAGGCCGAGGACCTGTTCGTCTCCGACCGGGGCGACGTGGCGCCGCCCAGCTGGATGCAGCTGTTCAACGAGGCGGACCTGTACGGCATGCAGGCCCTGTCCTACCGCACGCTCGCGGAGTTCGAACCCGGCGCCGCCGTCCACGCCCGGTACTACGCGGAGAAGGCCCTCGCCCTGCGTGTGGACGCCCAGGAGCGGTCGAAGATCTTCGACTTCCTCTCCATGGCCTCGGCCTGCTTCATCGCCGACGACCCCGAGCAGGCCGACAGCTTCGCCCGGCTGGCCCTGGTGTCGATGGGGCAGAACTCCTCGCGCCGCACCTGGGACCGGCTCCGCCAGATGTACCGGCTGACCGCGGAGTACGCCGACTATCCGCGGGTCAGCGAACTGCGCGAGCAGATCCGGGTCGCACTGCCCAGGGCGAGGGGGGGCAAGGGCGGCACCGCGCAGGCGTGAGCGCCGGCCGGCCGGCGGGGAGGGTCAGGACGTCACCCGTGCGACGAGCACGCAGGCGTCGTCCTGGCGCTCGGCCGCGCCGAACTCCTTCACCACCAGGCGCACGCAGTCCGCGGCGTCGCGCGCCTCGTCGAGGCGCGCGGCCAGCGCGAGGAGGCGGCCCGTTCCGGCCGCGCCCGCGTCGCCGGCCCGGCCCGGGTCACCGGTCACCAGCCCGTCGGTGTGCAGCAGCAGCAGGTCGCCCTCGCGCAGGATCTCCTCGGCGTGGCCGTAGGAGCCACCGGGGGCGGCGCCCAGCAGCGCTCCCCGCGGCGTGTCCAGCCGGCGTCCCGTCCCGTCCCGGAACAGCAGCGGGGCGGGGTGTCCGGCCTGAGCCCATGTCAGGGTGCGCTTCCCGGGGCGGTACTGACAGCACAGGGCGCTGGCGAGGGCCGGCCGGCCGGTGGCCTCCAGCATCTGGTTGAGCAGTGTCATCAGCGGGCCGGGCCGGGTGCCGGCCATCGCCATGCCGCGCAGCGCGCCCAGCAGCATGGCCATGGACGAGGTGACGGTGGGGCCGTGTCCGGTGAGGTCTCCGACGCTCAACAGCGTCGCCCCGCCGGGCAGTTCCAGCGCGTCGTACCAGTCGCCGCCGATCATCGAGCCGCTCGCGGCGGGCAGATAGCGGCCGGCGACGTCGAGTGGCCCGGGCTCGCCGTGCGGGAGCCGCAGGGCACCGCGCCACGGGGGCAGCACGGCTTCCTGCGCCTCCACCGCGACCCGGTGCTCGGTCTGCGCGCGGTCGTGGTGGCGCTGGAGCGAGTCGAGGGTCTCGCTGACCGTCCGCTCGCTGCGCCGCAGGGCGCTCACGTCCCGCAGCACCGCCCACATGGCGGCGGTGCCGCCGTCCGCGTCGAGTACGGGTTCGCCCATCATGTGCACGGTGCGGACCTCGCCGTCGGGACGCGCCACCCGGAACTCCCCGTCGATGGGGCGGCCGTCGACGAGACAGCCGGTGACCATCGCCGTCAGCTTCGGCCGGTCCTCCTCCGGTACGACGGAGGGCAGTTCGTCCAGGGTGAGCGGAGGTGCGGCCGGGTCTCGGCCCAGGATCCGGTAGAGCTCGGCGGACCACACGGCCTCGTCGGTCAGCAGGTTCCACTCCGCGCTGCCGACCCGGCTGAGCAGGGAGCCGCGCCAGGGGCCGGCCGCCGCGGCGGCGCGGGGGAGCGCGGCGCCGTCGGCGGCCGGCGGGGTCGGCGGCCCCTCCCGCAACTGCGCCAAGTGGGCGTCCAGGTCGTCGAGCTGATGGAGCGCCAGGTCGCACAGGGCGCGCTGCCAGCGGTCCCCGGGGTCCGACCCGTCGCCGCCGGCGTCCCGTCGCACGGCGTCCACGTCGCCCTTGAGTCGCCGCGTCTGCGATATCAGCGCGTCGACCGAGCCGCCGCCGGGCGGCTGGGCGGCTGGGCGGTCCGCGGACAAGTGGGACGGCATGACGCACTCCGGTGTGAGGGGTTCCCCCGGCTCGACCAGGGTCGAGGGCGGGAAGGTGCGGCGGGGCGGACGGAAGGGCCGTTACGACTGTTGCACAGCCCGCGACGCCGTGTAAGGGATTCGGCCACACACGATACGGTGATGCGTCGGGCATATGCCAGAGTCTTCGCGGACCGTCCCCACCCCGCCTCCCGCGTACCCCGGGGCCCGGCCAAGTCGTAGGAGACGTACGTGACTTGAGGGGCGCGTGAGGGGCGCACCCCGGCGGCCCGGTCTGGCGTTCGGAGAGCGAACGAGTCCGCTACCGCACCGCGGCGCCGGGCGTGTAGAGCGCCGGACGCGGCGCGAGGGAGACCGCCGCGCGGGTGCCCCCGGTCAGGGAGCGCACCCCGGCCTCGGCGACCACCGAGGCGGCGTAGCCGTCCCAGGCGGTGGGACCGGTCACGCGGCCCCGCCGGGCGGCGTCGACCCACGCCCGCACCTCACGGTCGTAGGCGTCCCGGAACCGCACCAGGTAGTCCCGCGGCACCTCCCGCCCGGCGAGGCCGCCCGTGCTCACCAGCGGCCCCGGCTCCTCGCCGACGCGGACGCCGCCCGCCTCGCACACCGCCTCGCACCGCACCTCGTAGCCGAAGCCGCAGTTGACGAAGACCTCGACGTCGACGAGGGCGCCCCCGTCGGTCTCCAGCAGCACGAACTGCGGGTCGTGCAGCCCCGCCGGCGCGCCGGAGGAGGCGCGGGGCCGTACCACGGTCACCGCGGTCACCTCCTGCCCGAGCAGCCAGCGGGCCGCGTCGATCTCGTGCGACAGCGAGCTCTCGATCAGCATGGCGCTGGTGAAGCCGGGCGGCGAGGAGACGTTGCGGTGGACGCAGTGCAGCATCAGCGGCCGGCCCAGCCGCCCCTCGTCCAGCACCCGCTTGAGGCCCTGGTACTCGCTGTCGTAGCGCCGCATGAACCCGATCTGCGCGAGCCGCCGCCCCAGCCGCGCCTCCGCCTCCACCACGCGCAGCGCCCCGGCGGAGTCCGGGACCATGGGCTTCTCGCACAGCACCGGCAGGCCGCGGGCGAAGGCCGCCAGCAGCGCCTCCTCGTGCGCCTGGCCGGGGGAGGCGATCAGCACCGCCTCGACGCCGGGCGCGTCCAGCGCGGCCTCGGTCTCCGTGTGCACGGTGACGCCGTCGATACCGGCGACGGCCTCCGCGGCCCGGTCGGCGTCCGGGTCGGCCACCGCGGCCACCCTGGCGCCGCTCACCACCCGGTCGATACGTCGTATGTGGTCGGCCCCCATGTGGCCGGCCCCCAGCACCGCGACACCCAGCAGCTTCGACACGATCCGTCGGCTCCTCTCCCTGGACGGCCCCCAGCGTTTCACGGCCGGCCGGGACCCGCGGAACGCTGGCCGAGGCCCCCCGCGGCCGGTTACCGTACGCGTCAGTAACCTCAGTGACCGGCAGCAGCACACCGCAGGAGGCCCCCATGCCGCAGCTCGACGTCGCCGGAGCGACACTGGCGTACGACGACGAGGGCCCGCGCGACGGCGGCGGGCTGCCCCTGGTCCTGGTGCACGGCTGGACGGCGAACCGGCACCGCTGGGACCACCAGCTCGCCCACTTCGCCGAACGGCGCCGCGTGGTGCGGCTGGACCTGCGCGGTCACGGCGAGAGCACCGGGGCCGGGGTGCGCACCGTCGACGAGCTGGCCCGGGACGTCCTCGCCCTCCTCGACCACCTCAAGATCGAGCGGTTCGTGATCGTCGGCCACTCGATGGGCGGGATGATCGCGCAGACCATCGCCCTCGCCCACCCGGAACGGGTCGACCGCATGGTGCTGGTCAACTCCATCGGGCGGATGGCCTACAGCCGGCCCCGCGCCCTGCTGATGGCCGCCTCCACCCTCGCCCCCTTCAAGCTGTTCGTCGCCGCCAACATCCAGCGGGCCTTCGCCCCCGGCTACCCCCGCGCGGAGATCCGGCGGTACGTCAAGGAGTCCGCCGGCACCCCGCGCGAGGTGGTCATGACCCTCTACGGCGCCATGCGCGCCTTCGACGTCCTGGACCGGGCCGGCGAGATCACCGCACCCACCCTGATGATCCACGGCTACCACGACATCCAGCTGCCGCCGCAGCAGATGCTCAGGATGGCCAAGGCCTACCCGGACGCCACGGTCCGCGTCCTCGACGCCGGTCATGAGCTGCCCGTCGAGAAGCCGGCCGAGCTGACGGCCGCCCTCGACGCTTTCATCACCGGCTGAGGCCGGCGGCGCCCGGTCACTCCTGAGGGTCGGCCCCGCAGGAGCTGCCGTCCGGCGGCAGCGACCCGTAGAGCAGGAAGTCGTCCACCTTGCGGTGCACGCACCGGGACGTCCCGTAACCGGTGTGCCCCTCGCCCTTGTTGTCCAGCACGACGGCCGACGACCCGAGCCGTTCGGCCGTCTCCACGGTCCAGCGGTACGGCGTGGCCGGATCGCCCCGGGTGCCGACCAGCAGCATCTTCGGGGTGTCGACGTCCTTGACCGCCTGCCGGACGAAGTCGGTGCCCGGGGGGCGGCCGTAGCACATCAGCACCTGGGCGAGGCGGTAGCGCCCGAACACCGGGGACGCCGCCTCGTACCGGGCGCGCAGCCGGCGCAGGTCCGCCGCGATCCGCTCGGCGCCGGGCCGGTCCGGGTCGTCCGCGCAGTTGATCGCCATCAGCGCCGCCGGGAGGTTGTCCACGGGGACGTCCTCCGGGTCGACCAGCGCGCCCGGCGTCTGTGTTGCGCCGTCCCCGGGCTCGGGATCCTCCTCGTCCGGCGCGGCCCGGTTCGCGAGGGGGGCCGTGACGCCGCCCGTCGCGAAGTCCAGCACCCCGCTGGTGTCGCCCTCCTCCACCAGCCGGGCCAGGGCCCGCTGCAGGGACGGCCACCACTGCCTGCTGTAGAGCCCCTGCCCGAGTGCGGCGACCAGGTCCTGACCGGTGAACGGCTCTCCGAAGCCGGTCGGCACGGGATCCTCGTCCAGCGACCGCACCAGCCGTACGACGGCCTCGCGGGCGGAGCGCGGATCCGTCCCGAACGGGCAGGCGATGTCCTCGGTGCACCAGGTGACGAAGTCGTCCAGGGCCCTCTGCTGTCCCGCCGCGCCCGCGAGGCCCTGCTCGGCCAGCGGTTCGGTCAGGGTGTCCACGCCGTCCAGCGCCAGCCGGCCCACCCGCTCGGGGAACTGGGCCGCGTACACCGCGCCGAGTCGGGTGCCGTAGGAGAAGCCGAGGTAGTTCAGCTTCTCGTCGCCGAGGGCCGCGCGGATCACGTCGAGGTCGCGGGCGGCGTGCACGGTGCCGATGTACGGCAGCACCGGCCCCGAGTGCTCCGCGCACGCGGCGGCAGCCTTCTTGAGCCGCTCAAGCACGGCACGCGGGTCGGAGAGGTCCACGGCGGCGTCGTCGAGGGTGGCAAGGCCCTCCTCCTCTCCCTCGCCGCAGCTGACGGGTGAGGAGCGGCCGACGCCGCGCGGGTCGAAGGACACCACGTCGTAGTGGTCGGTGAGTTCCATGAACTCCTTGCCGCCGTAGGCGAGCCCGGGCACCCCGGCACCGCCGGGGCCGCCGAAGTTCAGCACCACCGAGCCCCGCTTCTCGCCGGTGGCGCGGTAGCGGGCCAGCGCCAGGTCCAGGGTGCCGGACTCCGGGTGGGCGTGGTCGAGGGGAACGGTCACCCTCGCGCACTGCAGGTCGTCGGGCGTCTCCAGTCCCACGCACCGGGACCAGGCGATCTTCTGGTCGTAGAAGCGGGCGAGCCCGGACGGGCGGTCGCCGTCCCGGCCGGAGAAGGCCGCGGGCAGTCCGGCGCCGAGCAGGGTCAGCGCGGCGGCCGCGGCACACGCGCAGCGCAGGGGTGCGGTGCGCGTCGACAGCATGGCCAGCATCAGTGCCTCCCAGGGCGCCCCGCCGTCGCTCGGGAACCGGCGCCCCGGAACACGATAGGCGGCCCGCGGCCCGTCCGCCTCCGGGCGTGCGGGGGCGCCGGCGGCCCCGTACCCTGCGGGTTCGCGGCGGCCGGGCACCATGGCGGCGGGGGCGAATTCCTTTGAGGGAACGGGGCGCGGGTGGTGAGGTGTCCCCCATGGACCATGCCGCTGTGCTCGCCCGCTACGACCGGGACATGCGCGAGGAAGCCCACCCCGACGGCCCCGGCGCCCGCGTCGAACGGACCGGGGGCGTAGTTCGCCAGACCGCCCCCGGCGGCGGATGGAACGGCGTCCTGTGGTCGGGACTCGACGAGACGGACGCCGACGCCGCCATCGCCGCGCAGATCGCGTACTTCGGGGGGCTCGGCCGGGAGTTCGAGTGGAAGGTGTACGGCCACGACCGGCCGGCCGACCTCGGCCGGCGGCTGACGGCGGCCGGCTTCGCAGCCGAGCCCGAGGAGACGCTGATGATCGGCGAGACCGCGATGCTCCCCCTCGACACCGAGCCGCCCGAGGGGGTACGGATCGTCCCCGTGACCGACCGGGCCGGGGTGGACCTCATGGTCGAGACGCACGAGAGGGTCTTCGGCAGGGACGGGTCCCGGCTGCGGGAACAGCTCCTGAACCGGCTCGCCGGCGCCCCGCGGACCCTGGTCGCCCTGGTCGCCCTCGCCGGGGACGCCCCGGTCAGCTCAGCGCGGATGGAACTGGTGCCCGGCGCCCGGTTCGCCGGCCTGTGGGGCGGCGGTACCGTCCCGGGCTGGCGTGGCCGGGGCGTCTACCGGGCGCTCGTCGCGCACCGCGCCCGGATCGCCGCCCAGCGCGGCTACCCCTACCTCCAGGTCGACGCCTCCGACCGGAGCCGGCCCGTCCTCGGACGCCTCGGCTTCGCGGCGCTGAGCACGACGACGCCGTACGTCCACCGCCCCTAGTGCCGAGCGGGACGTGGACGGCCGGCCCGCGGGGGAGCGGGCCGGCCGGGGTGGAGAACGGTGCCGCGAGGGGGCGTGCGGTTACGGCTGGGCAGTGGTCTTCGCCGCCGTGCCGGCGCACATCAGCCCCAGGACCACCGCCAGGGCGCCGATGATGATGTTGTTCAGCGCGACGCCGGTGTCCGGGCTGTCGCCCACGACCCACGGAGCGATGATCATCCACACGCCGACCGCGCACATGGCCCAGCTCAGCCCGTACATGCGCTCGGGGGCGCGGGTGAAGCCGAGGGCCAGCAGGGCGATGGCGATGCCGACGACGAGGTTGTGGGTCACCAGCGGGGGCTGGCTGGTCGTGTAGTGGAGGATCCACGGGGACACGGCGCAGTACAGACCGAGCAGGAACACCGGTCCGTCCACGAGTGCCACGTCGCGGCCGCCGAGCATGCGGGCGTACCGTTCCCGCATTTCGTAGGTGTCGGGGTGAGTGGACATGTCACCCCGGGTGCGCGAGACGTCGGCCATGACTCGTCTCCTTCGACTGGCAGGCCACCGCCGCCTGCAGTGACGTACGGCAAATGCCGTGCATGTCTTATTTTGCTCTTATTTCCCTTTTATGTGTAGAGGTCGGGCGTGTGCGGCTCGGCAGATCCGCACACGCAAACCCGTTCAGCCGAGCCGCTGCAGCAACCCGTCCGCCACCGCGGCCGACGAAGCCGGGTTCTGCCCGGTGATCAGGGTGCGGTCGACGACCACGTGCGGGGCCCACTCCGGGCCGACCCGCACCTCGACGCCCGCCTCGGTCAGCCGGTCCTCCAGCAGCCACTTCGCCC
Source organism: Streptomyces sp. bgisy159 (assembly GCF_057707805.1). Lineage (NCBI taxonomy): Bacteria > Bacillati > Actinomycetota > Actinomycetes > Kitasatosporales > Streptomycetaceae > Streptomyces > Streptomyces sp. bgisy159. Next base: position 59,751 of record NZ_JBYIQX010000006.1, on the reverse strand, counting down.
GCGGGGCCAGACCGCCCTGGATCTCCTCGGCGTTGCTGAACGCCGTCACCCGGTACCCCGCGAACGCGTTGGAGCCGTCCTGCGCCACCGCCGCGAGCAGGGCGGCCGGGCCATGGCAGACCACACCCAGCGGCACGCCGGAGTCCAGCGCGGCCGTCAGCAGCCGGCCCGAGTCGGCGTCGACGGCCAGGTCCTCCATGGGGCCGTGCCCGCCCGGGTAGAAGACGGCCGCGTAGTCGGCGAGGTCCACGGCCGACAGGGGCAGCGGGTGCTTCAGCTCGGTCATCGAGGCCAGCTCGCGGGCCACCCGGTCCGCCCCCTCCGCCCCGCCGTTGACCTCGGGGGCCAGGCTCGCCCGGTCCACGACGGGCACGACCCCGCCCGGGGTGGCCACGACGACCTCGTGACCGGCGTCCTTGAACGCCCGGTAGGGGGTGACCGCCTCCTCCGCCCAGAAGCCGGTGGGGTGCTCGGTGCCGTCGTCCAGCGTCCAGTGGTCGGCGCCGGTCATCACGAAGAGAATCTTGCTCATGGCCCCGAGCCAACCACGCACAACCCACGGAAAACCAATGGAAACCCCGATGCCCGGCATAGGGAAACCTATGGCCGCAGGGGCGATACTGGGCGTGTGGACGGACCCGCGAACATCGATCTGAACCTGCTGCGCACCTTCCTCGCGGTCCACCGCTCCGGCTCCTTCACCGGAGCCTCACGGCTGCTGGGGCTGTCGCAGCCGACGGTCACCACCCAGATGCGCGCGCTGGAGCGGCAGACCGGCCGCGAGCTGTTCCAGCGGCTCCCGCGCGGCGTCGCCCCCACGGCCGTCGCCGACGAACTCGCCGCGCGCGTGGCCGGGCCCCTGGACGACCTCGCGGCGGTGGCGGGCCCCGGGCCGGCCCCGGACGGCCGGCCCGCCGACCCCGTCCACCTGGCCGGCCCCGCCGAACTGCTGGCCGTCCGGGTCCTGCCCGCCCTGGCCCCGCTGGCCGCCGAAGGGGTACGGCTGCGGGTGGCCACCGGCCTGACCGACCCCCTCCTGGAGGAACTGCGGGCAGGGCGCCACGACCTGGTCATCGCCACGACCCGGCCGCGCGGCCGGACGCTGTCGGCCACCGCGCTGATGGACGAGGAGTTCGTGCTGGTCGCCGCCCCCGTGTGGGCCGAGAGGATCAGCGGGAGGCCGGCAGCGCAGGGACCCACTGCGCTCCACGGGGTGCCGCTGGTCAGCTACGCGGAGGACCTGCCCATCGCCCGGCGCTACTGGCGGCACGTCTTCGGCCGGCGGTTGACCCTTCCGGCCGCCGTGACCGTCCCCGACCTGCGCGCGGTGCGCTCGGCGCTCGTCGCCGGCGCGGGGTTCAGCGTTCTCCCGCGCTATCTCTGCCACGCCGAGCTCGCCTCGGGCGCGCTCGTCGCGCTGCACGAGCCGGAGGACCCGCCGATCAACACCGGGTTCCTCGTCCAGCGCCCCGGCGCCGCCGACAACCCGGACGTCCCCCGGGTGCGCGCCGCGCTGCTGCGCGCCGCACGCGCCTGGTAGTGAGCTTCCGTCGACCGACATGTCCGTGCCGATCCCGGGCACGCGAAAGGAGAGGGCCGCCGGCACGGGCCGGTGGCCGCGGACCAGGGGAGGTGGCGCCGCCATGCGCACCAAGGTGATGCGGCGGTTCCCGGCGGGGGCTCCGCGCGGCTCGTGGCCGGCCGAGGAATACGCGGCGGCCCTGCGGGCCGAGGGCAAGCCCGCGACGGTGGTGATGGACCTCAAGCAGGACGCGTTCCTCGTCGTCGTGCCGGTGCGCAGGGACAAGTGAGCCGAGGCGAGGGACCGGCAGGGGACTGCCCCGGCAGACCGTAGCCACCCGGGGCTGTCGTGCGCCCCGGGACTGCCTTGCGCGCTCGGGAGCACAGCCGCGCCCGCCCTCTCCGGAAGCATGTCCGTGCCTGCCCGGTACCGACGGACGCCGCGGATCCGGCCGGGAACGGGCGCATTCGGTCGCCCAACCGGCCGCAGAATCACGCTTGTTAGTCCACAACGGCACCGGTGTTAGTCCGGAACGACACACTCCGTAGTCCGAACCGACCAAATACACCCGGCTTTCGAACCGGGCATGCACGAAAAACCGTCGGCGGACGCCGTTGAGGCAGAAGGTGTAACCGTCGCCTTCCGGGGCTGCCGCGCCCCGACCAGCCAACGGAGAGGACCGAAGGGTCCGTGAACGACCAGTTCGTACAGCTCGCCCGGGACGGGGCGCTGGCCCTGCTCGCCCTGCGGGTCTTCGGCCCCGGCGCCGTAGCCCTCGCGCGCCGGGTCGTCGCCGCCCTGGTGCGGGTGGGCGTCCGGGAGATGGACCACCGGCTGCCGGGAGGCGACCGGTGACCCAGGAGGAATCGAGACTGAGCCCGGCCGGCCGCCCCCGGGCACCCGAGAAACTGCCTCTGGACTTCGCCGCCTTCCACCAGATGCACCGGCCCCGCTACGTCCGCGAGGCCGAACGCTGCCTGCGCTGCCGCGCCGACGCCGAGGAGGCCGTCGACGAGGCGTTCGTCCAGCTCGCCCGCGACTGGCGGCAGACCCTGCGCACCGAGAACCCCGCCGCCTACGCCTGGCGGGTGGTCAGGAATCGCATCATCGACCACGCCCGCGCCCGCGGCCGGCGCCCCACCCTGATGGACACCGCGGTCTTCGAGACGGTCACGCTGCAGGGCGCCGAGGACGCCTTCGAGGTGATCGAGCAGAATCTGCGCCTGTTCCGCGCCATATCCACCCTGCCCGAGCGCCAGCGCGACGTCATCCGGCTGCGCTACTGCGAGGGCTACAGCACCGCCGACGTGGCCTTCCACCTCGGCATCACCGAGGCGGGCGTACGCTCCACCGAGCGCTACGCCAAACGCCGGCTGAAGGAGATCTACGCATCGTGCGCCGAGGAGGAGGCGGAGCGCTCATGACCCACGACACCGTGAGCGATGTGGACACCCTGCTCGCCGGGGCCCGGCTGGTACCCACCGCCCCCTACACCCGCTCCGATATCGAGGCGGCCGAGGCCCGTATCGCCGCCCGGGTCGCCGCCCACGGCGACGAACCCTTGGCCGGCCCCGCCAACCGGCCCGCCCCGCGGGGCCTTCGGCCCGCGCAGCCCCACCCGGCGGCCCGCGACCTGCGCGCGCTGTGCGAGGCGCTGCTGCTGCGCCCCGGCGCCCTGCGCGGACTGGGCGCCTTCCTCGGCAGCTGCCTGCCCGAACCCTCCGGCGCCCGCGTCCTCGGCGCCCTGCTCCACCTGGCCGGTTGCGAGGACAGCGCCCGCTTCTGGTGGCAGTACGGCGCCGGCGGCTCCGACACCGTCTCCTCGTACTGCCTCTACCTCCACCACCGCTCCCTGGGGGAGGACCAGGAGGCCGACTGGTGGCTGCGCCACACCGACATCACCCCCGCCACCCTCAACCGCGAGGCCACCGAGGTGGAGATCGCCACCGCCCTGCACGTGCTGCGCGGGCTGCGGCGCGGCGGACGGGGGCTGCCCCGGACGCTGCGGTCGCTGGTGGAGTACGTACCGGCCGTGATCGGCTTCGTCGACGACGACCTCGAACTGCCCCTGCCGGACGGCGACCTCACCGGCCTCCTCGACCAGGTCTGCGGCCGGGGACCGGACCACGACCCCGAGCGGCGGCCCGGCACCCGCCCCGGCGACCTGCCCGAGCGCAAGGAGCCCGGCGTACACACCGTGTCGACCGCCTCCCCGCCCGCGCCCCGCCCGTGGAGCCGTGACGTCCAGGAGGCGCTGCGCAAGTGCGAGGAGACGATGGCCTGTTGAGAGTCGTCGCGGTGGGCGTGGGTGAGACTGCGCGGTGCGTACGAAGCGGCCACCGCACCGACGACCTGGCGGCCGACGCCCTTCCCCCGACCATCGACGCCCTTACCCCGACCGCTGAGGCCCTACGCCCGACCGCTGACGAACCGCGCCGGCTCGACGAAGTGCCCGAGCGGGTGGGTCAACCCGCCAGACCTGCCACCGGGTAGTGGTCGGAGAGGTTGGTGTAGGTGTAGTCCGTGCCCCAACTGGACACCGTCCAGGGCGCCGACTCCTCCCGCACGACGTCGTTCTTCCACACGGCCGGCCGTATGTGCCCCGCGCGGTGCAGGACATGGTCCAGGTCCTCGCGCGGGTCGTCCGGGTACCGGTACCGGGCGACGGAGTTCTCGGCGGTGTCGAAGGAGTACGGGTGCCCGGTGCGCGTGTCGGCCCCCACCAGCCCGGCCGCGGCCAGCATCGAGGCGTACTCGGGCGAGCGGGAGTCGACGTTGAGATCGCCGGCGACCAGCACCTGCTCGTCCGACGGGATGTCCTTGGCGTCCAGGAAGGCGTCGATCGCCGCGAACTGCCGGCCGCGCGTCGCCGCCGCCTCCCCGGCGGCGCACCCGGGGTCGGTGGACTGCGCGTGTGTGCCGACGACGTGCACCCGGCTGCCGTTCACGTCCAGCACCACGTACGCGAAGCCCTTGTTGGACCACCAGTCGGCGCCGCAGGCATCCTTGTAGACGTACTGTTCCCTGTGCAGGACGGGCCACTTGCTGAGTACGGTCACACCGCCGTCCTCCGGTGTCAGCGCGGAGTACGCCCCGCCGGTGGCGTCCCAGCCGTCCCTGCTGCGTCCCACCACGGGCGTCTGGTACGGGTACTCCCCGGCGGCCGCGCGCTTCAGCGCGTCCGAGGAGGAGTTGTCGAACGCCTCCTGCAGTACCACCACGTCGTTCCCGTGGAAGAAGGGCGCCTTCGGGATCTGCGCCGCCCGGTGGTCCTGCCCCCAGTTGGGGTACAGGCTCTTGCTCATCAGGAACACGTTGTACGTCAGCACCCGTACCGGTACGACCGGTTCGGCGGCCTCAGCGGGTGCCGCACCGGTGAACGGCACGGCGGACAGAGTGAGGGCCAGCACGACGGTGCCCCGGGTGCGGCGCGGTGCGGTGAGCGTCACCGGATCTCCCTGAGGGTGAGGAGGACTGAGCGGCGCAGACATCAAAGCACCGGTAATTACTGACAGGTAACCCCCGCGTCGCGGTGGACGATCCGCCTCGTGAACAACGCCCGCCCTTGCGTCCCGCCGGCCGACTCGGCCCGGTCGGCAACCACTGCTGTGTGCCGTCCCGCCGGAACGGCAACGGGGCCGGCCGGGGCGGCCCGCGGCCCCCGGGCGTGGCGGCCCCCCGGCCGACGTCCCGTTCCCGGCGGCCCGGCCGCCCCTGCACGCGGCCTCGTTCCGGCAGGTTGCCTCCACGCCGGTCTCCCCGCCCGCTGCCGTAGCCCCCGCCCGACCGCGCGCCTCGCCCCCGCCGTCGACCTCGTCCTTCCTCCGTCCCGGGCCTCCCCGAGGAGACTGGCGTATCGCACGTTTTACGTATAACCTCTTCTGCTGATCAGCCCTCCCGGAAAGGCCCCGATGAGACGCGTCGCCCTGGTCACCCTCGTCGTCGACGACTACGACGAGGCGATCCGCTTCTACACCGAAGCCCTCGGGTTCCGGCTCGTCGAGGACGCCCCGCGTCCGGACGGCTCGCGCTGGGTCGTCGTCGCGGCCGACGACGGCAGCGCCCTGCTGCTGGCCCGCGCCAAGGGCGGGACGCAGCGGGCCCGGATCGGCGACCAGACCGGCGGGCGTGTCGGCTTCTTCCTGCACACCGACGACTTCGCCCGCGACCATGGCCGGATGCTGGCCGCCGGCGTCACCTTCCTGGAGGAGCCGCGCCACGAGCCCTACGGCTCGGTGGCCGTCTTCCAGGACCTCTACGGCAACCGCTGGGACCTGCTCCAGCCCGCCGGCTGACCCCTTTCCCGTCACCCCGTCCCTCCCCCGCTCGCCCGGACCGCCCCGCTCAAGGAAAGACCCGCCATGACTGCTACGCGCGTAGACGCCGACCTGATCCGACGCCTCCCCAAGGCCGTCCTGCACGACCACCTCGACGGCGGCCTGCGCCCGGCCACCGTGGTCGAACTGGCCGAGGCGGTCGGGCACACCCTGCCCACCACCGACCCCGACGAACTGGCCGCCTGGTACTTCGAGGCCGCCAACTCCGGCGACCTGGTCCGCTACATCGCCACCTTCGAGCACACCCTCGCCGTGATGCAGACCCGCGAGGGCCTGCTGCGCACCGCCGAGGAGTACGTCCTCGACCTCGCGGCCGACGGCGTGGTCTACGGCGAGGTCCGCTACGCGCCCGAGCTGAACACCGCCGGCGGCCTGAGCCTCGCCGAGGTCGTGGAGACCGTGCAGGAGGGCCTCGCCGCCGGCATGGCGAAGGCGGCCGCCGCCGGGACCCCGGTCCGGGTCGGCACCCTGCTGTGCGGCATGCGCATGTTCGACCGGGTGCGCGAGGCCGCCGACCTGGCCGTGGCCTTCCGTGACGCCGGTGTCGTGGGCTTCGACATCGCCGGCGCCGAGGCCGGCTTCCCGGCCGCCGACCACCTGGAGGCCTTCCAGTACCTGCGCCGCGAGAACGTGCCGTTCACCATCCACGCCGGTGAGGCCGACGGCCTGTCCAGCATCCACCAGGCCCTGCAGATCTGCGGAGCCCAGCGCATCGGTCACGGCGTCCGCATCACCGACGACATCCCCGACCTCGCGGCCGGCAAGCTCGGCCGGCTCGCCGGCTGGGTCCGCGACCGCCGGATCGCCCTGGAGATGTGCCCCACCTCCAACCTCCAGACCGGCGCCGCCACCTCCATAGCCGAACACCCGATCACCGCGCTGAAGGACCTCGGCTTCCGTGTCACCCTCAACACCGACAACCGTCTGGTGTCGGGCACGACGATGACCCGGGAGATGTCCCTGCTGGTCGAGGAGGCCGGCTGGGGCGTGGAGGACCTGCGCACCGTCACGGTGAACGCGCTCAAGAGCGCCTTCGTGCCGTTCGACGAGCGCAAGGCCCTCATCGAGGACGTCGTGCTGCCGGGCTACGCCGCCGCGCTCTGAAGCAGCCCGCGCACGTAGGCCGCCTGTCCGACGTGCTGCAGATCGTCGGACAGGACGCTCACCAGCCGCACACCGAGGGTGACCGGCGGATCCCAGCGCTCGTCCACGACGCGTTCGAGGTCCGCGGCGGTCACCGCGCGCAGCTGTCGCAGCGTGTGCTCCTGGACGGCGTCGTGGTAGCCGGTGAGCAGGTCGGGGGAGTCGACGCGCACCTTGGCCACCTTCGCCGCGCTGTGCCCGTAGCCGGTGTCCCGGCGCGGCAGGCCGAGCCCGAACCGCTTCTCCCAGTCCTCCGTCAGCCAGACCTGGTCCAGCCCGAAGGCGTCGGCGATGTGGTCGTCCTGCACCCGGGTGAGATGCCAGATCAGCCAGGCGATGGAATTGGTCTCGGTGGTGGGCCGGGCGTTGAGGTCCTCGGCGTCGAGACCCTCGACGGCCGCGTGGACCTCTTCCCGGACGCGGCCGTAGCCGTCGATGAGGATGTCCTTCGCATGCATGCGTCCACCATCGCGCAGCCGGCGGCTACGCGCCCCCGTTCTCCAGGACGTCCATCAGCGCGCGGGCTGCCGGGCTGAGGGCGGGGGCGGGCGGCAGCAGGGCGACCGTCTCGTAGGCCGCCTCGCCGATGCCCTTCAGCGGCAGCGCGGTGAGGGTGCGCCGTTTGTGACGGAAGTGGCGCGGGACGACCGCGATGCCCAGGTTCTCGTCGATCAGGTCCAGCAGGCTGTGCACGTCGTTGACCTCCAGTGCGACCGTGCGCCGCAGCCCGGCCGCGGCGAACGCGGCGTCGGCCGCCCGGCGCGGCCCCCAGTCGGGGTGGAAGTCCACGAACACCTCGCCCGCGATGTCCGCCGGGGTGAGTGCCGCCGCCGTGCCCGCCAGACGGTGACCGGGGTGGCACAGCACGTACATCGGCTCGGCCGCCAGCGGCACCGAGCGCAGCTGGTCGCCGTCGTCCTGGGTACGGTAGGCGAAGGCCAGGTCGAGCCGGCCGGCCGCGACCTCCTCGGCCAGCGTCCCCGAGCCGTACTGCCGCAGCCGGATCTCCACGTCCGGGTGCAGTCGGCGGAAGGCGGCCAGCAGCCGGGGCGGATGCACCCCGGCGATGCACTGCTCGGCGCCCACCGCCAGCGTCCCGCGCAGCACCCCCTGCACCGCGGCCACCGCCTCGTGTGCCGCCCGTACCTGGGCCAGGATGCGCTCCGCCTCGCCCAGCAGGGCGCGCCCCGCCTCGGTCAGCGTCACCCGGCGGGTGGTCCGGACGAACAGCGGCGCCCGCAGTTCCCGCTCCAGCGCCCGGATGGACGCCGACAGGCCCGACTGGGAGACCATCAGGCGTTCGGCGGCCCGGGTGAAGTGCTGGTCCTCGGCGACCGCGACGAAGTGCTGGAGGTGGCGCAGTTCCATGATTGAGCAGCGTAGCCGCTGAATTCCATCGGATTCTTCTGTTGGACCACTGCTCGCAGGCAGCGGAAGAGTGGGTACAGCTCGATCACTGTGTCCCACCCCTCATGGAGTCGCGTTGTACACCGCACACCCCGACCGCTACGCGGACATGCCCTACCGGCGCTCCGGACGCAGCGGCCTGAGACTGCCCGCGCTCTCGCTCGGCCTGTGGCACAACTTCGGCCCGGACCGGCCGGTCGAGACCCAGCGCGCCATCCTGCGCCGCGCGTTCGACCTCGGTGTCACCCACTTCGACCTGGCCAACAACTACGGTCCGCCGCCCGGCGCGGCCGAGTCCGCGTTCGGCGAGTTCCTGAAGGCCGACTTCGCCCGCTACCGCGACGAGCTGGTCATCTCCACCAAGGCCGGCTATCTGATGTGGCCGGGCCCGTACGGCGAGTGGGGCTCGCGCAAGTACCTGCTGTCGTCGCTGGACCAGAGCCTGCGGCGGATGGGCCTGGACTACGTCGACATCTTCTACTCGCACCGGCCCGACCCGGACACTCCGCTGGAGGAGACGATGGGCGCCCTGCACTCGGCGGTGCAGCAGGGCAAGGCGCTGTACGTCGGGGTCTCCAACTACTCGGCCGAGCAGACCCGCGAAGCCGCCCGCATCCTGGGCGAGCTGCGCACCCCGCTGCTGATCCACCAGCCGCGCTACTCGATGCTGGACCGGCGCCCCGAGACCGGCGGCCTGCTCGACGCGCTGGACGAGCTGCAGGTCGGCTCGATCGTCTTCTCCCCGCTGGAGCAGGGCCTGCTCACCTCCCGCTACCTCGACGGCATCCCCGAGGACTCCCGGGCGGCGAGCGACAGCCCCTTCCTGAACTCGGACGCCCTCACCGGTGACCTGGTGGCCCGGCTGCGCGCCCTGGACGAGATCGCCAAGGGGCGCGGGCAGACGCTGGCCCAGATGGCCCTGGCCTGGGTGCTGCGCGGCGGGCGGGTGACCTCGGCGCTGGTGGGCGCGAGCAGCGCCCGGCAGATCGAGGACAGCGTCGGCGCCCTGGACCGCCTCGACTTCGAGGACGCCGAGCTGGCCCGCATCGACGCGGTGGTCAACGGCTGAGCCGTTCGACGAGCCGGACGGTCACCCGGTCGCCCTCCTCCTTGCCGATCGCCCTGCGGACCTCGGCGCTGACGGGCAGCTTGTGGGTGCCGTCCCCGAGGGCCATGAACGAGCTGCGGAAGGGCTGCCCGTCGACGGTCCCGCGGACCTTGACCAGTCCGCGGGTGCCGAAGTACGCGACGGACTCCGGCCAGACGACATAGGTCCAGCCGCCCTTGCTCGGGCTCTTGACCAGGACCGCGGTGAATTCCGCGGTCAGTGCTCCACCGCTCGTGCCCATGATGTCCTCCGCTCGCTCCGGTGCCGGTCGGTTCCGATCGGTAGACCGGCGCGAGCGGGGGAACTCATCGCGGCGCGGCCGTCAGGCCCCGGCGGGCACCCGGTCGAGGAAGCCGAGGACCGAGGTGATCCGGTCCTCGGCGTCGAGCGTGATCACGTCGGACCCCGCCACCGGGGCGGACCCCGACGCCGCGTCGACCAGCTCCCAGGAGAAGCGGGCCGTGTCGTGGTGCCCGTCGACGGTGCCGGTCAGCCGGAACTCCAGGCCGGGGAACTGCGCCTGCGCCGCGGTGATCAGGGCGGTGATCTGCTCATGACCGCTGACGTCGGCCAGTGGGTCGGTGTAGCCGCCGTCCGCCGCCCACGCGACCGTGACAGCTTTGGCCAAAGCCTGCGGTTCGCGGGCGTTCCAGGCCTCGAAGTAACGGGCGACGGCGTTCTCGTAGCGTTCGGTCTGCGCGGACACGGGAAATCAGCCCCCATGGGGTCGTCGATGCAGGTCAGGTCCCGGATCGCGATGAGCGCCGACCCGGTGCGACCACTGTGCCGCGCGCGCCCGGCCCGGTCGATTACCTCCGGGGTCATGCCGACGACTCCTGACGCCCCGCCGGAATTCGGCCAGCGGCGCCCCGGAATATGCCAGGAGACTGGCCGGAAAGTCATGGTGACAGTGTTTTAGAAGTGAACATACTCGAACGACAGGGGCAGTTCACCACCCGGGAGCCGCAGGGAAGCGAGGCCCAGGCGCGCAAGCGATCGACGGGGGAGTGAGACGTGCACGACGAATTCCTGTGCCATGTCACCGCGTACGGTGTCTGCGACGGGCGGCGCATCGGCGTACCGCTCGGCACCTACCGGGCGCCCACGCTCGCGCTCGCCCTGTGGTGGCTGCGTGACCGGGCCTGCTGGATCGCCGAGCGGCTGGACCCGCAGCCCGGCGGCGCCCGCTACCCGGCCGGCGCGCTGGTGCCGGTCGCCGCGACCGTGCCCGACGTGCCGGGGATCCTGCGGTCCTGGTGCGCGGACGTCGCACGACAGGAACTCGTCGCCGACGAGCTGGCCGGCGGACGGCTGGTGCGGATCGCCGCCAGTGACGAGACCACCGAGTACGAACTGCTCGCCGAGTCCGTCGACGCGCTGCGGATGCAGCGCACCGTCCCGGCCCTGGTGGTGCCGGTCGCCTGACCCGTGAGGCTCCTCCGAACGGGTTATAAGGCGCTCATCGGCACAGGTCGATAGAATTCCGGCATGGCGGAGCGACCGGTCGCCTCGACGGCACCCGAACTGGTCCTGGAGACCGAGACGGGCGTCACGTTGATGACCCCGGGCCACGCCTACCGTCTCGGCCGCGACCCGCTCAGCGACATCGTCCTCGACGACACACGGGTCTCCTGGCACCATGCCGTGCTGCGGCCCTACGGCGACCACTGGGTGCTGTGCGACGAGCACAGCACCAACGGCACCTTCGCCGACGGCCACCGCATCCACGAGCGGGACGTCGGACCCGGCAGCGTCCTGCGGTTCGGCAACCCCTCCGACGGCCCCCGCGCCGTCCTCGTCGGCCGGGCCCCGCCGGCCCCGCACGCAGCGGAACGCCCCTCCGCCGTGGCGATGCCCGCCCTGACCGGCACCTTCCGCCGGCCCACCAGCGTCCGGCCGCTGCCCACCCGCACCGTGCGCATCGGCCGCGCCTTGGACAACGACCTGATCGTCGACGACCTCGTCGTCTCCCGCCACCACGCCGAACTGCGCGCCCTGCCCGACGGCAGCTACGAGATCGCCGACCTCGGCAGCCACAACGGCACCTACCTCAACGGCCGCCCGGTGGACCGCGCGCCCGTCGGACCCGACGACATCGTCGGCATCGGGCACTCCGCGTTCTGCCTGACCGGCGGACGGCTGCAGGAGTACGTCGACACCGGTGAGATCTCCCTCGACGTCCAGGAACTCACCGTCGCCGTCGACCACGGCCGCAAGACGCTGCTGGACCACGTGTCCTTCCCGGTGGGGCAGAAGTGCCTGCTCGCCGTGGTCGGGCCGAGCGGCGCCGGCAAGTCCACCCTCCTGAACGCCCTCACCGGCCAGCGCCCCGCCGACCACGGCACCGTCGTCTACGACGGCCGCGATCTCTACCACGACTACGCCGAGCTGCGCCAGCGCATCGGACTCGTCCCCCAGGACGACATCCTGCACTCCCAGCTCACCGTGCGCGCCGCCCTCTCCTACGCCGCCGAGCTGCGCTTCCCCCAGGACACCGCCCGGGTCGAACGCCGCGCCCGGGTCGCCGAGGTCATCGGCGAACTCGGTCTGGAGCAGCGCGCCGACCAGCCCGTGCACAGCCTCTCCGGCGGCCAGCGCAAACGCGTCAGCGTCGCCCTGGAACTGCTGACCAAACCCTCGCTGCTCTTCCTCGACGAGCCCACCTCCGGCCTCGACCCCGGCATGGACCGCTCGGTGATGCACATGCTGCGCGACCTCGCCGACGACGGCCGCACCGTCATCGTCGTCACCCACAGCGTCCTCAGCCTCGACGTCTGCGACCGGCTCCTGGTGCTCGCCCCCGGCGGCCGCATCGCCTACTACGGGCCGCCCGACGAGGCGCTCGGCTTCTTCGACTGCCCGCAGTGGCCCGAGGCCTTCGAGGCGTTCGAACGCGACCGAGACCGGGACTGGGCGGGGCAGTACCGCACCTCGGCACTGCACCGCCGGTACGTCGCCGACGCCACCGCGCAGCCCCGGCTGCCCCGGGAGGGGCCCCTGATCATTCCGCCGCCGCCCCGGCCGCGCGGCCGCCGCGCCCAGCTGGGCACGCTGGTGCGCCGCTACGCCGCCGCCCTGAGCGCCGACCGCACCTTCCTCGCCATCATGATCGCCCTGCCGTTCGTCATGGGCGCCATGGCCCGGGCCCTCGCCGGCGGCGAGCTCACCCGGGACACGGCGATGAACGCGCTGCTGATCCTGAGCGTCGGCGGGGTCCTCACCGGGGCCGCCAACGCCGTGCGCGAGCTGGTGAAGGAGCGGGTGATCTACCGGCGCGAACGCGCCGTCGGCCTGTCCAGATCGGCGTACCTGATGTCGAAGGTGGTGGTGCTCGGCACGGTGACCGTCGTCCAGGCCGTCGTCCTGACCCTGGTCGCCCTGCTCGGCGTCGAACTCGGCGCGCCCGGCGGCAAGGGGGTGCTGATGCCGCCCCTGGTCGAGATCACCGTCGCCGTCGCCCTCCTGGCGTTCACCGCGATGATGCTCGGCCTCGTCATCTCCGCCCTGGTCGGCAAGGAGGAGGTGACCATGCCGCTGCTGGTGCTGCTCGCCATCGTCCAGGTGGTCTTCTGCGGCGCGCTGCTGAAGCTGGACGGCGTCGTCGTACTGGAGCAGCTGGCGTGGCTGGTGCCCTCGCGCTGGGCACTGGGCGCGATGGCCGGCACCCTCGACCTGGCCCGCATCGTGCCCGGAGACCTGACCGCCGACCCGCTGTTCGAGCACTCGGCGGGCGTCTGGCTGCTCGACGTGGGCATGCTGGTGGTGCTCTCCGTGGTCTTCGGCCTGCTGGTCTCCCGGCTGCTGCGCCGGCAGGAGCCGGCCGTCATGCGGAAGTAGGCCCGACGTGACGCTCCCGATGTTCCGTCCCACTCACGTCGTCCCCGGCGACGGCATGGCCGCCTGGGAGGACCCCGACCCCGCCCGGCCCACCGTGCCCCTCGACCCGCTGCTGCCCGTACGGCTCGTCGAACGGCGCGGCGACTGGGGCCGGGCGCTGTGCGCCAACGGATGGTCCGCCTGGGTCGACGCCCGCCTGCTGGTCGCCCTACCGCAGGACCCGCCCACCACGGCCGGCGGCCCCCTCGCCCGCACCGCCGACCCGCGCCCGCTGCTCGCCCGCGCCGAACGGGTCCTGGCCGGCTACCGGGCGGCCGTGGAGGACCTCGCCTCCGGGGCGCTCGACGGTGAGTCCTTCCGCCACCGCACCCAGGGCCTGCGCATCGGGGTGGTCGTCGACGGTGAGTCGCTGTGGCTCTACGACGCCGAGCGCGGGCGGTGGCTCTACGCCGACGGCACCCGGCTGAGCACCTACGCGGCCGACGAGGCGCCGAGCGCGACCGCGCCCCCGGACACCACCGCGCCCCCGGACCCCACGCCCTCGGGCCCCTCGGCTCGCCCGGCGGCTCGCCCGGACGCCGCGCCGCCGACCGCCGTCGTGCCCCCGGAGGCCACCGCGCCCCCCGGTCGCGACCACGCCCCCACCCGGATCGTGAGCCCCGATGGCCCCTGACACCAGCCTCTTCTCCGGCCGGCCCGCCGAGCTGATCGGCCGCACGGTCGCCGGCTACCGCATCGAGAGCGAGATCGGCCGCGGTGGCATGGCCGTCGTCTACCGCGCCCACGACCTGCGCCTGGACCGCACGGTCGCGCTGAAGCTGCTCGCCCCCGAACTCGCCCGCAACGACACCTTCCGGCAGCGCTTCACCCACGAGTCCCGGACCGCCGCCGCCATCGACCACCCGCACATCGTGCCGGTCTTCGAGGCGGGCGAGACGGACGGCGTCCTGTACATCGCCATGCGCTACGTCGCCGGCAGCGACCTGCGCCACCTGCTGGACCGGCGGGGCCCGCTGGCGCCCGGTACCGCCCTGCGCATCACCGCCCAGGTCGCCTCCGCGCTGGACGCGGCCCACGAGCACGGGCTGGTCCACCGCGACGTGAAGCCCGGCAACATCCTGGTCGCCCGCGGCACCGACAGCGACCACCCCGAGCACGTCTACCTCACCGACTTCGGCCTGACGAAGAAGTCGCTGTCGCTGACCGGCTTCACCACCGTCGGCCAGTTCGTCGGCACGCTCGACTACGTGGCGCCCGAGCAGATCTCCGGCAAGCCGGTCGACGCGCGTTGCGACGTCTACGGCTTCGCCTGTGTCGTCCACGAGACCCTGGCCGGGCACCCGCCGTTCCGCCGCGACGACGACATGGCACTGCTGTGGGCCCACCAGTACGACGACCCGCCACCGCTGACCGAGGCGCGCCCCGACCTCGACCCCCACGTCGACGCGGTGTTCGCGCGGGCCCTGGCCAAGAGCCCCGACGACCGCCAGGACTCCTGCCTCGGCTTCGTCGCCGACCTCCGCGCCGCCCTGAGCGGCGGCCCCTCGGCCGGGCACCCGGCCACGGAGGTGGACCTGAGGGCCCTGCGACCGCCGACCCCTGGCCTGCCGGAGGCCCCGAAGCCGCCGCCGCGCTGGGCGGAACCGGTGATCGGCCTCTGACCGCGCGGATCGAACGGCTCGCCGGCCCGCGCCCGCTCCCGGTGTCCTCCCAGGGTGCCGCCTCCCGGGCGGGTGGTCGTCGGCCGTGCCCCGCCCACGACCACCGGGCGGCCTGACCGGTGGCGGGGCATCGCGGCGCAACGGCCGCGGCTCGGGACCGGCCGGGCGTGCCGCGGGCCGGAGCCTCGCCGGCTGCCGCCGGAGTGCGGCGCGGGCGGGGCCGGGCGGGGCCGGGCGGTGGCAACGCGGTTCTTCGCGGGCGGGACGGGCTGAAGGCTCGGTGTGCCGGGCTGCCGGCCGACGGGGCCGGCCGGCAGGTGGCGCCGGAGGGGACGTCGGCTGTGTTCCGGCCGGGCCGCCCGGCGGTCGCGCCGCCCGGGGCGCCGAGCGGGCAGGGAGCGGCGGCCACCGGTGCCACCGGCGCGTCGGACGCCCGGGGCCGGGGCGGCGACGTGGCCGAACGCCGTCGGCTGTTCCCGGGGCGAGGAGCCGGGGCGAGGAGCCGGGCCGCGCGCCGGTCGCCGGGCCGGGGCCGGCGCACCCCCGCGGGCGGTCAGCCGTGTGCCGCCGCCTCGTCCGGCACCGCACCGGGGTGACGCACCGGCCGGGACAGCAGGGCGCCGAGGAAGCCGGTGACCAGCCCCCACAGGGCGGCCAGGCCCAGGGCCGACCACAGCCGGGGCCGCAGGTACAGCTCACCCGCGAGGCCGCCGCCCAGATCCCCGATACCGAGCAGCGACAGCCCGTAGTGCGCGGAGAGGCGGCCCAGCAGGCAGATCATCAGCACCGTCAGTACCAGAGCCACCGCCATGCGCAGGGCGTGCCGCCAGGCGGCCACACCGGCCGGCGAGCGGGCCGCCATCACGAACGCCGCCGCCAGCAGCAGCACCGCCGCGGCCACCACGAGCCACCACGCCCGCGCGTCCTGCTCGGCGAGCGTGCCCACGTCGAGCTCGGTGTTGTCCCGGCCGCGCAGCACCTCGTCCAGGACATGCGGCATCGGCAGCCCGAACGGCCCTTCCACCCGCCCGTCCCAGGTGGCGCCCAGCCCGAGTGTGAACGCCAGCCACATCAGATTGGGCAGGCCCAGCAGCACCACCGCCAGCGTCTCGGCGGGGTGGCCCCGCGTGGCCGCCACGATCAGCGCGATCACCAGGCCGAGGCCCACGTAGGCGAGGAGCAGCAACACCATCGCGTGGGCCGCGGGTCGGACCGACCGCTGGAAGGGCAGCAGGCGCGCCGGCAGTGGGGCACCCCGCGAGACCAGCAGCGTCAGCACCAGCACTCCGGCGAGCCAGACCAGCCCGACGGCGAGGGTGCGCGGTACGTCGGTGGTGAAGCCGACCTGCGGCCGGATGCCGAACAGATCGGCGAGGTCGTTCACCTCGCCCTGGCCCAGCGAGATCGTGAAGGTCTGCCGGGCGGCGAGCGCCAGGCCGAGCAGCCCGAGCAGCCACACCACGGCGATCCGGGCCGCCCAGCCGGCCAGCTCACCGGCGTCGGCCACCGCACGGTGGCGCAGCGGCCGCAGGAAGCCGACGGCGACGACCAGGGCCCCGGTGAGGGTGACGGACAACGGGATCACGGCCAGATCGGCGCCCGTGCCCGCGAGCGGACCGGCGTCACCCGCGAGCTCGACGGTGCCGCCGACCGCGGTGACCACGGTCGCGGCGACCACCCGGGGGAAGGCGCGGTCCGGCAGGTCCGCGGCCCCGGCCGCCCAGAGGCCGAGCGCGGCCACGACGCTCATGGCGACCAGCCCGGCCAGGGCCGCGGCGAGCGCCCGCGCCCAGCCGGGCCGGGCGGCCTGCCAGGCTGAGGCGGCGGAGGGACGGTGCGTGCTCACCCTGTCACGCTAAGCAGACAGCGCCCGGAGCGCCTGCCGGGAGACCCGTCCGCGCGGCGGGGTCCTCGGTCGGGCGGTGAAAGCGCCGGCTGTCCGCTTGCGGTCGCCGCCCGCCTGGAGTTCACAATGGGGCATTGAATAATACATCCGGCATATCCGACATTCTTCTGCCGGAGTGTCGCAGGAAGTCGACGTCGGGAGATCCAGTGAGCGTCGAACCGCCGTCCTCCGGCCGTCCCACCGGCCCACCCTCCGGCCCGCTCTCGGGTCCCACCCGGCCCTCGGCGGGGCCGCCCTCGGGCCAGTCGTCCGGCCCGTCCGGCTCCTCGGGCCCTCCCTCGGGTCCACCCTCCCCACCGACCGGCGGCGGCCCGGAGGGCGGTCCGCCCGGGCCGCGCCGTCCCTGGTGGCGCTCCGCGCCCGGCATCGCCCTCGCGGTGGCCGTCGCCCTGGCCCTGGTGGCCCTCGGCATCGTCCTGACCCGCTCCGACGGCGGCGGCAAGGAGGCCGACGGCGAGGTGTTCCTGCAGGCGGCGAGCAAACCCGGTCCGGACCCGTTCACCGAGTCCACCGCCACGGACAGCTCCACCCAGCCCGTCTCGCCCAGCCCCGCCGCCACCTCCGAGGGCTCCAACGCCGTGACCGCCGTCGACGGCGGCACCGCCGGCCTGTACGGAGGCAACCGCAACGCCTCCAGCTGCGACGTCGAGAAGCAGATCCGCTTCCTGGCGGCCGCCCCCGACCGCAACCGGGCCTTCGCCTCCGTGGCCGCGGTCGCCCCCGCCGACGTGCCCGCCTACCTGCGGGGCCTCACCCCCGTGCAACTGCGCATGGACACCAGGGTCACCAACCACGGCTACCGCGACGGCGCCGCCACCAGCTACCAGGCCGTCCTGCAGACCGGCACCGCGGTCCTCGTGGACGGGCACGGCGTGCCCCGGGTGCGCTGCGCGTGCGGCAACCCGCTGACCCCGCCGGTCGCCCAGCAGGGCACACCGAAGCCCACCGGTGACTCCTGGCCGTCGTACCGCGCGTCGAACGTCGTGGTGGTCACGCCGTCGACCACGGTCGTGAACGTGTTCGTCCTGCACGACGACGACGGCGGCTGGTTCGCCCGGCCCCGCGGCGACACCGGCGGCAAGGACCGCCCCACCCGGCCGCCCGCCCAGCCGTCCCCGTCGGTGAGCGTCACCACGCCGAGCGCCTCGTCGTCCTCGCCGGCCTCACCGTCCTCGCCTCCCCCCAGCAGTGAGTCGCCCCCGCAGCCGCCGCCTTCGAGCAGCGAGGCGCCCCCGCCGCAGCCGTCACCCACGCCGCCGCAGTCCCCGCCGGGAGACTCGGCCCAGTGACGGGAGTGCGCGGCGCGCCACGGGGTACGAGCACAGGTGCAACAGCGTCCGGCCGGTCCGGCGTCGGAGAGAGAAGCGCATGATCGAACACCTGGGCGGGACAGTCGCACCGACTGGTTTCGACGTGCCCGTGGAACCGCTGCGGCGCGCGGAACACTACACCGGTGAACCGGGATGCATCGCCGAGGCCCGTTCCTTCGCCGCGCGGTTCGTCGAGCGGCTGCGCACCGACCGGTTCGCCGCCATCGACGACCGCACGGTCGAGGAGCTGATGCTGGTGGTGAGCGAACTGGTCACCAACGCGGAGCGGCACAGCAACGGTCCGTACATCCTGGAACTGGAAGGCACCGGCACCTCCGTCGCGGTGTCCGTGTACGACAGCAGCGACGCGCTGCCGCTGCGCTTCCCCAGGGACCCCCAGCGGATCGGCCGGCACGGTCTCGAGATAGTGCACGCCGTCGCCGCCGAGGTCAGCGCGGAACGCGTACCCGTCGGCAAGCGCGTCCGCGCGCTGCTGCGCCTCGACCACCCGTGACGGCGGACCCCGCGGGCGGGTGACCCGCCCGCGGGGCGTTCAGGCGCGGCCCGGTTCCTCCACCATCCCCCGGCGCAGACGGGTCAGGATCCGCTTGATGAGCCGGGACACGTGCATCTGCGAGCAGCCCAGGCGTTCCCCGATCTCCGCCTGGGTGGCCTCCTCCACGAACCGCAGATGCAGGATGCACCGGTCCCGCTCGCTCAGCCCCGCCACCAGCGGGGCCAGCGAGTGGACGTCCTCGACCAGCCCCAGCCCGTGCTCCTCGACACCGATGAAGTCGGCCAGCACCGCCTCGCCGCTGTCCGGGCCGTCCCCGGTGAGCGCGGCGTCCAGCGAGGCCGACGTGTAGCCGTTGGCCGCGATCTGCGCCTCCCTCACCTCCCGCTCCGGCAGGTTCAGCAGCATCGCCAGCTCCGCCACCGTCGGCTCCCGGTCCAGCCGGCCGGCCAGCTCCTCGCGCGCCTTGGCCAGTTCCACCCGCAGCTCCTGCAGCCGGCGCGGCACGTGCACGGCCCAGGTGGTGTCCCGGAAGAACCGCTTGATCTCGCCGAGGATGTACGGCAGCGCGAACGAGGTGAACTCCACCTCGCGGGACAGGTCGAACCGGTCGATGGCCTTGATCAGCCCGACCACCCCGGTCTGGACGATGTCCTCCATGTCGTCCCCGCGCCCGCGGAAGCGCCCGGCCGCGAACCGCACCAGCGAGATGTTCATCTCGATGAGCGTGTTGCGCGCGTACTGGTACTCCGGCGTGCCCTCCTCCAGCTCTCTGAGCCGGCGGAAGAACTGCCGGGACAACTCCCGGGCGTCGTGCGGGGCCACGCTCCGGGGGTCCACGACGGTCGCTTCCCCGGCGGTCCCTGTCCCGTCGGTTGCTGTTTCCGACCGCTTCACGGCGGTCCGCATGCCCTCAGTCACGAACGGCGCCTACCCGCCGTCGCCCGACGCATGCCTGCCCGAATTCACCGAGGGCGCAACGCCGTACGCTTTCCGCCACGGCGTCAACTCCTAGGCTGGGCAGGTGACCAACCAAGTGCCGAACCAGTCCCGAGCCCTCCCGCCGCGCCCGGTCCGGGAGCGCCCGAGCCCCTCGTCCCCGCCCCGGCAGCCGCGTGCCGCGGAACCTCTGTGGCGCGATCTGGTCGGTGACGTCCTGCGCCGGGAACGCCTCGCCCAGGAACGCACCCTGAAGGACGTCGCCGACGCCGCCCGCATCTCCATGCCGTACCTGTCGGAGGTGGAGCGCGGCCGCAAGGAGGCCTCCTCAGAGGTCCTCGCGGCCGCGGCGCACGCCCTGGGCCTCGGCCTCGGCGACCTGCTGGCGCGGGCGCACGGCGAACTGGTCCGGCTCGGCAGCCGTACCGCGCCCGGCGTCCGCACCTCCGCCCGCACCCCCCACGGCGGTCTGTGCCTGGCCGCCTGACGTCCTGTCGGGGATGCCCTCGGCCGGCGCCTCACACCACCGTGAGACGCCGGCTCAGCACCTCGTCGGCCAGTCCGTAGGCCACCGCCTCCCGCGCGGTGAACACCTTGTCGCGGTCCATGTCCGCCCGCAGCGTGGCCACCTCGTGTCCGGTGTGCCGGGCCAGCACCTCCTCCACCTGGGAACGGATCCGGACCATCTCCTTGGCCTGCAGCGCCAGATCCGACACCGTGCCCTGCCGGCCGCCGCTCGCCGGCTGCCCGAGCAGCACCCGCGCGTGCTCCAGCACGAACCGTCGCCCCGGATCCCCGCCGGCCAGCAGCACGGCCGCCGTCGACGCCGCCTGCCCCACGCAGAACGTCGAGATCGGCGCCCGAACGAACGTCATGGTGTCGTAGATGGCCATCAGCGAGGTGAACGCGCCGCCGGGCGAGTTGATGTAGACCGCGATCTCGTTGTCCGGCTCCGCCGACTCCAGGTGCAGCAGCTGCGCGATCACCACGTTGGCGACGCCGTCGTCGATCTCGGTGCCGAGGAAGATGATCCGCTCGCTCAGGAGCCTGCTGAACACGTCGAAGGACCGCTCGCCGCGCGGGGTCCGCTCGACGACGTTCGGAATCGTGTAGCTCCCCATGTCACAGCCCCGTCCGTCGCCTGGCCGCGACCGGGCGGACGTCGGCGAGCGACTCCACGATCCGGTCCACGATGCCGTACTCCCGTGCCTCCTCGGCGGTGAACCAGCGGTCGCGGTCGCCGTCCCGGGCGATGCTCTGAGGGGTCTGCCCGGTGTGCTCGGCGGTGATCCGCTCGATGGTCCGCTTGGTGAACTCGTGGTTCTGCGCCTGGATCTCGATGTCCGCGGTGGTGCCGCCGATCCCCGCCGACGGCTGGTGCATCATGATCCGCGCGTTCGGCAGCGCGTACCGCTTGCCGGCCGTGCCGACGCTGAGCAGGAACTGCCCCATGCTCGCGGCGAACCCCATGGCCAGGGTGACCACGTCGTTGGGGATCAGCCGCATCGTGTCGTAGATGGCCAGGCCGGCGTGGACCGAGCCGCCCGGGCTGTTGATGTACAGGCCGATGTCGGTGTGCGGGTCCTCCGCCGACAGGATCAGCAACTGGGCGCAGACCCGGTTGGCGGAGACCTCGTCGACCTGGGTGCCCAGGAACACGACGCGCTGGCCCAGCAGTTGGGCGGCGAGGTGGTCGTCGAACCGGGTGGGCGGGGTGTCGCCCTCCTCGGCCCGGGGGGTGAGCGCGGTGAGCATCGGGGTCGTCCCTCCGTGAGGTGGTTGTCGTCCCCTCCACTGTCGGCCGCGCGGGCCCGCAGCGGCCGGTTCCTCTGCCCGCGGCAGATTCGCCCTGGGCAGAGCGCCGGACCGGCCCCGGCGCCGGGGGCCCGCTGCACCGCCGCGCGAGGAGCGCCGCGAGATCCGGACGGCGGATCCGCCGCCCGGCGATGAGTTCCGGAGGCCGCACCGGTCAATACAGGTGACAGCGATCCCCGCAGCAGGAGGTACTCATGACGACCGACGGATTCACCACGTGTCTCTGGTTCGACACCGAGGCCGAGGAGGCCGCCCACTTCTACGTCTCGGTCTTCAAGAACGCGCGCGTCGGCAAGGTCACCCACTACCTCGAGGGCGCCCCCCGCCCCGCGGGAACCGTGATGACCGTCGACTTCACGGCCAACGGTCAGCGGTTCGTCGCGCTCAACGGCGGCCCCGAGTTCAAGTTCAACGAGGCGATCTCCTTCCAGATCGAGTGCGACGACCAGAACGAGGTCGACCACTACTGGAGCAGGCTCACCGAAGGCGGCGGCGAGCCCGGCCCCTGCGGCTGGCTCAAGGACAGGTACGGCGTGTCCTGGCAGGTGGTACCCAAGGTCCTCCTCCAGATGGTCGGCGACCCGGACCCGGAGCGCGCCACCCGCACCATGGGGGCCATGCTCGCGATGGGCAAGCTGGACATCGCCGCCCTGCGCAGGGCGTACGACGGCGAGTGACCCGGCGCTCGCGCGGACCCGGGTCGGCCGTGAACGGCCGGTACCACCCGGGCCGCGCCCCCGCCGGGCCGGAGAACCACCACGGCACCCCGCGGTCACGGCCGACCGCCGTGCGCCTCCCCGGCGCCACGGTCACCGACCGGGACCGCGCGCGGAGCCAAGCTCCGCCGTCCGTTCGGACGGCCCCGCTCGGCGCGCGGGCCGCCCGGCGGATGGCTAGCGTGAGAAAACGGACAATCCCTCTCATCGGAAGGGCCGCCAGTCATGGCCGCACCACCTGAAGGAACCCCCTGCTGGGCCGACGCTATGTTCAGCGACGTCGAGGGGGCCAAGCGTTTCTACGGCGAGGTCCTGGGCTGGACCTTCGGCGAGGCGTCGTCCGAGTACGGCAACTACACCCAGGCCTACGCGGACGGCAAGGCGGTCGCGGCGGTCGTACCGCCGATGCCCGGCCAGGAGAGCCAGTCGCAGTGGTGTCTGTACCTCGCCTCGCCGGACGCCGCCGCCACCGCCGCCAAGATCCGGGACAACGGCGGCGAGGTCCTGATGGGGCCCATGGAGGTCGGCGAGTTCGGTTCCATGCTGATCGCCCGGGAACCGAGCGGGGCGGTCTTCGGCGTCTGGCAGGCCGGCACCCACGAGGGCTTCGAGGCGACAGGAGTGCCCGGCGCCTACGCCTGGGCCGAGTTCTTCACCCGGGAGCCCGAGCGCACGGACGCCTTCCTGCCCGCCGTCTTCCCCTACGCGGTGAAGCGGATGCAGGACGACGCCATGGACTACCGGATGTTCGACGTCGGCGGCGACACGGTCCTCGGCCGGATGAAGATGACCGACGACTTCCCGCCCGAGGTGCCGCCGTACGTCAACGTCTACTTCGCCGTCCCCGACTGCGACGCGGCCGTCGCCCGGGCGACCGAGCTGGGCGCCACCCTCCGGTTCGGTCCGCAGAGCAGCCCCTTCGGCCGTTTCGCCGCCCTCAGCGACCCGCAGGGCGCCGCCTTCACGGTGATCGACACGAGCACCACGGAGGGTGACATGCCGAAGGTCGCGGACGTGCCGTAGCGCGGGTCCGGACGTCACCGCGGCCATGGCATGATCGTGCCCATGGGTGAACATGCTGTGGCCGCGTGCGACGGGGCTTCCAAGGGCAACCCCGGACCGGCCGGCTGGGCCTGGGTGGTCGCCGACGACTCCGGGACGCCCGCCCGCTGGGAGGCCGGACCGCTCGGCCGGGCCACCAACAACGTGGCCGAGCTGACCGCGCTGGAGCGGCTGCTGGCGGCCACCGACCCGGCGGTGCCGCTGGAGATCCGGATGGACTCCCAGTACGCCATGAAGGCCGTCACCACCTGGCTACCCGGCTGGAAGCGCAACGGCTGGAAGACCGCCGCCGGCAAGCCGGTCGCCAACCAGGACCTCGTGGTGCGCATCGACGAACTCCTCGCCGGCCGCTCCGTGGAGTTCCGCTACGTCCCCGCCCACCAGGTCGACGGCGACCGGCTGAACGACTTCGCCGACCGCGCCGCCAGCCAGGCCGCCGGTGTCCAGGAGGCGGCGGGCAGCGCCCTCGGCTCACCCGAGCCGCCGCCCTCCCCGGACACCCCGAAGTCCGCGGCCCCGCGGGGACGCGGCGCCGGGGCCAAGTCCTCCCAGCGGCGCGCCGGTTCGTCGTCGTCGCGCACGATCAAGGCCAAGTTCCCCGGCCGCTGTGTGTGCGGACGCCCCTACGCGGCCGGCGAGCAGATCGCCAAGAACGACCAGGGCTGGGGTCACCCGGAGTGCCGCACCGCTTCCCCCTCCTGATCGCGCCACCCGGGAGGCGCGCCTGACACGTCGAACGGTCAGTCGGTGTCGAACGTGTAGAACCGCGTGTGGTCCAGCAGGTCCGCCGGGCGCACGTCGTTCCAGGGCTTCATCGTCTCCTCCAGGTCGACCACGTCCGGGGTGCCCGCCGCCGGCAGGTACGCCGCGTCGGGGTGCCGGCGGCGCCACTCGGCCCACAGCTTGTCGACGAAGGCGTGGTGCAGCCAGAACACCGGGTCGTTGGGGGAGACCCCGGTGGCCATCTGGCCGCCCACCCACACGTGCACCCGGTTGTGCAGGTTGACGCCGCGCCAGCCCTCCAGGTGGTTGCGGAAGCCGTCCGAGGCGCTGTTCCACGGCGCCATGTCGTACGTCTCCATCGCCAGGACCGACTCCACCTCCGCCCGGGTCGGCAGCTCCCGCACGCTCACCCCGAGCGAGCGCCGCAGGTACGCGCGGCCGTCGACGCGGACGTTGATCGGCCAGTCCCCGGCGACGGCGGCGAACGGGCCGTCCGTGACCCGGCCGTCCCGGCTGCGCCCGGTGCCGCCGAGGAAGTCCGGCGCCCACAGCGAGGCGCGGGTCGAGCGGTCGGTGGACCAGTCCCAGTAGGGCAGCGCCACCGAGGCGTCCACGGACTGCAGGGCGCGCTCGAACTCCAGCAGGAATCTGCGGTGCCAGGGCAGGAACGACGGCGAACGGTGACCGGTGCGCTCGCCGTAGTCGGAGTCGGACATGACGAAGGCGTTGTGCGTCCTGACGAAGGCGTCGTAGCGGCCGCTGCGCTTCAGCTCCAGGACGGCCCCGACGAATCGGCGCTTCTCGTCGGCGGTCAGGGTGGCCTGGTTCTTGCGGACGGTCATGTGCTGGTTGCTCCAGGTGTGCGGTGGCGGCGGTCAGTTGGCGGTGAACGGCAGCAGCTCGGCGCCCTGCAGTTCGTCGACCGCGGCGCGCGCCGCGGCGTGCGGGGTGGCCACCGGGTCGTAGTGGCTGACCACGCTGATCCAGCTGCCGTCGGCGTTGCGCATGACATGCAGCTCCACGCCGTCGACGGACACGGCGTAGCCGGCACCGTGGTGACCGCCGTGGTGGCCGCCGCCGGTGGTGGGACGGCCCTGTATCCGGCGGCCCTTGTAGACCTCGTCGAAGGGCCCCGGCACGCCCTGCGGGTGCCCGGAGTGCCCGGTGTGCGGACCCTGTCCGGTTGCCGCGGCGGCCGGCGCGACGGCCGCGGCGACGCCCGCGGTCGCCGTGAGGGCGGCCGCGGCGGACAGCGCGCGGCGACGGGTGAGTTCCGACATGCAAAGCCTCCTGAGGGGGGTGGTCCGGTCGAGACCCCGCATGCCTATCGGGCCGGTCGACAACGGGGGAAGTTCCCCCGGACGGGTTGGCTGCGATCCGGACAATTGCCCAGATGTCGTACGGAGTTGAACAAGAATGATCTTGTTGCGGCGCCCGCCCCGGCCGGGCTGGAGCGGGGAATTCCTTCCAGCGGAAGCGCTGTCTTCGGTGATCTTTCGTCCGCCGTGATCGTGGTGATGGTGTGCGTCACGTGTGAAAACTGACGCGATCCGCCTGCTACTCTGCGTCGTCACACAGCCACGACTCGTAACTCCCAGGGGTGCGCGTGAAGGTCGCCTGCGTCGGCGGCGGGCCCGCCGGCCTGTATCTCTCGATCCTGCTCAAGCGCCAGGATCCGTCCCACGACATCACCGTCCACGAGCGCGACCCGGAGGGCTCCACCTACGGGTGGGGGGTCACCTACTGGCGGGAACTGCTCGACAGACTCCGCCACCACGACCCCGAGTCCGCCCGCGCCCTCGACGCCCACTCCGTGCGCTGGGACGAGGGCGTCGCCCACGTGCGCGACCTGGCCACCCGCCGGCCCGGCGACGAGGGCCACGGCATCGGCCGCCACCGCCTCCTGGAACTCCTCGCACACCGCGCCCGCAGTCTGGGCGTCGAACTGCGCCACGAGGACGAGGTCGGCCCCGACCGTCTCCCCGAGGCCGACCTGGTCGTCGCGAGCGACGGCGTCCACAGCGCCCTGCGCGGCCGGTACGCCGACCACTTCGGCACCCGCCTCACCCCGGGCCGCAACCGCTACATCTGGCTCGGCACCACCAAGGTCTTCGACTCCTTCACCTTCGCCTTCGTGGAGACCGGGCACGGCTGGATCTGGTGCTACGGCTACCCCTACGGCCCCGGAAACAGCACCTGCGTCGTCGAGTGCGGCCCCGAGACCTTCACCGGGCTCGGCCTCGACGGGGCCGACGAGGCGGACGGCCTGGCCCGGCTGGAGAAGCTCTTCGCGCACATCCTCGACGGACACCCCCTCATCGGGCAGGACCCGGCCCACGGACCGGCGCCCTGGCGCACCTTCCGCACCCTGACCAACCGCACCTGGTACCGCGACAACCTGGTTCTGGTCGGCGACGCCGCGCACACCACCCACTACTCCACCGGCGCCGGCACCACGCTCGCCCTGGAGGACGCCATGGCCCTCGCCGGCGCCCTGCGCGCCCACCGCGAACTGCCGCACGCCCTCGCCGAGTACGAGCGCATCCGCAAGGCCGCCCTGCTGCCGGTGCAGAGCGCCGCCCGCTACAGCGCCCAGTGGTACGAGAACCTCACCCGCTACATCGACCTCCCGCCCGAGCACATGTTCGCCCTGCTCGGTCAGCGCCACTCGCCGCTGCTGCCGCACGTCCCGCCGCAGCTCTACTACCGGCTGGACCGTGCCGCCGGACAGTTCGACTCCCTGCGCCGCCTCAAGCGCTGGCTCGGCCCCCGGGTCGCCCGCACCGTGCACGCGAGGACACTCGCCCCGCGCGAGTGACCCGGGCCCGAAAACGGGCGGTCACCGTCACCCGACCGCCCGGCGCCGGGCGGCGGGGCCCGTTCCGCGGCGGGGCCCTCCGGATGGCAGACTGACGCCATGGACGAGCGCGTATTCGGCAGGTCTGGTCAGCACGCCTCCGTCGTCGGTCTCGGCACCTGGCAGCTGGGCGCCGACTGGGGCGACGTGGACGACAAGGAGGCCCTGAGGGTCCTGGAGACGGCGGCCGAGTCGGGGGTCACCTTCTTCGACACCGCCGACGTCTACGGGGACGGGCGCAGCGAGCAGACCATCGCCGCCTTCCTGCGTGGCCGCCCCGATCTGCGGATGCTCGTCGCGACCAAGATGGGCCGCCGCGTCGACCAGATCCCCGAGAACTACGTCCTGGACAACTTCCGCGCCTGGAACGACCGTTCCCGGCGCAACCTCGGCGTGGACCGGCTCGACCTGGTCCAGCTGCACTGCCCGCCCACCCCCGTCTACTCCACCGACGAGGTCTTCGACGCCCTCGACACCCTGGTCGCGGAGGAGCGCGTGGCCGCCTACGGCGTCAGCGTGGAGACCTGCGCCGAGGCCCTCACCGCCATCGCGCGCCCCGGTGTGGCCAGCGTGCAGATCATCCTCAACCCGTTCCGGATGAAGCCGCTGTACGAGGTCCTGCCCGCCGCCCGCGCGGCAGGCGTCGGCATCATCGCCCGGGTACCGCTGGCCTCCGGCCTGCTGTCCGGCAAGTACACCAAGGACACCGTCTTCCCGGCCGACGACCACCGCACCTACAACCGCCACGGCGAGGCCTTCGACATGGGCGAGACCTTCTCCGGCGTCGACTACGAGACCGGCGTCGAGGCCGCCGTCGAGTTCGCCGGCCTCGCCCCCGAGGGTTTCACCCCGGCCCAGCTCGCGCTGCGCTGGATCATCGACCAGCCCGGCGTCACCACCGTCATCCCGGGCGCGCGCTCACCCGAGCAGGCCCGCGCCAACGCGGCCGCCGCCGGGCTGCCCCCGCTGTCCGTCGAGAGCCTGGCCGCGATCCGCGACCTGTACGAGCGGCGGATCAAGGACCAGGTCGAGACCCGCTGGTAGCCGGCCGGGCGCGGCGCACGGGACGGCGGCCGTTACCTGGGTACTCGCGGGAGCAGCACAGGCCCGCGAGGGCGGAACTCGACCCGGGACACCGGGAGAACCGGGAGGACAGGTGACGGCCAAGGCAAGGGACGGTCGGCCGCGAACCGGCCGCGACGAGTCCGAGGAGGAACGCGCCGACCGGATGTGGGGCGAGCTGATCCAGGAGGTCCGGGTCGCCCAGACCGGCGTGCAGATCCTGTTCGGCTTCCTGCTCACCGTCGTGTTCACACAGCGGTACACGACGCTCGCGGACACCGAGAAGGCGATCTACATCGCCACGGTGGTGCTGGGGTCGTGCGCCACCGGTGCCCTGATCGGACCGGTCTCCCTGCACCGCCTGGTGTCGGGGCGCCGGGTGAAGCCCCAGGCGGTGCGCTGGGCGTCCCGGATGACCTTCGTCGGTCTGGTCCTGCTGCTCATCACCATGACCGCCTCACTGCTGCTGATCCTCCGGGTGGCCACCCACGACTCCCTCGTGCCCTGGCTCGTCGTCCCGGTGGTCTGCTGGTACGGCCTGTGCTGGTTCGTGCTGCCGCTGTGGACGCGGCGCCGCTACACCGCCCGCTGAGCGCCGCTCACGCGAACGCCTCCCGCAGCGCGGGCAGCAGTGCCTTCTCCGACCAGTCCAGGAACGCCCGCTGCGCGTCCCCGCCGATCTGCACCAGGGCGACCTCGGTGAACCCGGCGTCCACGTAGGGGCGCACCGCCTCCACGAAGTCATCGGGGTCGTCGCCGCAGGGGATGCTGCCGGCCACGTCGTCCGGGGTGACGAACTGGGTCGCCGACTCGAAGGAGTCCGGGTGCGGCAGCTCCGAGTTCACCTTCCAGCCGCTGCCGAACCAGCGGAACTGCGCGTGGGCCCGCTTCACCGCCGTGTCGCGGTCGGGGTCGTGGCAGACCGGGAGCTGTCCCACGCGCGGCTTGCCCGAACCGCCGTACCGGTCGAACCCGTCGAGCAGACCCGGCTTCGGCTCGGTGGCGATGAGCAGGTCGGCCAGCTCTCCCGCGAGCCGGCACGAGCGCTCGCCGGAGACGGCGATGCCGATCGGCGGCGGCTCCTGGGGCAGGTCCCACAGCCGGGCCGAGTCCACGTCGAAGTGCGTGCCGTGCCGCGTGACGTGGCCGCCCCCGAACAGCGCGCGGATGATCTCCACGGCCTCCTGGAGCATCTCGTGCCGAACGTCCACCGAGGGCCGGCCGGCCCCCACCACGTGCTCGTTGAGGTTCTCCCCGGACCCCAGCCCGAGCCGGAAGCGGCCCTCGGACAGCAGCTGCGTCGTGGCCGCCTTCTGGGCCACCAGCGCCGGGTGGTAGCGCATGGTCGGACAGGTCACGTACGTCATGAGCGGAATGCGCTCCGTGGCCTGCGCGGCGGCGCCCAGCACGCTCCACGCGTACGGGGCGTGTCCCTGGGAGCGCAGCCACGGGAAGTAGTGGTCCGAGGTCACCGAGAAGTCGAACCCGGCCTCCTCGGCACCCACCACGTGCCCACCAGCTCACGCGGTCCGGCCTGCTCGGTCATCATCGTGTATCCGATTCGCACCATGCGGCCCGAGTCCCCGGCGCGCCGACGCGAAAACGGCCCGCAGGCACCCGGCGGCCACCGCCCGCCCGACACCGCGACGCGGGGTCTAATATATGTGCGCGTCGGGTGAGGATGTGGTCATGACCCTGACCGTGAGCACTCCCGCCGCCCAGGGCGTCGCCGCCACCGACGTCCTGGCCTTCCTGGACGCCGTGGAAGCCGCCGACGGCATCCAGCCGCACAGCCTGACCATCGTCCGGCACGACCGGGTCGTCGCCACCGGCTGCTGGGCGCCGTACACCCCCGAGCGCCGGCGGCTGCTGTACTCGGTGAGCAAGAGTTTCACGGCCACGGCCGCCGGACTCGCCCTCGCCGAGGGGCTGATCCGCCTGGACGACCCGGTGATCTCGTACTTCCCGGAACTCGACGCCGAGATCACCGACCCGCGCAGCCGCGCCATGCTGGTCCGGCACGTGGCGTCCATGGCCAGCGGGCACGAGGCAGAGACCCTGGACCGGGCGCGCGCCCTCGGCGGCGGTGACCTGGTGCGCGGCTTCCTCCTGGTGCCCCCGGACCGCGACCCGGGCACCGTCTTCGCCTACAACCAGCCCGCCACCTTCACTCTCGCCGCGATCCTCCAGCGGGTCACCGGGCAGACCCTCACCGACTACCTGCGGCCGCGGCTGCTGGACCCGCTCGGTATCGGCGACGTCACCTGGCTGACCGACCGGTCCGGGCGGCAGCTCGGCTTCAGCGGCCTGCACGCCCCGGCGGACGCGCTCGCCCGGCTGGGCCTGCTGTACCTGCGCCGCGGCGTGTGGGACGGCGAGCGGCTGCTGTCGCCGCAGTGGGTCGCCGAGGCGACCCGGGCACACATCGCGACGGCCGGAGTCATGGCGGGCGACGACCGGCAGGACTGGGACCGCGGCTACGGCTTCCAGTTCTGGCGCTCCCGGCACGGCTACCGTGCCGACGGCGCCTACGGCCAGTTCGCCCTCGTCCTGCCGGAACACGACGCCGTGATCGCGCTGACCGCGGCCACCGTCGACATGCAGGGCCTGCTGCACCTGGTCTGGGACCGTCTGCTGCCCGCCTTCCGCGCCGCGCCGCCGCCCGGCCAGGACGACGCGGAAGCGGCCCTCGCCGAGCGGTTGGCCGGGCTGGCGTTGCCACCCGCCCCCGGCAAGCCCGCACCGCCGGAGCGGGCCGGGCACTGGTCGGGCGCCGCCTTCACCCGGTCCGGCGGTGACGGCGCGGACCAGCCCGGGCTGCGCGGCGCCACCGTCACCGAGGACGACGACGGCTGGAGGCTCACCCTCCAGGAAGAGGGCCACTCCCTGCGGCTGCCCCTCGGACCGGGCGGCTGGACGGTCCACGAACGGCCGCTGCCGGTCGCGGTCAGCGGAGGCTGGAGCGACGGCGACACCCTCGCCGTGGACGTGCAGTTCCTCGAGACCCCGCACCGCCTGCGGGTGGCCTGCTCGCGGGCCGAGGGCACCTTCACCGCGCGCTGGCACACCACCCCGCTGCACCCCGGACCGCTCACCTCGCTGCGCGCCTCACGCTGAGCCCGGCCGGAAGGTGGTGAGGAAGGTGTCCAGGGCCTGCCGGTTCGCCGCCTCGTCCCAGTCGGCGGCCGGGGTGCTCCAGCGCAGCGAGAAGCCGCGCCGACCGCCGAGCAGGAACCCCCGGCCGAAGGTACGCACCCGGGTGCCGGCCACATCGGTGAGCCACTCCATGTCGGCCGCCCGGCTCCCCAGGTACGTCGTCGCCCGGATCGCACCGAGCCGCCGGAACCCGGCCTCCCGCCGCAGCACCGGTTCCACGTCGTCGCGCCAGACGGCCACCGGGTCGGGGCCGACGCGTTCGCTGTAGGTCACCGCGAGGGTGCGCGGATCGCCGTCCTTGCCGAAGGTGACCCGGTAGGCCAGGTCGGCCTGGCGGTCGGTGGCCAGTACCCGCCAGCCCTCGGGGAGCGACACGGAGAAGCCGAGGGGGGAGCGGTAGGGCGCGAAACCGCCGGCCGGCCTCGGGGCGGTCGCCGACGCCGCGGGTGACGACGGGGGCGACGACGGCGCGGTGGGGGAGGCGGAGGGGGGCGAGGACGGCGGGGAGTCCGTCGGCGACGGCGACGGGGCCGCCGGGGTGCCCGGCGCGGCGGAGCCACCGGGCGTCGCTCCCGACGCCCCCGGCGTCCCGGACTCCGTGGGGCGGGTGTGGGCCGCGGCCTCGGAGGGACCGCCGTCGGTACCGGACATCCGCTGGGTCACCGCGACCGCGGCGACCGCCACCGTGAGCACCGCCAGCGCGGTCCCGGTGGCCAGCATCACCCGCCCGCTCCCGCGCGGCACGGCCCACCGGAGGAGCGGGTACGCCCGCAGCGGCACCGTCCGCGCCCCCTCGCGTGAATCCTCCTCGACGGCCCGGGCGAGCGCCTGGCGCACCACCGCCCGGTTGGGCCGCTCCCGTGAGTCCTTGCGCAGCAGCCCCTGCACGATGGCGGTGAGCGGACCCGCCCGCAGCGGCGGGCGCAGCGGCAGCCGGTCCACCCCCCGCAGCGTGCCCTCGGGGCGGTCCCGGTCCCGGAACGGCGGCCGCCCCTCCACCATGGTGTACAGCAGCGCCCCGAGCGCCCACAGGTCGGCCGCCGGCCCGATCCGCTCGTCGCGGGCCTGTTCGGGAGAGGCGTACGACGGGGCCGCCAGACGCGGCACGAGGGCCGCGCCGGCCAGGCCGAAGCCGGTGAGCACCACCGGCCCGCGCTCACGCAGGAACACCTGGCCGGGGCTCAGCTCGCCGTGCGTGATGCCCTCACCGTGCGCCGCCTCCAGAACCCCGAGCACCTCCAGCCCGATCCCGGCAGCCCGGGCCGGCGGGAAGTCCCGCCTCTGGGCGAGGAGCTGACCGAGCGGCCGGCCGTCGATCCACTCGGTCACGGTCCACAGCGCGCCGTCCTGCGCCACCGCGTCCAGCGCGGCGGCGATCCGGCCGGGGCACAGCCGGGCCATCGTCTCGGACATCCGCAGCACCCGGTCCGCCGCCCGGCGCACGTCCTCCTCGCCCATGCCGTCCGGCAGCCCCACCCGGGTCACCACGCACGGGCGCGTCTTGGGGACGTCCTCCGCGTACCAGGTGACACGGTTCGTCTCCCGGTGGACGACGTCGAGGAGCCGGTACCTCCCGGCCACCAACCCGGACGTGGCGACCCGCGCCTTCACCATGGCCATCCCTCGCTGAACCGCCGGAGCTCTCCCTTTCCCAGAGGTACGACGGGCGCGGCGGCACGCGTTCAACGGAACCGCACATCCGCAGCGATTCCTGTCCTTCGTTCAATTCCGGCGGTCAGGTGTGCGACATCCGCGGGGCGCGCGCACCGGACCTCACCGGTGCAGCGCGCGGGCCCAGTCCGCCGGTACGCGTCCCGCGGGGCCCGGCGCGGGCTGGTCCGGCGGGCGGCTCGCCGGCGGCGCCAGGCGCGGACCGGACTCGTGCAGTTCCCCGGTGGCGTAGTCCCAGAACCACTCCTCGCCCGGCTCGAAGCTGCGCACCAGCGGGTGACCGGTGGCCCGGTAGTGCGCCGTGGCGTGCTGGGCGGGGGAGGAGTCGCAGCAGCCGACGTGTCCGCACCGCGCGCACCGGCGCAGATGGAACCACCAGCCGCCGGCCGCCTCGCACTCGGCGCAGCCACTGCCGCTCGGCGGCACGCTCGGGTCGATGCCGTCACCGTCGGTTGTCATGCGGTCTCCTCGATGTCGGTCCCCGGCCCGGTCTCCGGGGCGGGCGCGGTCAGCGGCAGCAGCACCTGGAAGCGGGTGTCGCCGGGCGCGGACTCCACGTGCAGGCCGCCGTGGTGCTTGTCGACCACGATCCGCCAGGAGATGTCCAGCCCCAGCCCGGTGCCCTGGCCGACCGGCTTGGTGGTGAAGAACGGGTCGAAGATGCGGTCGCGGATCTCCGCCGGCACCCCCGGGCCGGTGTCGCGGAACTCCACCAGCAGCCGGTCGCCGTCCCGGGCCGTGCGCACGGTGAGCGTGCCGCCGTCGCCCATCGCGAACGCCGCGTTGTCGATGAGGTTGGTCCACACCTGGTTCAGCTCCGCCGGATAGGCGGGCACGGCCGGGAGTGTCCGGTCGTAGTCCTTGACGACCTCGACGCGCTCCCCGAGCTTGCCGGAGAGCATCACCAGGGTGCTGTCGAGGAGTTCGTGGACGTCCACCTCGCGGTAGGGGGCGCGGTCGAGCTGGGAGTACTGCTTGGCCGCGTCGACCAGGTGGGAGATCCGGGTCGTGGAGTCCTCGATCTCGGACATCAGCAGCTCGGTCTCGACCGTGTAGTTGAGCCACCCCACCGCACCGGGAAGGACGTCCGGGTCGACCGCCGCGGCGACCTCCTCCAGCCAGCCGACGTCGAGGCCCGCCTGGACGAAGGTCGGCGCGATCCGCCAGCCCTCCGGGACGCCCTGGTCGTCCAGCCACTCGCTGAGCGCGTCCTCCCGGTCCGCTGCCTCCAACGGGCTCAGCACCGGGGCCTTGGCGACCCGCTCGGCCGTGCGCTCCTGGATCTCGATCAGCTTGGCGAGCGCCTCCCGGTCGTAGGGCCCCGAGGCGATCACGGCGAGCTTGTGGCGCATCTTCGCCACCCGCTCCCGCAGGGTGGCCGTGGCCCGGACGGCCGCCGCCGCGGGGTTGTTCAGCTCATGGGTCAGGCCCGCCGACAACGAGCCCAGCGCGAGGAGCCGTTCGCGCTGGCCGATGGTGCGCTGGGTGTTCTTCGAGCCGAAGAACAGCCCCTCCAGCAGGTGCACCGCCATCGGGAACCACTCGTGCATCACCGCCGAGAAGGTGTCCGCGGGCAGCACGAAGAAGCGGGTCGGCTCGGTCACCCGCATCGAGTTGTTGTAGACCTGGCGCACCCGGTCCCCGATGTACGCCTGCATGGCCCCGGAGTACACCCCGCGCTGCGAGCTGCGGACGACCTCCACGTCGTCGCCGCCGACCCGGCGCGACAGCACCACCGTGCCCTCGATCAGCACATAGAAGCAGGTCGCCGGGTCCCCCTCGGCGTACACCGGCCCCGGCTCGAACCGCTCCACCCGGCCCTCGGCGCACAGCCGCCCGAGCTGCTCCGGGGAGAGCTTCTCGAACAGGAACAGCGAGCCGATCTCCGCCGGGCTGCACGGCATCGCGCGCCCGCTCACGACTGCTCCAGGTAGCGGTGGACCAGCATCACGGCCATGGCTCCCTCACCGACGGCGGACGCGACCCGCTTGGCGGACTCGGCGCGCGCGTCGCCCGCCACGAACACGCCCGGCACGTTGGTCTCCAGGTGGTACGGCGGCCGGTCCAGCTCCCAGCCCTCGGGGGGCCGCCCGTCGGGGCTGAGGTCGGGGCCCGCCAGGATGAAGCCGCGCTCGTCGCGCAGGACCGCGCCGTCCAGCCAGTCGGTCAGCGGGGCGGCGCCGATGAACACGAACACCCACTGCGCGTCGACCTGTTCCGTCTCCCCCGACTCCACCTGGCGCAACGTCAGCCGCTCCAGCCGCCCCTCGCCGTGTGCCGCGTCGACGACCGTGCGGGGCCGCACGAAGATGTTCGGCGCCTCCTCGATCTGCTGGATCAGGTAGTGCGACATCGACGCCGTCAGGTCCGGCCCGCGCACCAGCAGAGTCACCGACTTGGCGTGCCGCGACAGGTACATCGCCGCCTGCCCCGCCGAGTTCGCCCCGCCGACGATGTAGATGTCGTGGCCCTGGCAGGAGGCCGCCTCGGTGAGCGCCGAGCCGTAGAACACCCCGCACCCGGTGAGGTCCCGGGCGCCCGGCGCCGCCAGCTGCCGGTACGACACGCCGGTGGCCAGGATCACGCTGTGCGCGGCGATCGCCGAGCCGTCGGAGAACCGGACGATCCGCGCGGCGCCGTTGACCTCCAGCGCGGTCACCTCCCGCGCGGTCAGCAGCTCGGCGCCGAACTTCGTCGCCTGCCGCCGTGCCCGGTCGGTGAGCTGCGCACCCGAGACGCCGTCGGGGAAGCCCAGGTAGTTCTCGATCCGCGAGCTCTGCCCGGCCTGCCCGCCGGTGGCCGACCGCTCCACCAGCACCGTCCGCAGTCCCTCGGACGCCCCGTACACCGCCGCGCCGAGCCCGGCCGGGCCGCCGCCGATCACGATCAGGTCGTAGAAGTCGGTCGTCGGGTCGGTGGCCAGGCCGACGCGGGCGGCGAGTTCGGGCGGCTCCGGCGCGACCAGCGGGTCGCCGTCGGGGGTGACGACCAGCGGCAGCCGCCGCCCGTCCTGCCCGGCGGCCGCGAGCAGCCGCCGCCCCTCCGGCTCGTCCGAGGAGTACCAGCGGTACGGCACCTGGTTGCGGGCGAGGAACTCCCGTACCTCCGAGGAGCGGGCCGACCACCGGTGGCCGACCACCTTGGTGCTCGGCACCGGCCGGTGGTCACCGGCCCGCCACGCCGCCAGCAGGTCGTCCAGCACCGGATAGAGCTTCTCCTCCGGCGGGTCCCACGGCTTGAGCAGGTAGTGGTCGAGATCGACCACGTTGATCGCGTCGATCGCGGCGCCGGTGTCCGCGTACGCCGTCAGCAGCACCCGGCGCGCGCCCGGGTGGATGTCCAGGGCCTGCTCGAGGAACTCGATGCCGTTCATCTGCGGCATCCGGTAGTCGGCGAGGATCACCGCCACCAGGTCGCCGCGCAGCTTCAGCTCGCGCAGCGCCTCCAGGGCCGACGGGCCGGACTCCGCCCGCACGATCCGGTACGAGGCGCCGTAGCGGCGCCGCAGGTCGCGGGCGACGGCGCGGGAGACACCCGGGTCGTCGTCCACGGTCAGAATGACGGTCCGCGCTGCTTCGGCGGCCTGTGCCATGCGTCTCCCACCCCGAGTGATCGGTGCCGCGGCCGGGTGACCCCGGAGACGGTCGACCAGGCCGGCTACCGGCCATCGTATGTTCGATCGGCCCGCCGCGCTCAGGATTGCCTGCTGGCCCCCAGGACGCAGAACTCGTTGCCCTCCGGATCCCGCAGGACCACCCACGGCCGCTCGCCCTGCCCGATGTCCGCGCGCCGCGCGCCCAGCGCCAGCAGCCGCTCCACCTCGGCCCCCTGGTCCACGGGCCGGAAGTCCGGATGCCACCGGTTCTTGACCGTCTTGGCCTCCGGCACGCGCACGAACAGCAGACCCGGCAGCCGGTCCGGGGCCGGCCGGACCTCGTACTCCTCAGGGTCGTCGTTCACCACCACCCAGCCGAGCGCCCGGGCCCACCAAGCCCCGAGCGCCGCGGGATCACGTGCGTCGACGCAGATCTGCTCCCACTGCAGGCCCATACCGAAAGCGTAGTGAAGACTGGGCCGGGTCAGAAAGATCACGAGGCAGGGGAGGCGGCGGTATGACGCGCCCGATCACGGTAGGGGTCGACGGGACGGACGAGAGCCGGGCGGCGCTCGCCTGGGCGGCCCGGGAGGCCGTCCGGCGGGACACGGCGCTGCGCCTGGTGCACGCCTGGCGGTTCCAGCCCCAGGCGGCGGCCGGCACCGCGGACCGGGACACCCAGGCGGGCTGGGTGCGCGAGGGGGTCGACGAGGCGGTCCGGGCGGTCACCGAGCGCCACCCCGGTCTCCGGGTGACCGCCGACCTGGTCGAGGGCCGCCCCGCGGAAGCGCTGGTGTCGGCCGCGGCGGACTCCGAACTGCTGGCGCTCGGCTCGCGCGGGCACGGGGCCGTGGTCGGCTTCCTGCTGGGCTCCGTCGGCCAGCAGGTGATCGCCGAGGCAGCCCGCCCGGTGGTCCTGGTGCGGGCCGGCGACAAGCCGTCCGACGAGGTCGCCGGGCACGAGGTCGTCGTCGGTCAGCACGGCGACCCGCACGACAGCGCGGCGGCCCTGCGGTTCGCGTTCGAGACGGCCGCCGCGCGCGGCGCGACGGTCCGCGCCGTACGCGCATGGACCCTGCCGCCGGTGTTCGCCTACAGCCCCGCCTCGATGCAGCTCCTCGACGACGCGGGCGGCCTGGAACCGTTCGAGAAGCAGGCGCTGACGGAGGCCCTGAAGCCGTGGCGGGAGCGGTTCCCGGACGTGCACGTCGTGGAGCACGTGGAGATGGGCAGCGCCGGACAGGTCCTGCTGTCGGTGTCCGGGCGGGCCCAGCTGATGGTCGTGGGCCGCCGGGCGCACCGTACGGCGGTGGGCGCCCGCATCGGCTCCGTCGCCCACGGGGTGCTGCACCTCGCGGACTGCCCGGTGGCCGTCGTCCCGCACGACTGATCACGCCTCGGGGACGGTCGGCTCCAGGGTCTCGCGCGCCTTGGGAAGGATCTTCTCGATGTAGTCCCGGACGGCGGTGTCCAGCCCGATGTCGTGCTGCGCCCGCTCCGACAGGTACCAGCGGTGCTCCAGCAGCTCGTGGTAGATCTCCGCCGGGTCCATCGAGCCGCGCAGCTCCAGCGGAACGGCCCGCACGGTCGGACGGAACACGTCGCGCACCCAGCGGTGGGCGAGCACCTCCGGCCGTGCGGCGAGCGGGTCGCCCGGGGCGTAGTCGTCCTGGGTGGCCATCCAGCTCTCCAGGTCGTTCAGCAGCCGGCGGGCCTGGTTCTCCTCGGCGTCCAGCCCGGTCAGCCGCAGCAGCTGGCGCTGGTGGTGGCCGGCGTCGACGACCTTCGGCACGAAGGTGACCGTGTCCCCGGTGGAGGAGTGCTCGATCTGCATCTCGGCCACGTCGAACCCGAGGTCGTTCAGGCGCCGGATGCGGCGCTCGATGTAGTGGTACTTGCCCGCCGGATAGACGGAGGTGCGGGTCAGCTCCTTCCACAGGTCGCCGTACCGGGCGCAGATCTCCGTGCCGAACTCGATCGGGTCGACGGAGGGGTGCAGCGCCCCGGACGCCTCCAGGTCGAGCAGCTCGCCGCTGATGTTCACCCGGGCCAGGTCGAGGTCGTAGGCGCGCTGGCCGTCGCTCAGCCGCGGATGCAGGTCGCCGGTCTCGGCGTCCACCAGGTAGGCGGCGTAGGCGCCCGCGTCGCGCCGGAAGAGCGTGTTGGACAGCGAGCAGTCGCCCCACGCGAACCCGGCCAGGTGGAGCCGGACCAGCAGCACCGCGAGGGCGTCCATCAGCCGGTGCATGGTCGCCGGCCGCATCGTCGTCTCGAACATCGACCGGTACGGCATGGACCCGCCGAGGTGCCGGGTGACCAGCACCGGCTCCAGGGACTCCCCGGCGGTGTCGAGGCGGCCGGTGACCACGGCGAGCGGGTCGACGGCCGGGATGGACAGCCGGTCCAGGTCGCGCAGCAGCTCGTACTCCCGCAGCGCGGGCCGCTGGGCGAGCTCCTTGACGGCGATGACCTCCTCGCCGGCGCGGGCGTAGCGCACCACGTGGCGGGAGATGCCCCGGGGCAGCGGGACGAGGACCTCTTCCGGCCACTCCTCCAGGGGGAGGTGCCACGGCAGCTCCAGCAGGAGGGCCGGGTGCTCCGGGTTGGTGGCGCTGATCTGCAAAGCCATGGTCCGACCTTAGACGGCGCGTTCCCGCGCACGGCGCGCGGCGTCGGCCACCGGGCCCCGGTGTACCGGCCCGTGCCCCGGGAGCAGCACATCCCCCTCCAGCTCCTCGAACAGCCGCAACGAGGCCAGGGCGTGCTCGCGTTCGTGCTGGAACATGGTCGGCAGCAGCTGCGGGCCCCGCACCCGGGACGTGGGATGGCCGCTGACCAGGGCGTCGCCGGACACCACCACGCCCGCCGCGGGCAGGTGGTAGGCGCAGTGCCCGAGCGTGTGGCCCGGGGTGTGCACGGGCACGGGCCGGCCGGGCAGGT
Organism: Streptomyces sp. bgisy159; assembly: GCF_057707805.1. NCBI lineage: Bacteria > Bacillati > Actinomycetota > Actinomycetes > Kitasatosporales > Streptomycetaceae > Streptomyces > Streptomyces sp. bgisy159. The sequence goes on along the minus strand of NZ_JBYIQX010000006.1, from coordinate 20,470 downwards.
CGAGCGGACCGGCGGCGGCCGGCAGCGGTTCGGGCCCGGCCACCGGGACGTGGGCGGTGCCGCCGGAGCGCAGCGCGCGCACCGCCCAGGGCAGGACCCCGGGTCGCCAGCCCTGGCGCAGGACCGTCCCCACGCCCACCTGGTGCAGGAACTCCCGGCGCGCGTGGGGGACTTCGGCTTGGTGCAGCCGTACCGGCGTGCCGTGCCGGGTGCGCAGGAACTCCGCCGAGCCGATGTGGTCGGTGTGCGCGTGGGTGACGAGGACGGCCGTCACCGCCTCGGGCGAACTCCCGACCTGGGCCAGGGAGTCCAGCAGCAGCCCCCGGTCCCCGGGATAGCCGGTGTCGATCAGGGTGACGGCGTCGCCGTCGGCGAGGATCACCCAGTTGGTGTCGGAGCCGTGCACGAGGTGCACGCCGTCGGCTACTTGCTGCACTTGTGCCCGCATGACCGTCCCGTGGCGAAGAGGTGGCTGAGGACGCCAGCAAAGCAGATCGGCGGGCGGACGCGTCAGCGGACCCCGTGCGGACGGAACTGGACGCTGATCCTCGGACCCGCGGCGCGGGTGGACTTGGGCACACAGTGCTCCCAGGTCCGCTGGCAGGAGCCGCCCATCACGATCAGGTCGCCGTGGCCGAGCGGGCGGCGCACGGTCTCACCGCCGCCGTGGGCCGGGCGCAGCAGCAGGTCGCGGGGGGCGCCTACGGACAGGATCGCGACCATGGTGTCCTCGCGCGAGCCCCGGCCGCCCCGGTCGCCGTGCCAGGCGACGCTGTCCCGGCCGTCGCGGTAGTAGCACAGGCCGGCCGTGGTGAACGGCTCGCCGAGTTCCCCGGCGTAGTGCGCGGACAGCGCCGCGCGCGCCCGCTCCAGCACGGGGTGGGGGAGCGGGTCCCCGGCCCCGTAGAAGGCGAGCAGCCGCGGAACGTCGACGACGTTGTCGTACATCTTCCGCCGCTCGGCGCGCCAGGGGACACCGGTCGCCAGGTGGTCGAAGAGGCCGTCGGAGCCGGTCAGCCAGCCCGGCCGCACGTCGATCCAGGCCCCGGCGCCCAGCTCGGTCCGGCGGATCCCGGCGAGGGCGCCGAGCCGCAGTTCGTCGGCCTGGTCGAAGAGGGAGCCCTGGAGGTGGTGCGTGGCCATGCGGCCAGCCTACCCCCGAATCGAAACTGTGTTCCATTCGTGGGGCGGGTTGCCGTTCGGCGGGCGGCGGGTGATCGGCCGTCGACCGGTCTTTCGATGCACTGGCGTATCCGATACATTCCCGTATCGAACGGAGAGGGGGCGGAGATGGCCGACGAGGCACCCGGGCGCGTCACCAGGCGCCGCGTCCGCACCCGCGCCCGGCTGCTCGACGGCGCCTTCGCGGTGTTCGCGGCCAAGGGCTTCGGCCGGGTCTCCATCGAGGAGGTCTGCGAGGCCGCCGGCTACAGCCGGGGCGCCTTCTACTCCAACTTCGCCACCCTGGACGAACTCTTCTTCGCGCTCTACCGGGAACGCGCGGACCTCATCGCCGGACAGGTGGCCGACGCGCTCGCCCAGGACGGGCCCGGCCTCGACGTGCCCGCCGCCGTCGACCGGGTCACCGAGGTCCTCCTGCTGGACGTGGACTGGCTGCTGGTGAAGACCGACTTCCTGGTGCACGCCGCCCGTGACCCCGAGGTCGCCCGCACGCTCCTGGACCACCGGGTGCGGCTGCGCGGCGCCATCGCCGACCGGCTCGCCCGCGCCCAGGGGCATCCCGAACCGTCCACCGCGCTCGGCGACGTCGACGGTGCCGCCCGCGCGGTGGTCGCCGCCTACGACGGCGTCACCACCCAGCTCCTGCTCGACAAGGACGTCGACGCCGCCCGCGCCTGGCTCAAACAGCTGCTCACCGCCCTGCTCACCACAGCGGCGACAGACCCCCGACGAGGGACCGAGGAAAGGTAACGCACCCCATGGACGCGGACGTCATCGTCGTCGGAGCCGGCCTCGCCGGCCTGGTCGCCGCTCACGAACTGACCAGCCGGGGCCGCCGGGTCGCACTCGTCGACCAGGAGAACGCCGCCAACCTCGGCGGCCAGGCCTACTGGTCGTTCGGCGGGCTCTTCCTCGTCGACTCTCCGGAGCAGCGCCGCCTCGGCGTCAAGGACTCCCTCGACCTCGCCTGGAACGACTGGCAGGGCAGTGCCCGGTTCGACCGCCTCGACGACGAGGACTCCTGGGCGGTGCGCTGGGCGCGCGCCTACGTCGAGTGGGCGGCCGGCGAGAAGCGCGCCTGGCTCGCCGGGCACGGCATCACGCTGCTGCCCACCGTCGGCTGGGCCGAGCGCGGCGGCCCGCGCGCCGACGGCCACGGCAACTCCGTACCCCGCTTCCACATCGCCTGGGGCACCGGCACCGGCGTCGTCGAGCCCTTCGCCCGCTACGCCGAGCAGGCCGCCCGCGACGGACTGCTCACCTTCCACCACCGCCACCGCGTGGACGAACTGGTCGTCGAGTCCGGTGCGGCCCGCGGGGTGCGCGGCACCGTCCTGGCCTCCGACGACTCGCCGCGCGGCGTCGCCTCCAGCCGGGAGCGGTCCGGCGAGTTCGAGCTGACCGCCCAGGCGGTCGTGGTCACCTCCGGCGGCATCGGCGCCGATCACGACCTGGTGCGGCGCCACTGGCCGCGGCGGCTGGGCACCCCGCCCACCGAGATGGTCACCGGCGTCCCCGCCTACGTCGACGGCCGCATGCTCGGCATCAGCGCCGAGGCCGGCGTCCGCCTGGTCAACCGCGACCGCATGTGGCACTACACCGAGGGCGTGCGCAACTGGGACCCCGTGTGGCCCGGTCACGGCATCCGCATCCTGTCCGGACCGTCCCCGCTGTGGTTCGACGCGCTCGGCCGTCGGCTGCCCGACCCCTGCCTGCCGGGGTACGACACCCTCGGCACCCTGAAGTACCTGCGCACCACCGAGGACATCGCCGCGTACGACCACTCCTGGTTCGTCCTCACGCGCCGGATGGTCGAGAAGGAGTTCGCGCTCTCCGGCTCCGAGCAGAACCCGGACATCACCGCCAAGGACAAGCGCGCGGTCCTGCGCGACCGGCTCCTCGGCAAGGGCGCGCCCGCGCCCGTCCGGGCCTTCCTCGACCACGGGGCCGACTTCGTCGTCGCCGACACCCTCGACCGGCTCGTCGACCGCATGAACGCCCTCACCGACGAGCCGCTGCTCGACGCGGCCACGCTGCGCCGGCAGATCGAGGCCCGCGACCTGCAGATGGCCAACCCGTTCGCCAAGGACACCCAGGTGCAGGGCATCCGCAACGCCCGCCGCTACCTCGGCGACCGCCTCGGCCGGGTCGCCACCCCGCACCGGGTCCTCGACCCCGCGGCCGGCCCGCTCATCGGCGTCAAGCTGCACGTCCTCACCCGCAAGACGCTCGGCGGCATCCAGACCGACCTCGACTCCCGCGCCCTCGGCGCGGACGGACGGCCCGTCGAGGGACTGTACGCGGCCGGCGAGGTGGCCGGCTTCGGCGGCGGCGGGGTGCACGGCTACAACGCCCTGGAGGGCACCTTCCTCGGCGGTTGCCTCTTCTCCGGGCGCGCGGCGGGACGGGCGGCGGCCCGGCAGACCGGCTGAGGCACCCCGCGAGCGGCCCGGGACCACGTGACGTCACCCGTCGGCCGTGAGCAGGCCGACCAGCACGGCTGCGTGACTCTCCTCGGGTGTCTTCGAGGCCGTCAGCAGCGTCACCGGCCCCTCCCGGGCCAGCCACCGCACCTGTTCCAGGAGCCCGGCCGCGTCCGGGGCGGCCAGTTCCGCCTCGTAGCGGCGGGTGAACTCCTCGTAGGAGCCCTCGCCGGCGTGGTACCAGCGGCGCAGCTCCGTCGACGGGGTGAGGGCCTTGGGCCACTCGTCGACGCGCGCGGCGTCCTTGGACACCCCGCGCGGCCACAGCCGGTCGACCAGCACCCGCACCCCGTCGTCGGGGTGCGGCGGATCGTAGACGCGGCGCACACGGACACTCATGGGATTCTCCTTTCCGGCGGGGGACGCTGCTCGCCCCATGGTCACGCGACCGCCCCGTTCCGGCTCGTCCACCCTGGGTACTCCGGTGGCCCGGTGGCGCGGAAGGAGGGTCCATGAGCAGCACGCCGGGCCGTCTGCCCGTCGCCCGCAGCCTGGGCGAGCTGACCCGGCTGGTGGGCCGCCGCCAGGGTCTCTACGTCCGCTGGTCCCGCGGCCCCGAGGCGGATCTCGCCGGCACGTCCAGCACCGACGACCTCACCGGCGTGGCGATGCCCGGCCTGTCGGCCAACCCCCTGGACGTGGAGGAGTGGTGGCGGCACCGGCCCCTGGACCTGTGGGTGGCCCGCCGTCTGTACGACTACGCCCACCTGCCGCACGACAAGGGGCCGGGGGTCCGTCCCTGGGTCCTCGCGGGCCGCGAGACGGGTCGCGGGCCGGACAACGAGCCCCTCGTGACCGACGTGCGGCCGCTGTGCTGGATCGACCGGCGCGTCATCGAGGAGGCGCGGGCCGAGGTGGCCCGCCAGGAGAGCGCCTGGGGCCCCCTGCGCCGCGGAAGCGGCTGACCGGATCCGAGGGGGTTTCGCGACCCGCCGTCGCCCGCGCCCCCGCGACGCGGCCGCCGGCCCGCCGGCCGCCGCGTCGCCCCGAGCGGGCCGCCCGGACGGCCGGGGCCTGTCGATCCGAGCGGGCCGCCGGGACGGCCGGGGCCCGTCGCCGAAGCCCCTCCGGCGCCGCGACGTCTTCCGGCCCGGACGTTCAGGACGGGCCCTGGTCGAGCGCCTCGGCCGCCGCGCGGGCCACCGACTCGGCCAGGGCCGCCAGCGCGGGGGAGTCCAGCCGCCACTGCTGCCAGTACAGCGGAACGTCCAGCGGGCGGTCCGGGGCCAGGGACACCAGACGGCCGGTGCGCAGCAGTTCCGCCGCCTGGGCGCGCGGCACCATGCCCCAGCCGAGCCCGGCGGCCACCGCGGACACGAAGCCCTCCGAGGTCGGCACGGCGTGCCGTACCGTGCCCGCCCGGCCCCGCCCGGGCCGCAGGCGTCGCACGAACGCGTCCTGCAGGTCGTCGCTGCGGTCGAAAGTGACCACCGGCGCCTCGGCCAGGGCTTCGCCCAGCGAGCCGCCCAGGTGGCGCTCGGCGAAGCCGGGGGTCGCGGCGGCCAGATAGCGCATGGTGCCCAGTCGGCGCACGGAGCAGCCCGTCACCGCGTCCGGCGACGAGGTGACCGCCGCCATCACCAGTCCCTCACGAAGCAGTTCGGCGGTGCGGGTCTCGTCCTCGCGGTGCAGCTCGAAGCACAGGCGCGGCTCGCGCGCGACCCGGGTGAGGGCCGGCAGGAACCAGGTCGCCAGTGAGTCCGCGTTCACCGCGACGGAGACCCGGGTCGGTTCCCCGGCACCGCTCATGCCCAGTTCGGCCCGCGTGTCGCGCTCCAGCCGGGCCAGCTGGCGGGCGAACCGCACCACGATCTCCCCGGACTCGGTCGGCCGCACCGGCTTGGTGCGCAGCAGCAGGACCCGCCCCGTGCGCCGTTCCAGCGCCTTGACCCGCTGGCTGACCGCGGAGGGGGTGACGTGCAGCGCCGCGGCCGCGGCGTCGAAGGTGCCCTCGTCGACCACGGCGAGCAGGGTCCGCACCTGGTCGAGCGGGAGGTCCGGCATCCCGGGATCAGCGATCGTCTTCACGAGAGCTAATGTTACGTAAGAATCTTTAGCTGTACGTCCAGTGATCGGGCTCCCTACCGTGGGCGCCATGTCCAACGCTCTCGCCGCCGCGGCGGCCGGTTTCGGTACCGGTCTGTCGCTCATCGTCGCCATCGGCGCCCAGAACGCCTTCGTCCTGCGTCAGGGCATCCGACGCGACGCCGTCCTCGCCGTCGTCGGGATCTGCGCCCTGTCCGACGTCGTCCTGATCGCGCTCGGCGTGGGAGGGGTGGGTGCCGTGGTGGTGGCCTGGCCCCAGGCGCTGACCGCGGTGGCCTGGATCGGCGGCGCCTTCCTGCTCGGCTACGGCGTGCTCGCCGCCCGCCGCGTGCTGCGGCCCGGCGGGGCGCTGGTGGCGCAGGGCGAGGCGGCCGGCTCACGCCGCCGGGCGGTGCTCACCTGCCTGGCGCTGACCTGGCTCAACCCGCACGTCTACCTGGACACCGTCTTCCTGCTCGGCTCCATCGCGGCCGACCGGGGCCCGCTGCGCTGGACGTTCGGGGTCGGCGCCGCGCTGGCCAGTCTGTGCTGGTTCGCCGCGCTCGGCTTCGGCGCCCGCCTGCTGGGCCGCTTCCTGGCCCGGCCCGCCGCCTGGCGGGTGCTGGACGGGCTCGTCGCGGCGACGATGATCACGCTCGGGCTGCTGCTGCTCGCCGGGAGCGGCGGCTGACCGCCCCTACCGCCGCCCCCACCGGTAGGACCCGCCCTGTTCCAGCAGTTTGCCGCGGGTCGCCTCCAGGCGGTGGGCGAGGATCTCGGCCACGATCCGCACCAGGGACAAGCCGAGCGCCGGGTCCTCCTCGCAGAGCTTCAGCACCGGCTGCGCGTCGAACTCGTAGGCGCGCACCGGGCTGAACGCCTCCGCGCCGAAGTCCCACTCGTAGGGCGGGAACAGCCAGGACCAGCCCAGCAGGTCGCCTGCCGCCAGGCTGGCGACGGTGACCCGCTGCAACGAGGTGACGCGCTGATCGAGGGAGACCGCCCCGGACCGGATGACCCAGAAGCGGTCCGCCCGGCCGCCCGCCTCGAAGATCCGGGTGTCCTCCGGGAAGGAGACCTCGCGGGCGAGTTCCATCAGCCGTGCGCGCTGGGGTGGGGCGAGGGCGGACAGCAGTTTGATCGCTTTGGTCATGGCGCGGTGCTCCTCGCCGACGACGGATGCGTGCTTTCCCTATGCCCATTGGAACCGCCCACGCGGCGTCGGGCACCTCGGGAGGAACAGAAAAACGCCCTGGCCGGACGGGGGAAGCCGGCCAGGGCGGTCCAGGGCGGGGTACGGAGGAGGAGTGCCGTCGACTCCGCGCGCCGCGTATGGATGAACACTAAACGATTTTCGGATCGTATGAGAAATCAAAACCGGGTCGCGTGACCTGATTCACGTCGGCCCACCACCTCGTCCCGCCTCCCCCGGTCGCCGGGTCGTCCCGATCACCGCGTCGTCCCGGTCACCGCGTCTTCCCGGGCTCCGGACCGTGGCTGCCGGGAGTCAGGATCTCGTCCAGGACACGCACCACCACCTCGTACGCCAGTTGCCGGGTACGCGCCGCCGCCGCGTCCGCCGCGGGCTCCGCCCCCTCGGCGAGCGTCCGCCAGGTGCGCAGTTCCTGACGCGCGTAAGCCCTGGCCCGCTGCATGCGGCGCAGCAGTTCGTCGGAGTCGACCACATCGGACATGGCCCGCGGGTACCCCGTCGCCGCCCGAACCCACCCGGCCGGGGCCGACGGGCCGCTCCGAGCCGGGATGTGGCGGGAAACGGCGCCCGTGATGTTTGGCCCGGGCGCGGCTGGCCAGCCGAACAGGGAGACAGCTTGCCGCCCGGCCCGGCCGGTGCCGGCCGGGACCAGCCAAGGAGTGAAAGGATGACCACCGACCCCGCACCCAGCCCGCTCGGCACGTCCGACCGCTGCCTGCCACGCCACTGCGCCCGCGGTCCGTGCCGCCCGGCCGACGTCCGCCGCGCCGTGCGGGGCGTGGTGGCCCGGCGGTGCGGGGCGACCGGCACCCACTGCGACGAGGCCGCCCTCTCCGACGCCCTGCTCGTCGCCTCGGAGCTGACCACCAACGCCATCCTGCACGGCGGCGGCGTCACGGAGTTCGACGTCGACGTCGACGGCCCGGCCGTCCGGGTCTCCGTCAGCGACCGCAGTGACCGGCTGCCCGTCGCCGTGGACAGCCACGATCCCCGGTCCCGGCGCAGCACCGGCGGCCGCGGGTGGCCGATCGTGTGCAGGCTCTCCCGCGAGGTCAGCGTCGCCGACCTGCCCTCCGGGGGCAAGCGCATCACCGCCGTCGTCCCGGTGTTCTGACGCCCGCCACCTCGCCTGTTCCAGCAGGCCGCCCTCCCGTCCGCCCCCTTGGGGCCCTTCCATGGACACAGGCGCAAAAAGCGCCACATGCCTCTCAGACGCCTTTTGCGTTCCAGGGGGTTTGGTCCCCCGTCACAGGGGCAGACGCACACTCGTGCTTCGGACCGGAGGCGCGCCAGCGGGAGCCGTACGGCTGCCGGGGCCTCTTGGGTCCCTCAGGCGCCGTTCCTCCCGCGGTCAGTCCCTGACTCCACCGTTCAGGAGCGAAACCGCAATGGCTACGGATCTGTCGACAAGTCGACTCGCAACTTCCGCCCGCACCACCACGTCGCCGCGACGCACCCACGACGACGCACCCGACACGACAGCCCAGTTCGTCCGGCTGACCGGCCTGCCGGACGGCCCCGAACGCGACGCGCTGCGCGACGAGATCGTCACCGCGTGGCTGCCCATGGCCCACCGGATCGCCGGCCGCTTCCGCGACCGGGGGGAGGCCATCGAGGACCTGCGCCAGGTGGCCGCCCTCGGACTGGTCAAGGCCGTCGACCGCTTCGACCCGGCCCGAGGGGCCTTCGAGAGCTACGCCGTGCCCACCATCACCGGTGAGATCAAGCGGCACTTCCGCGACCGCATGTGGGCGCTGCGCGTGCCGCGCCGCGTGCAGGAGCTCCGCAACAAGGTCCGTGTCGCCCGCCGCGACCTCACCCAGAATCCCGGAGCGCCGGAACCCTCGGTCGCAGACATCGCCGCGCACACCGGCCTCACCGAGGACGAGGTCAACGCCGGCCTGGAGGCGCTGGAGAGCTTCAGCACGCTCTCACTGGACGCCGAACTCCCTTCGGGTGACGATGGGTACAGCCTGGCCGACACCCTCGGCGCCGCCGACGCCTCCTACGACGTCGTCGTCGACCGAGAGTCCGCGAAGGAGGGACTGCGCCGCCTGCCCGAGCGCGAGCGGGCCATCCTCTACATGCGTTTCTTCGAGGACATGACCCAGAGCCGGATCGCCGACCAACTGGGCATCTCCCAGATGCACGTCTCCCGGCTGATCAGCCGCAGCTGCGCCCGGGTCCGTGAGGAAGCCCTGGGGCGTGGCGGCAGCTCCGGCACCACCACCGCTGGGAAGAACGGGCCGCCCGCACCCGGCGCCTGACCACCGTCCGGCGGTACCGCCGTCCGGAACCGCGGAAGACCCGAGGAGCACGCGTCCGACACCGCGCACCCGTCACTGACCCGCCGCCCCACCGACCCGGACCGAGGAGCGAACCGATGCTGATGCCCCATCCCGCCGTGCTGCGTCGACTGGTCGACGAGTACGAGGCACTGACGGCGTCGGACGAGAAGGCCGACCGGCGCACCGAGGCCGACATCCGGGCCCAGGACCTCGCCTACACGCTGTGCGTGTCCACGGGCACCCGCGATGTGCGGCACGCCCTGCAGACCGCCCACCGGTGGCTCTCGCACCACGGTTCCGCGCCGACCGCCGGCCCGGCGGGCGCGGACCCTCGCGCCTACGCGTGAGCGTGTGTACACCCGAGCGAGGGAGGAACCCGTAACGAATGACGGAACCCGAGAACTCGCCGGACGGGCGGGCCGTGGACCTCTACCTCGACCGTCTGCGCGGACGGATGGACAACGACGACTACCGGCTCCTGCTGAGGGTCGTCGCCCCGGCGCTGCGTGCTCTGGACGAGCAGCCCCCGGAGGCCCTCGACTTCTCCCTGGACCCGGACGACACCGACACCCTGCCCCAGCAGATCCGTGACGAGGCCGCCCTGGTCATCGCCACCGCCGTCACCGGACGCCTGGACAACCAGCTCGTCGAACTGAACATCGACGAGACCGGCCCGGTGCGGGTGGTGACCGACGCGGACACCGCGGCCGACCCCGTGCGGCTGGCCGAGATCGCCGGCTACATCCGGCAGCGGCACCACGACACCGAGGAACTGCGGGGCATCGCCGAGGTCAGCGGGCTGCCCACCGACTTCTGAGCGGGCCGCCCACCACCGCGCCCCGCCGGTCCCCCTCGCCCATGGCGACGGGGACCGGCGGGGCGCGACCACGTGCGCTCCACCGGCCCCCGTCCGTCGCCGTCGGTCCACCGCCTCAGCCGCCGGTCGGCGGCTCCGTCCCCGCCACATGTGCCCGCACCTGCTCGGGTGTCATGTACGTGTCCGTGTACTCGAAGTCCTTCAGCTTGGCGGGCCGCCGCGCCTGGAAGCCGGTGCGCACGAAATCGTCGCCCGCGACGGCGTTCAGCGTCCAGTTGGTGGCCACCCGGACCTTCGCCACATTGGTGCGCAGCGCCCACCAGTGATAGCCGCGCGCCGCGAACTGGGCCGGCAGGCCGTGCAGTTCCAGGCCGAGCGGCTTGGAGACGGCGTCGCGGCCGCCGAGGTCGACGACCAGACCGAGATCCCCGTGCTCGTAGCGCTGCAGCGGCTGCCCACGCAGCGTCGCGATGACGTTGTCCGCGACCGCCTTGCCCTGCCGCATGGCGTGCTGCGCGGTAGGCGGGCAGATCGTGCCCTCCTCCCGGGTGACGTCGGGCACGGCGGCGGCGTCACCGAGCGCGAACACCCCGTCATGGCCGGGCACGGCCATCTCGTCGGACACCACGAGCCGGCCGCGCACCGTCTCGGCGCCCAGCGTGGCGATCAGCGGGCTCGCGACCACGCCCGCCGTCCAGATCAGCGTGCGGGTCGGAACCACCCGCCCGTCGGTGAAGGTGACCTCCTCCGGGCCGGCCTTGGCGATCGACACCCCCAGCGAGATGTCGATGCCGCGCCGGCTGAGGATCTCCTGGGCGCTGCGGCCCAGCTTCTCGCCCAGCTCCGGCATCAGCTTCGGGGCGATGTCGATCAGGTGCCACTTGATCAGGTGCGGGTCCAGGCGGGGGTAACGCCGCACCGCCGCGTGCGTCAGCTTCTGCAGACAGGCCGCGGTCTCGGTGCCCGCGTAACCGGCGCCCACCACCACGAACTGCAGCCGGGCCGCCCGCTCGGCCGGGTCCAGACTGGCATCGGCCAGATCGAGCTGCGAGATCACGTGATCCCGGATGTACGCCGCCTCGGCGAGCGTCTTGAGGCCGAAGGCGTTGTCCGTGAGCCCCGGGATGTCGAACGTCCGGGTCACGCTGCCGGGGGCCAGCACGATGTAGTCGTAGCGCTCGTTGACGATCCGGTCGGTGATGGTGCGGATGACGCAGACCTTCGCCGCCAGGTCCACCCCGATCGCGCCGCCCGGGATGATCCGGGTGCGGTACTTACGGCTGCGGCGCAGCGACAGGGCGATCGACTGCGGGGTCAGCACCCCCGAGGCGACCTGGGGCAGCAGCGGCAGATAGAGCTGGTAGGCCTGCGGCGTCACCAGGGTGACGTCCGCCTCGTCGGGGGACAGCTTGCGTTCCAGGCGCCGGACACACTCCACTCCCGCGAAGCCCGCGCCCACCACCAGGATCCTGGGTCGTATCACGTCGATCTCCCTCTCTGCGGCTCCGGCGGTCTGCCTCGACGGCACGCGCATGCCCGCCGCACGCCGTGTCGCACCTCACACGATCCCACCGCGCCCGGCCGGTGAGCGCCAGCCGGGTGAGGCAACCAGACGAAGACGCCCAGCCGCGGGTCCCCTCAGGCGTCCCCCGGCGTCTCGGCCGACGCCTGCCCGGCCCCCTGTCCGTCGATCAGGGCGAGTGCCTCGTCGACCGATTCCGATATGGGGACCGTGAGGCTGACGCCGGTCAGGTCCAGCACCCGGCGCACGGCGTTCACCGGACGGATCACATGCACACTGCCCGCCCGCCCGCGGGTCTCGTGGTACGTCCGCAGGATGATGTTCATCCCCGACGAGTCCATGAACGGCACCGCCGACAGGTCGAGCAGGAAGTGCCGGCGGCCCTGGCGCAGCTGCTCGGCCAGCCCGGCCTGGAACGCGGCCGCGGTGTCGAGATCCAGATGGCCGGCGACGCTCACCAGGACGACGTCCTCGCGCGCCAGCTCGACCTCGATCGACAGGGGACTCTGAGCGGTGGACACGGGGGCCTCCGAACTGTGGGGATGTCAGGCAGCTACCCCGGCGCGCCGCTTGGATGCGACATGGGGCACAGTCGCGCTCCGCATCGGAGCGGCGCCGGACGGGTACAGGGTGCAATGAAGCGAGCGCGGTGGCATCCCGTGCCCCCGCGCACCGGCGAAGGGGTGGGGCGGCGTGAGAACCGACGACGGGATCTGGTCCTACGCGGCCGGCAGCGGGTACCACCACGGGCAGGACCTGACCGGGTGGACCGTGGTCGCGGCCGACGGCGGCACGGTCGGCCACGTGGAGCGCGCCGCCGGCCCCCACGGCATGGCGCACCTGGTGGTGGACAGCGGCAGATGGATCTTCGGTCGCAGCGCCGTGGTGCCCGCGGGCGTGGTCACCTCCGTCGACGCGACCGCCCGCCGGATATCGCTGTCCTGCACCCGCGACCAGGTGAGGTCGGCGCCCGGGTTCCGCACCGACAGCGAGACGTCCGACCCCGCCTATCTGGCGACGGTCGGGACCCACTATCTGCGCCGCACCGCGCGCGGCACGGCCGCCGGCTGAGCCGGCGGCCCGCTCACCAGGGCAGGAACACATGGACGTCCTTGCCCTGCTCGGTCGTCACCACGCTGACCTGACTGCACAGCGTGTGCACCAGGTGCCAGCCGATGCCGCCGCCGCTGCTGTCGGGGCGGAACGGCCGTGGTTCGGGGCGTGTGGGGCTGGTGTCGTGGACGGTGACGTGCACCCCGTCGAACGTGCGCCGCATGCGCAGTTCGAAGGGGCCCGGCGCGTACTGGACGGCGTTGGAGGTCAGCTCGCCGACGATCAGGAGTATGTCGTGCCAGTACTCCTCACTCGTCGGCGGTGCCACCCGTGCCAGGTCGCGCAGATACTCCTCCGCGGCCAGCCGCGCCCCCGTCACGTCGTGCGGCTCGCCCGCGAAACGGACGCTACGGGTCGGTGGTCCCCAGGAGGCCAGTGAGTCACTCCCGCTCGGCTCGGTTGCCATGACGTCGTGCGGCCCGTCGGTCCCGGGCCGTCGTCCCTTCTCGTACGGCTGTCTCAGTCGCCACAGGGAGGGTTCCCGGACTGGCGCGTCCTACGCGTGAGTTCAGCGGAACACATCGTCGGCGTCCTCCCAGGCCGGCGCCTCATGCTGCCCGCCCTGCCGGGACACCGGTCTGCGGGCCGCGTACATGGCGTCGATCTCGGCCGCGTAGTGTCCGACGACCAGATCGCGGCGCAACTTCATCGACGGAGTCAGCAGCTCCCCGGTCCGGTCGAAGGGCTGCGGCACGATCCGGAAGACCCGGATCGACTCCGAGCGCGACACCGCGCTGTTGGCCGCGGCCACCGCCCGGCCCACCTCCTCCCGCAGCGCGTTCTCCTCCCGGGCCTCCCGGCTCGGGATGTCCCCGTACAGCGCGAGCCCGCCCCGCCAGTGCGTCAGGAACTCGGGGTCCAGCGTGATCAGCGCCCCCACGCAGGGCCGGTTGTCGCCCACCACCACCGCCTCGTGGACCAGCGGGTGCATCCGCAGCCGCTGCTCCAGCAGGGCCGGCGAGACGCTCTTGCCGCCGCTGGTGATGATGACGTCCTTCTTGCGGCCGGTGATGGTCAGGTACCCGTCCTCGTCCAGGTGCCCGAGATCACCGGTGGCCAGCCAGCCGCCGGACAGCGCGGCCCGGGTGGCGGCCTCGGCATTGACATAGCCCTGGAACACCGACGGGCCGCGCACCAGGATCTCCCCGTCGGCGGCCACCCGGATCTCCGTGCCCGGCAGGGCCTGCCCGACGGTCCCCGACTTCTCACGGCCGAGCGGCTGCACGGTGATCCCGCCGGCGGTCTCCGTCAGGCCGTAGCCGTCGTGCACGTAGATGCCGATGCCCTCGTAGAACAGGGAGAGGTCACGGCCCAGCGGCGAACCTCCCGAGGTGGCGCGGTGCACCCGGCCGCCCAGCGCCGCACGCAGCTTGCGGTACACCGTCCGCTCGAACACCGCGTGCTGCAGGCGCAGTTCCAGACCGGGGCCGCTGCCGCGCCCCATCCGCCGGCGCTCCACGGCCGCCGCGAACTCCCGCGCGGTCGCGGCGGCCCGCTCGAACAGGACACCGCGCCCCGCCTGCTGGGCCGCCCGCAGGAACCCCTTGTACAGCTTCTCGAACACCGACGGCACCGCGTACAGGTACGTGGGCCGGAACGTCAGCAGCGCCGAGGACAGCGCCTCCTGGCTGAGGTCCGGCTCATGGCCCATGAGGATGCCGCCGCGCACGCACAGCCCCTGGATCATCAGACCGTACACGTGGGAGAAGGGCAGGAAGGCCAGGACCGAGGGGCGCTCGCCGGGCGCAGCCGCGGTGTGTCCCCAGCCGGCCAGCAGGGTGTCGCAGGGGGCGGCCAGACTGCGGTGGCTGAGGGCGCAGCCCAGCGGGCGGCCCGTGGTGCCGGAGGTATACGCGATCACAGCGGTGGCGTCCGGCAGGACGATCCGGCGCAGCGAGTCGACGGTGGTGGCGGGGATCTCCGCACCGTGCCGGGCGAGTTCCGCGAGGGCCCCCGAGTCCAGCTGCCAGACGTGCCGCAGGGCGGGCAGCGTCGCGCACACCGAGCCGACCGTCATCACGCTCTGCTCGTCCTCCACCACCACCCCGACACACCCCGCGTCCCGGAGGATCCACGCCACCTGGTCGCGCGACGACGTCGGGTAGACCGGGACCACCTCGGCGCCCACCGCCCACAGGGCGTAGCACAGCACCGTCCACTCGTAGCGGGTGCGCGCCATGATCGCCACGCGGTGCCCTGGCGATATCCCGCAGGCGACGAAACCCTTGGCCAGCTCGACCACCTGGTCCCGCAGTTCCACCGCCGTCACCTCCTCCCACGCCGCGCCGTCCGCCCGGCGGCGGGCCAGGACGGGCAGCGTGGGAGAGCGGTCGGCGGTGTCGAAGACGCTGTCGGCGAGCCCCGCGGTGAGCGGGGCGGTGGCCGGGGGAGCGATCGCGAGGTCGCGCATGCGCTGCTCCTGAGGTGTACGGACTGTGACGCCGCCGACGTGAACCGTCATCGGCGGTGGTCGAATGTAGCCCAGGCGGGACCACTTGTGGCCGGGAACCGACAAGTTGGTGATGCTGACCGGTTCGGGGGACTCGGACGGCATGACGCACATCAATCCCGACCCCGAACCCGAGCGCTCCACCGGACTGGAACCGGGCGGTGGCGTCCCCCCGGGCGAGACCCCGCCCGCGGAGAGCAGCATGCCCGAGGCCGGACCGCGCGAGACGCACAATCCCACCAAGGGCTGGGCCAAGGGCCCGCTGGTGCTGATCCTCGGCCTGGTCGTCCTGGTCGCCGCTTTCTTCCTGGCGTACGCCATCGTGCTGATGCTGTGAGCCACCCCCGGCGGACCGGACGGACCGCGACCGACCGGCGGTCTCAGCCCTGGGTGTGCCGGACGCAGGCGGTGACGACGTCCCGCAGGCTGCCCGTGCGCGCCCACACCTCGCGCTGCACCTGGGCCCCGCCGCCCCGGGCGAGCAGCTCGGCGCAGGACGATCGCACGCGTTCCAGGTCACCGAATTCCGCGAGCGCCTCCCCGACACGGTCCAGCAGGGCCTCGACCACCGTCTTCGCCGGCGCCCGCCGCATCGTCTCGGGGTGCAGCAGCTCCCCGGTCAGCCCGGAGCGGGCGGCCCGCCAGTCGGCCAGCCGCAGCAGGCTCACGCTGTGGTCCGCCGGGGCCCGGCCGGCCCGCCAGTCGCGCGCGCCGGTCTCCACCAGCCCCCGCACCAGCGCGGCGATCAGCACCGCGGTGTCGGCGTGCAGACAGACGTCCGCCACCCGGATCTCCACGGTGGGGTAGCGCTCGGACAGCCGCGCGTCGAAGTAGGCCATCGCCCCGTCGAGAATCGTCCCCGTGGCCACCATGTCCGCCACCCGCCGGTGGTAGCCCTCCGCCGACCCGAACAGCTCCGTCGGCCCGGCCGACGGCCAGCGCTGCCAGACCCGGCTGCGATAGCTGCTGTACCCGGTGTCGCGGCCCTGCCAGAACGGTGAGTTGCCGCTGAGCGCCGCCAGCACCGACAGCCACGGGCGCACCCGGTCGATGACCGCCACGCCCTCCTCGTCGGAGTCGACCTGCACATGGACGTGGCAGCCGCACACCAGCTGCTCGCGGGTGGCGATGCCGTACTGGTCGGCGAGCCACTGGTAGCGCCGGTGCATGCCGACGGACGGGCGCACCGGAAGCGGCGACGTGGCCAGCGCCGCGACCGCGCAGCCCGCCTCCCCGGCGTGCCGGGCCGCCTCCGCGCGGCACCGGACGATCTCCGCCGCCAGCTCGTCCATCCTGGACTGCGGATGGGTGGCGAACTCCAGCATCTGGTTGTGGAGTTCCTTCTCGAAGACGTCCCGCCCGCCGTTCTCCTCCCGCGCGGCACGGGCGAGCACCGCGGCGGACAGCGCGCGGGGCTCACCCGTCCCGGGGTCCACCAGGAGGAGTTCCTCCTCCACTCCGACAGTGCGCACGGCATGCGGCCTCTCTGCTACGGCTCGTACGCACCCGACTGCCCCCGCGACACCGGTTCACACAGCCGGTGCCAGCCAGACCGTGGCCAGGGGCGGCAGAGTGAGGCGGATCCGCCCGTCCTCCGGCTTCACCGGGTCCGGATTGCGGACGTCGCCGCCGCCGTAGCGGGCAGCGTCGGTGTTGAGGACTTCCTCCCAGGCCGCCACGTCGTCACCGACGCCGAGGGGGTAGCCGTGGCGGACCACCGGGGAGAGGTTGCTGACCGACAGCAGCGGGGTGCCGTCGGCGGCGTGGCGCACATAGGCGTACACGTTGTCGTCGGCGGCGTCGCACAGGACCCACCGGAAGCCGGCCGGGTCCGTGTCGCGCTCCCACAGGGCCGGCGTGGCACGGTACAGCCGGTTGAGGTCGCGGACCAGGTCGCGCACCCCGCGGTGGTCGTCCGCCGCGCCGTACGCCGGGTCCAGCAGCCACCAGTGCGGCCCTTCGGGCTCGGACCACTCGGCGCCCTGCGCGAACTCCTGCCCCATGAACAGCAGTTGCTTGCCCGGGTGGGACCACATGAAGCCGAGGTAGGCGCGGTGGTTGGCGCGCTGCTGCCACCAGTCCCCGGGCATCTTCGACACCAGCGCCTGCTTGCCGTGCACCACCTCGTCGTGGGAGATCGGCAGCACGTAGTTCTCGCTGTAGGCGTACACCATCGAGAAGGTCATCTCGTGGTGGTGGTACTTGCGGTGGACCGGCTCGTGGCTCATGTACTGCAGCGAGTCGTGCATCCAGCCCATGTTCCACTTCAGGCCGAACCCGAGCCCGCCGCTGTCGGTGGGCCGGGTCACCCCGCCCCAGGCGGTGGACTCCTCGGCGATGGTCACCACGCCCGGGTTGCGGCGGTACACCGTCGCGTTCATCTCCTGCAGGAAGGCCATCGCGTCCAGGTCCTCCCGGCCGCCGTACACGTTCGGCGCCCATTGCCCGGAGTCGCGCGAGTAGTCGAGGTACAGCATGGAGGCGACCGCGTCGACCCGCAGCCCGTCGATGTGGAACTCCTCGCACCAGTACACCGCGTTGGCGACCAGGAAGTTGCGCACCTCCACGCGCCCGAAGTCGAACTCGTACGTTCCCCAGTCCGGGTGTTCCGCGCGGCGCGCGTCCCCGGGCTCGTACAGCGGGTCCCCGTCGAACCGGGCCAGCGCCCAGTCGTCCTTCGGGAAGTGCGCCGGCACCCAGTCCATGATCACGCCGATGCCGGCTCGGTGCAGGGCGTCGACCAGGAACTTGAAGTCGTCCGGGCCGCCCAGCCGGGGCGTCGGTGCGTAGAAGCCGGTGACCTGGTAGCCCCACGATCCGCTGAACGGGTGGTGCGCCACCGGCATCAGCTCCACGTGCGTGAAGCCCATGTCCTTCACGTACGCGGGCAGCTCCTCGGCGAGCTCCCGGTAGGTCAGCCCCGGCCGCCACGACGGCAGGTGCACCTCGTACACCGAGAACGGCGCCCGGTGCACCGGCACGTCCCCCCGGTGGGCCAGCCAGTCGGCGTCCCCCCACTCGTAGTGCGAGGCGTGCACGATCGAGGCCGTGTCCGGGGCCACCTCCGCGCGGCGGGCCAACGGGTCGGCCTTGAGGAAGCGTTGACCGTACTGCGAGGTGATCTCGAACTTGTACCGCGTGCCCTCGCCGATGCCGGGCAGGAACAGCTCCCACACACCGGCCGCGCCGAGCGAGCGCATCGGGTAGGCGGTGCCGTCCCAGCAGCAGAAGTCGCCGGTGACCCGCACACCGCGGGCGTTCGGCGCCCACACGGTGAACCGGGTGCCGGCCACGCCCTGGTGCGTCATCGGCTCCGCGCCGAGCGCCTTCCACAGCTGCTCGTGCCGCCCTTCCCGGATCAGATGCAGATCCAGCTCACCGAGGGCCGGCACGAAGCGGTACGGGTCGTGCGTCTCGCTCTCGTCGCCGTCGTACGCCACCAGCAGGGTGTACTCGGGGATCTCCGCCACCGGCAGGACGGCGGAGAACAGGCCGTCGCCGTCCGAGGCGAGCGGGACGCGCTCGCCGTCGACCAGGGCGGTCACCGAGCGCGCGAAGGGCCGCAGAGCACGGATCACCACCCCGTCCGGCACCGGGTGGGCGCCCAGCAGGGCGTGCGGGTCGTGGTGCGCGCCCGCCAGCAGCCGGGCACGGTCGTCGGGGTCAAGGGGCACGGTCCGGGACGGGCCCGGGCCGGCCCCCTCGGGCAGTGACGTGTCACGCAGGGCCACGGGTCAGCCTCCTCGGACTGCTAGTCGTTCGATCGCGGCCATCGGCACCGCCAGCCAGTCGGGCCGGTGCCGGGCCTCGTACAGCACTTCGTACACCGCGCGGTCGGTCTCGTGAGCACGCAGCAGGGCGTGTTTCTTGCGGGGGTCCCAGCCCGCCCGGGCCGCGTACCCGGCGCAGTACGCCTCCCGGCAGCGGCGCGCCCACTCGGGGCGCCACGGCCGCCGCTGCCGGGCCGCGTAGTCGAAGGAGCGCAGCATCCCGGCGATGTCCCGCACGGGGGAGTGGGCGCTGCACCGCTCGGCCAGCGGACGCGACGGTTCGCCCTCGAAGTCGATGACGAACCACTCGCGCCCCGCGCGCAGCACCTGGCCGAGATGGAGATCGCCGTGGATGCGCTGGGCGGGCGGCCCCGGATCGCAGGCGCACAGGGCGCCGAAGGCCCGGCGCAGCCCCGGGACGTGCGGGCGCAGCCCGGGCACATGGCGTGCGGCCGCCTCCAGCCGGTCCGCCATCGCGATGGCCAGCGGACCGTTGCCGCCGTGTTCGCCGAGCGGGAAGGCCGCCGCCAGTGCCAGGTGCACCTCGGCCGTCGCCCGGCCCAGCGCGTGGGCCTCGGCCGTGAAGTCCTCGCCGCGGGCCAGGGCGTCCAGCGCCAGCGTCCAGCCGTCGGAGGCGTTCGGCAGGAACGGCTGCAGCACGCCCAGCGTCGCCTCCTGCGGCTGGGTGGTGCGGATCCACGCCACCGGTGCGGGCACCCGCTCGCAGCCCTGGCCGGCCAGCGCGACCGGCACCTCCAGATCGGGGTTGACCCCGGGCTGGATGCGGCGGAACACCTTCAGGATGAAGGCGTCCCCGTACACCAGCGAGGTGTTCGACTGCTCGGCCTCCATCAGCCGGGGTGCCAGCCCGGCGGGCACCGGCGGGGCGTCCGGGTCGGACTCGAAGACCAGCGGCCCGAGCGTGCCCGGATGGCGCATGCGCTCCAGCAGCAGCTGCGCCGAACGGGGGTCCTGCAGGGCGTCGTACACCGTACGTCCGGCCAGCGGACCCTCCGCGACCCTGCCGATCAGCGCCCGGCCCAGACGGGGCGTGTGATGCTCCTGCACGCCGAGCAGCAGCTGGTAGCAGTCGCCGGTGGGCGCCGCGCCGACCGGCGCCGGCACCCCCGCGTGGCCCGCCTGCAGCAGCACGTGCAGACAGCCCGGGTAGAGCTCCGTCATGGACAGCAGACGCAGCTCCTCGACGGGCCGGTCCTTCCCCGCGAACCAGCGCTGGCGCGGCAGCCACTCGCTCAGCAGGGCGCCGAGCGCCCCGACGGCACGGGTGTCGGTACCGGCCGACCCTCGTGTGATCACAGCGGTCTTCGGCATGGTGACGCGTCCTTTCCCCGGCGCACGCTCATCCGCGCCGGCCGGTGCGGGATGCGACTCGGGCGAGCCGGAACCAGTAGAAGCCGTGACCCGCGAGGGTGAGCAGATACGGCAGTTCACCGATGGCGGGGAAGCGGACGCCGCCGAACAGCTCCACCGGGTGGCGGCCGGCGAAGCGGCGCAGGTCCAGCTCGGTGGGCTGTGAGAAGCGGGAGAAGTTGTGCACGCAGAGCACCAGGTCGTCCTCGTACTCGCGCAGGAAGGCGAGGACGGCCT